>CAYNNB010000092.1:0-3702 GCA_964398425.1 uncultured Flavobacterium sp.
TTTTTTACAGTCTGACGTTAGCGGTCATTTTAAATTCAGTCGTGAAAAGGAAACTGTAAAATCTTTGTTTATATTTGTAAATGCAAAATCATTTAAAAGATGAAATATATAATGTCCTTTCAGGAAAGAGCGAAGTTAGCCTTGGAACAACTATCCAATCAATCACCTGTTAACTTAACAATGGCCAGAAAGCAAGCCCAACTGTTGAAAACGAGAAGCATCTCAAAAAACAAGAAGCAGAGAAGCTAGAGAATTACATTTCCAAAAACAACCTTTGGATTAATGATATAGATTTTTCTCAATATGTCAGTGAAGGTGCCGAACAGAAAGTATACTTGAGAGACAGTGAGCATGTACTGAAATTAAATGATAGTATTTATTACAGTTCATGGAAGGATTACTTTTACAACTTATTACTTCACAATTATTTTTTCCCGGACACGGCATATGAACTTATCGGTTTTACAAAAGACAAGGATATTTTGTACGCCATTGTTAAACAAAATTATGTATCAATAACCTCAAACACAAATCTTGAAGACGTAAAAAGTTTTCTAACATTAAATGGATTTGATAATGTGCGTAACAACGACTATTACAATTCAGATTTGGGAATCATATTGGAGGATTTACATGACGAAAATGTTCTGACAAGAAACGATATACTTTATTTTATTGATACGGTATTCTACTTAACGGAAAAATTCTGGAAATTTAAAAAACAGCGCTAACGGTTACACAACCCTCTAAAAAAATAATTTTTCAATATAACTCCAAAAAACCTCTTTTCTCTTCGATAAACTCAGAGACCTAAAGAGGCTTGGTTTTTAAATGTAGTTTAAGTCTTGGAATAGCTACTAATCTTTTGAGGTTCTGAAAGATTGTTTTTAAGATGAGACAGAAATTAAAAACCCTGCGAAATTAATTTCGCAGGGTTTTTCTATACTTAAAAAGTAACTAATTACTGTTTATGTCCCTTATTTATAAATCAAACTTAATACCTTGTGCTAAAGGTAATTGGTCTGAGTAGTTTACGGTGTTGGTTTGTCTTCTCATGTATACCTTCCATGCGTCTGAACCTGATTCACGTCCGCCTCCAGTTTCTTTTTCACCACCAAAAGCACCCCCAATTTCTGCACCAGAAGTACCAATGTTTACATTAGCTATACCACAATCAGAACCAGCGTAAGATAAGAATTTTTCTGCTTCTTTCATGCTGTTTGTCATGATAGAAGAAGATAATCCTTGCGCTACTCCATTTTGTAATTCAATTGCGTTTTCTACTTCTCCGCTATATTTCATTAAGTATAAAATTGGAGCAAATGTTTCGTGTTGTACAATTTCGAAATGATTTTCAGCTTCGATGATGGCTGGTTTAACATAACAACCGCTTTCGAATCCTTCTCCTGTTAAAACACCACCTTCTACTAACACGTTACCACCCTCTGCTTTAGCTTTTTCAATAGCTGCTAAATAAGTGTTTACTGCATCTGTATCGATTAATGGGCCTACATGGTTCTTTTCATCTAATGGATTACCAATTTTGATTTGACCATACGCACCCACAATGGCATCGCGAACAGTGTCATAAACCGATTCATGTATGATTAAACGACGTGTTGATGTACAACGTTGTCCACAAGTTCCAACAGCTCCAAACACGGCTCCAGGTACTACCACTTTTAAATCGGCAGTAGGTGTAATAATAATAGCGTTATTTCCACCTAATTCTAATAATGATTTACCAAAACGTTCTGCAACTTTTGCGCCAACGATTCTTCCCATACGAGTAGAACCTGTTGCCGAAACTAAAGGAATGCGAGTATCTGTAGTAATCATTTCACCAACTTTGTAATCTCCATTTACAATACAAGAGATACCTTCAGGTAATCCGTTTTCTTTTAAGATATCGGCAATAATATTTTGACAAGCGATAGAACATAAAGGTGCTTTTTCAGATGCTTTCCATACACACACATCACCACAAATCCAAGCCAAAGCTGTGTTCCAAGACCAAACCGCAACTGGGAAATTGAAAGCAGAAATAATACCTACTACACCTATTGGGTGCCATTGTTCACGCATTACGTGTCCAGGTCTTTCAGATGGAATTACTTGTCCATTTAATTGGCGAGATAAACCAACTGCAAAGTCACAGATATCAATCATTTCCTGAACTTCACCATAACCTTCTTGTAGAGATTTCCCCATTTCATAAGAAACTAATTTTCCTAGGGGTTCTTTTAATTCTCTTAATTTATTTCCAAATTGGCGAACGATTTCTCCTCTTTTTGGAGCAGGCATGGCTCTAAAAACTTTGAATGCTTCTGTAGCTGCTACCATTACTTTTTCATAATCAGCTGCTGTAGTAGCTTGTACTTTGCCGATTAATTGACCATCTACAGGAGAGTAAGACTCAATGATTTCACCATTGGCAAACCAGTTAGAACCAGTTGAAGAACCAGCATTGATTTCTTTTACGCCTAGTTTTTGAAGTGCTTCGGCAATACCGAATTGTTGCGCTATTGTTGACATTGTAACTTTATTTAGTGAGTTTGTTATTTTTTTAGCAAATATAGTTTTTTATTAGTAATAATTTCATCTAGTTAATTAAAACATTTGTATTGTTAAAACATGTTCTTTTTCTTAAATAAGAATACGCCAATTATAGATAAGAACAAGGAACTGATCATGACAATCCATAATCCTAGTGGGTTGTTTTCTAATGCATTAGGGACGTTCATACCGTAAAAACTAGCAATTAGAGTTGGAATCATTAATATAATGGAAGTAGATGTTAATCGTTTCATTATAATGTTCAAATTGTTTGAAATGACCGAAGCATAAGCATCCATCATACCTGTTAAAATAGAGCTATAAATGTTAGCGGTTTCTTCTGCTTGAAGTAATTCAATTTCTACATCTTCTAGTAATTCTTCATCAACAATTTCATTGTGATTTTTAAGTTTTTTTATTCTTTTAAACAGAATTTCGTTTCCTTTGATAGAAGTGATAAAGAAAACTAAGCATTTTTCTATTTGTAGAAGTGCTTGAAGTTCTTCGTTTTTGATTGATTTTTCTAAATTGTCTTCGGCTATTTTAATTCGTAAATTGATTTGTTTTAAATATTTAAGATACCACACACTAGAAGATAATAATAATTTAAAAACAAGATCAAAATGGCTTGTTATGGTATTGTTTTTCTTTTTTGTGTGATTAACAAAATCTTCAATCAATTCAGCGTTGCTAAAAGTTAGCGTGATGAATATATTTTCATTAAACAGAATGCCCAGCGGAACGGTGCAAAAAGGGAGTTTGTCGTCGTTGTTTTTTACGGGAATACGGATTATTATTAAATTCCAATTGTCTTCAGTTTCTATACGAGGACGTTCATTGCTATCTTCTATATCGTTATAAAAGGCTTCTGGAATTTTGAAGTTTGAAAGTAAATCGATTCTTTCATCTTCAGTTGGATTGCAAAAATGAATCCATGTTTTTTGTTGAATAGTTGTGGTTTCACAAATATTGTTTTGGAAATTGTAAATCGTTTTCATAGAAAATAGAATAACGATTTTTTCAAAACGTTATTCGGAATTTAAATTTTTAACTGTTTCTCACTGTCCTCCATGGTGTTGGAAATTTTAATCAAAAGTAAGCTTTGTTTTTTATTTGATTATTAAAATTAACTTAAAAAAAGGCAGG
>CAYNNB010000092.1:3802-6323 GCA_964398425.1 uncultured Flavobacterium sp.
TTTAAATACATATCACCTGGTCCTAAATGCATGGCTTTTTTTTCACCGTCTTCTTGGATATAAACCGTAATTTTACCCTCTAGTTGATAGAATAACTCTTCTGTTTCGTTATAATGGTAATCTTTACGCGCATTGGGTCCTGCTACAACCATTACAATATAGTCTTCAGATTCTACGTATAAATTTTTATTTGCCACAGGTGGTTTTAATAAATGCTTGTTTTCCTCTAACCATTTAGTTAGATTAAAAGGTTTTGCTACTCCCATGTTTTACTAATTTTGATATACAAAAATAAAAAATCCCGATGAATCGGGACTCTTTATTTGATTTTATTTAGCTTCTTTTATTAAATAAATATAAGAAGGGAAGTGGTCAGAAAAACCAGGTTCAGTAGAGGAGTTTCTCAAGGCATAACCTTTGTATTGACCTGTTTGTTGAATCATGAAAGGTTTATTATACACACCTGCTTTCCAATATCTCCAAGAAGTGTAGTCTTTTCTTAAAAGTGGTTCAGTGAAAATAATTTGGTCAAAGAAGTCCCAAGCATCACGGTGAGCTAGTGTTCCAATTCCTTTTTTTAACATTTTTTCTGCTGGATTGTATAAACCTAATGGTTTTACGTCTTTTTCCTCTCCTTTTGCTCCTAATACTTCTTTTAGACTTTTATTAAAGGGTCCGTCATTTAAATCCCCCATAGTAAAAATTTTTGCATTTGGGTTGATGGCTTGCAAAGAGTCGATTATTTTTTTGTTCAATGCGGCTGCGGCTTCACGAAGAGGGCTGCTTCTTTTTTCACCACCTCTTCTTGATGGCCAGTGGTTAACAATGAAGTGCATTTCTTCACCATCTAACAAACCTGTCATTAATATTTGATCACGAGTATAAATTCTTTTGGTTTTCGTATCAATTACGTTATCATCTGTGTCGTCTACTTTTTCTTTGTCCTTTGATTTTTTATCTGTATTGTCTTCAGTGATCATTAAAGGATAATTTTTGAAACTTGTAGGGGTGAAATGTTTCTTTTGGTATAAAAAACCACAATCGATACCACGATTATCTGGAGAATCAAAATGAACAACTCCGTAATTTTTATCTTTCAATTGAGGGTTTTTAACCAAATCCTCTAAAACTTTTCTGTTTTCAACTTCGGCTACACCTAATACTACTGGTGAATTGTTTTGGTTTTCACCAGTACCAATTTGGGCAATTACCTTAGCCATATTGTTTAGTTTTTTGTTGTAATTTTCTTTGGTATAAATGAAGTCCTCGTCATTTTTATTTGGATCATTTATAGTGTCAAATAAGTTTTCTAAGTTATAGAAAGCAATAGTGTGAATAGCAAATTTCTTATCTTGAGCAGAAGAAATTGCAAGACTAAAAAAACCTAACAACAAAGTTAAGTATGGTTTAATTTTCATTTTTAACATTAAATTTTAGTTATTTTTTAACAAATACGAGGCCAAAGGTAAATAATATTATTAAAAGTTGTACATTTGTCCGCATTTAGTTTTTGTTAACTAAATGCAAGTTAAAGTATTAATTTATAATTAAGTATGAAAAAACTTGCATTAAGTCTTTTATTTTTATTTCAGGTTGTGCTAGTCATGGCCCAAAGTCAATCAATTGTCAAAGGAAAGATAGTTGATTCTAAAACACAAACCCCAATTGGCGGAGTAAAAGTGATGGTTCAGTTATCAGAACAATCTGTTGTTACTAACAATCTTGGAGATTTTCTTATCAAAGAGGTGCCCGTGGGAGAACAGGTATTAGTAGTTTCTCAAAATGGTTACACTACTAAAAACTATACTATTGAAGTTGTTGATAAGCAAACTTTAGATGTTGGTTTAATTCTTTTAGAAGAGGACATCACTGTAGAACAACAATTAAGTTTAATTACGATTACAGAGAATGATTTAGGTGATGACAACAGTGGATCTGAAAGTACTGCAGGTTTGTTACAGTCTTCAAGAGATGCTTTTCAACAAGCAGCAGCCTTTAACTGGGGTCAAGCTCGTTTTAGAATGAGAGGTTTAGACAATGAGTATGGTACTACCATGATTAATGGTATTGTTATGAACAAATTGTATGATGGAAGACCGCAATGGAGCAACTGGGGAGGACTTAATGATGTAACAAGAAATCAAGAATTTACTTTAGGAACTTCACCTTCAGATTATACTTTTGGTGGTATTTTAGGTACACAAGAAATTAATACAAGAGCTTCTTTGTTTAGAAAAGGAAATCGTATTTCATTCTCAGGAACCAACACGAACTATTCATGGAGAACTATGGCTACAACCAATTCAGGTTTAATGAAAAATGGATGGGCATATAGTGTTTCTATTTCAAGAAGATGGGCTAAAGAGGGTTATTTTGAAGGAACTGATTATTCGGCTAACTCTATTTTTGCAAGTGTTGAAAAAAGATTTAATGATAAGCATAGTTTAAACTTTACTAGTATTTTAGCTCAAAACAGTAGAGGGAAATCTTCTCCTAATACACAAGAAGTTACTGATTTAGC
>CAYNNB010000093.1:0-5994 GCA_964398425.1 uncultured Flavobacterium sp.
TATTAATCAATTTTAAACTAAAAATTAAGAAAATGGCACAGGATTTAAAAGTTTCTGGAGAGAACAAAGAAAACAAAGGGGCAAGTATTTTTGCAGCAGCTACTATTTTAGTATGTTTAGTAATTGGATTCCTAGTATGGAAATTCGTTATGGGAGCATCAGCTAATTTCGAAGGTGGAGATCCAGAAAACGGACACCCACTACCTGGAAACTATTTAGGAATGGTTTATAAAGGTGGTATGATTGTACCTGCGTTAATGGGATTATTATTAATGACATTAGTTTTCTCAATTGAAAGATTCTTTGTTATCAGCAAAGCTGCTGGTAAAGGAGATTTAGAGAAATTTGTTAAAAATGTATTAGGACAAATCAAATCTGGTGATGTTCAAGGAGCAATCGCTTCATGTGATTCACAACAAGGTTCAGTAGCAAATGTTGTAAAAGCAGGTTTGTTAAAATCTGAACAAGTAAGAAAAGATGGTTTAGATGTAGAAAAAGCTACTGAAAATATTACTAAAGAGGTAGAGCAAGCAACATCATTAGAAATGCCAATGTTAGAGAAAAACTTAACAATCTTATCAACATTAGTATCTATCGGTACATTGTTAGGATTATTAGGAACTGTATCTGGTATGATTAAAGCATTTGCTGGATTAGCAACTGCAGGTACACCAGACCAAGCTCAGTTAGCAAACGGTATTTCTGAAGCGTTAATTAACACAGCTACAGGAATTTCAACGTCTACTTTAGCAATTATTGCTTATAACTATTTCACATCTAAAATTGATACTTTAACTTACTTTATTGATGAGGCTGGTTTTGCTATTTCTCAAGCTTACAAAAGAGCTAAAGGAAGCAACTAATTTTCAATAAATACTAATAGTTAAAATATAATTTAAAGATGGCAAAGGTTAAAATATCTAAAAAAAGTACAAAAATAGATATGACCGCTATGTGTGACGTAGCGTTTCTATTGTTGTCCTTTTTTATCATGACATCAACTGCAAAAGTTCCTGAGCCAAAACCAGTAGATACACCTGCTTCTACAGTACAGGCAAAATTACCTGAACATGATTTAGCAACAATTACTATTGGGGATAGCGCTGTATATTTCAGTATGACTGATAGAGATTTAAGGGTTAAAGCTTTAGAAATCATGGCTGATAAATATGGTATGGAATTTTCAGAAGATGAAAAGGCAAAATTTGCACTTATCGATGGTTTCGGTGTGCCAATGGATGAATTGAAATCACTAATTGCTTTACCAGGAGCAGAAAGAAATAGAGAAGGTTTACAAAAAGGAATTCCTTATGAAACACCTGCTGATTCAACAAAAAAGAGTCAGTTAGGGGATTGGGTTCTTTCTTCTCGTGAGGCATTAGTTGAATTAAGGACAAAAGATTTAAAATTTGCTATTAAAGCAGACGGTAAAGAGAAATATCCTACTGTGAAAAAGGTGTTAGACATGATGCAAAAGCAAGAAGTGAACAACTTTTACTTAGTTACAGGATTAAGAAGTGAAGATTTTTAATTAGAAAATAAAGAAATAACATGGCAGAATTAAATACCGGCGGCGGCGATAAAGGCGGCAAGGTAAGAAGTAAAAAGTCGAACCCAGGGGTTGACTTAACAGCGATGGTTGACTTGGCTTTCTTGTTAATCACATTCTTTATCTTGACAACTACATTGTCTAAGCCACAATCAATGGATTTAGCCTTACCAGATAAAGATCAAGATATAAAAGACGAGAAACCACCTGAAACTCCAGCTTGGAGAACATTAACGGTAGTTCTTGGGAAAAATAATAAATTAGTTTATTATATAGGTCAAACGAATAAACCATTAAAAGGACCAATTCTTGAAAATTACGGAGGTAAAGGGATTAGAAAAGCAATTTTAGCACAACAACAAGAAGTTAAAGCAAGAGTTGCAGATCCTGAAAAAGAAACACTTACAGTGTTAATTAAAGCAAGTAAATCTTCAAATTATAAAAATTTAGTAGATATCTTAGACGAAATGGCAATTACTAAAACTAAAGTATATGCAATTGTAGATACTACTCCTGATGATTTAAAAATGCTTGAAGATAAAGGAATTAAATAACCTAACTTTTAAATAAAATTATATGAGTTCTAAAATAAACTTATTCCACGATAGCTGGTTAAATACAGTTTTCGAAGGACGTAACAAAAGTTATGGTGCATACGAATTAAGGCAAACTAATCCCAAAACAACTATATATGCTTTACTTTTGGGGGCATTGTTTTTTGGATCGGCTGTTTCTTATCCTCTAATTAAAAGTTATTTAGATAAAGCTTCTGAGGAAGAAGAAAAAGAAAAAATAACTAAGGTTGAGTTGAAGAAAATTGTTGAACAGAAAAAAGACGAACCTAAGGAGATTCTTGAGCAAAAAGTGGAGCCTGTTAAACAAACAAAATCAATTGTTGATGTTGTTAAAATGGTACCACCTGTTGTTGTAGATAAACAAACGGTAGAAACACCACCACCATCTATTGATGATTTAAAAGATAAAAAAACAGGTGCTAGTGATGTTAAAGGATCAAATGACGCTGATGCAGGTATTCCTTTAGATGGTTTGGCTAGTGATGTTAATGTTGCTGCTGATAATACTGATTATTCACAAATTTTTACTTCAGTTGAAGTTAATCCAGAACCGCCAGGCGGAATTAACGCCTTTAGAACAAAAGTTCAAAACGGTTTGTTAGGAAGCTTAGGTGATATTGAAGAATCGATTAACGGTTCAGTAAGAATTAGATTTGTTGTTATGGAAGATGGTTCTTTGGGTAACTTCGAAGTTTTAGAAGAAAGTCCAAAAGGCTATAAATTAGCGGATAAGGCTGTTCAACAAATAAAGAAATCTCCTAAATGGAAAGCTGGCGTAATGAATGGTAGAAATGTAAAAGTATATTATAATTTCCCATTGAAGTTTAATATTTCGGCAGAATAATAAAAAATGAATAATATATTCAATAACTTTAAGCAGAAATCGCCTAAACAGCGATTTCTGTTTGTTTTAGGACTAGTGATGATACTTGCTTATTTAATAATTGCTAGTATCTTTATCTTTTGGGAATCCATGCCAGTAACAGTGCCTTATTCTAATAGATTGGCTTTTGGTGCTTTATTGGTAGTATACGCTATTTTTAGATTTTACAGATTTAACACAACTTTTAAAGATGAATAAATGGTTTTTTGTTGTTTTTTTTATAACAATAAATTTTGTTTACGCTCAAGATTCTTCTGTTTCATCTAGTGAAAGTGCTGCTGTCAATCAAGAAGTTATCAAGGCTCAACCTAAAAATGGAATGAAACATTTTAGGAACTTTGTGATAGATGAAATATTGAAATGTTTCATTCACACACAAAAAAAATCAATACAAGCAAAAATAGTAATTAGATTTTCAGTAAATGAACAAGGAGAGTTAGTTGACTTTGAAGTATTAGAAGATCAGTCTAAACCTAAATTCAAAATTGCGGAAAAAGCTATTTTAGCAATGAAAAAATATCCTAAATGGGAGCCAGCATATAAAGATGGAAAACCAACAAAAATGAGCTGCAATTTTCCTATTAATTTAAATATTACGTTGGAATGAAAAGAATTGTTTTAATAATTGTATTTGTTTTGTTTAGTTTTTTTTCATGTAATAAATCATCTAAAGAAGTTAACGAGACAATCACTACAGGTCAGCTCAACGTTTGGGTTGATGAAACGTTATTGCCCATCATGGAAGAACAAAAAGCTGTTTTTGAAAGTCAATATAAATATGCTAAAGTAAATCTTATTAGTAAATCTGAAACCGAAATCAGTAAAGCTATTGTTGAAGGAAAAGCTGATTATTTTGTTTTAGCAAGAAAATTAAACGCTAATGAAACTAGTTATTTCAAATCGAAAACTATTCTTGGAAAAGTTACTCCAATTGCTAAAGATGGTATAGCATTGATTGCTAATAGTGATGATGATATAAAGCAAATTAGTTTGATAGAATTAGAGTCTTATTTTAAAGGAAATACATCAGTAAAAAAATTAGTTTTTGACAATGCTAATTCTAGTACTTTAGGTTTTTTAATGGAGAAGTTTAAGTCTAATTCTTTACCAAAAAGTAATATTAGTGCTTTCACTACTAATACAGAAGTAATTAAATTTGTTTCGGAAAATGAAAATGCTATTGGATTTGTTGGTGTGAATTGGTTAACTAACGTTGATCTTGAAACCGAAAGTAGATTAAAAAACATTAAAGTAATTCCACTAGTTAATGATAAAAAAGAGTTGGTAAAGCCTTCACAATCAAGTCTTGCATTAAATGATTATCCTTTAACAAGAACTATTTTTGTGTTAAATTATCAAGGGAAGTCAGGTTTAGGCATGGGATTTGCTTCATTTGTAGCTGGGAACATTGGTCAGCGAATCATTTTAAAGTCAGGATTATTGCCTGAGCATATTCCAACCAGAGAATTAAAAATTAGAAAAAAAATATAAACTTAGAATAATATGAAAAGTGTAGTATTAGCAAGTACGGTAGCTATTTTAAGTGCAACAGTAGTAAACGCACAGGACATTGAACAAGTAAAAAAGACTATCGATGCGGAGAAATATTCTGAAGCTAGAAAATCATTGAAAAGTATGATTAGTTCTTCACCTGACAAAGGTAGAAATTATTTTTATTTAGGTCAGGTTTACTTAGATTTAGACAAGCAAGATTCAGCAAAAATATATTTTGAAAAAGGGAGAGCCACTAAAGATGCGAACCACTTGAATCTAATAGGGTTAGCTCATGTGGAATTAATGAATGGAAACAGAACGGGAGCTAATGAGCATATTACGGCTGCTTTGCAAAATGCTAAAAAGAAAGATACTGAAGAACAGATTTTTATAGCAAGAGCCTATTTAAATCAAGAACATCCAGATCATTCTAAAGCTGTTGAAGCTGCAAAAAAAGCTGTTGCAAGTGATCCTAAATCAGCATTAGCGCAATTAGTTTTGGGTGATGCTCAATTAGGTAATAAAAATGTGAACGATGCTTATTCGGCTTACAGAAATGCTTTTGATTTAGATAATACTTTATTACGTGCTAAATTACAATTAGCAATGATCACTAGAAATGCAAAAGCGTATCCAGAATCTATCAAAGCAATTAATGAAGTTATAGCTATTAATCCTAATTATGGTCCAGCGCATAGAGAATTAGCAGAAACTTACTTTGCATGGGGATATTCTGATCCTAAAAAATTTGAAGAAAACACAGCAAAAGCTTTAGAGTCATACAGAAAATATATGACTTTAACTGATACTTCTGTAGATTCACGAATGCGTTATGCCGATTTCTTAATTATTACAAAAGATTGGAAAGCATTGGAAGCGGAGGCTTTAGCTATTCAAAAGATGGATAAAGTAAATCCTAGAATTTATAGATATTTAGGTTTTGCATCTCTTGAAACTGGGAAGAACGAAGCTGCAATTAATGCATTCAATGAGTTTTTTGCTAAATCAAACCCGAGAAAAATTAGAGGAAGAGATTATTTAGGAATAGCAAAAGCAAAAATGTCTTATGCTGTTGATGCAAATGGTGTATTAAATAATCCAACTAAATTTAATGAGGCATTAGTTGATTTGCAAAAAGCAGCTGAATTAGATCATAGATTATCTAATGAATTCAGTGAACTAGGTGTAAAAATGTATAAACAAAAGGCATATTTAGAGGCGGCTAAGTTATTTGAATTAGCTCTAAAACATAAAGAGTCTAGAACATATACATTAGACAATTATTATTATGGACAATCTATTTTTATCGCCTCAATTGATAAAACTGCTGAGCAAAAAACAGCAATGAAAGCGGAGTTTGAAAAAGCAAATGCGGCTTTTGCAGAAGTAATTAAAAATTCTCCTAATACGCAAGATGCTTATTTGAACAAAGGAAAATTAAATCGTGTGATTGATACGGAGCAATCTAAAAAAGAAGCATTGTTAGATTATGA
>CAYNNB010000094.1:0-5957 GCA_964398425.1 uncultured Flavobacterium sp.
CATCCATATAACCTGCTGTTAATGAATTTCCGATAGCTACATAAGAAGAGAAATTAGCTTCTCCCGCTGAGTAATTTGCATCAACTGCATTTTCAAATTCTGGTTCACAGCTAGCAAAACCAATTGCTAAAGCTGATAATAAAATATATTTATTTTTCATTTTTGTCAGTTTAAAATTAGAATCCATAAGTTATACCAATACCTGGAGAAAACACTGATGATTTATAAGTACCACCAAAGGTTGTATATCCTGTAGTAGTAGTTGGATCATCATAATAATCATAAGAGTTGTTAGTCTCATTGAAATGTAGATAAAGGAACGAAAAATCAATACCTAATTTATCATTAATTTGATAAGTCAAACCACCAGTATAACCATTTGAATCATTTCTTGGCGTTTCAGGAGCAAAGTATCCATTTTGCACAGGGCTCTCGTCAAAATACCATCCACCTCTAACTGTAAATTTATTCGATGCTTTATATTGCGCTCCAAAACGATAAGTATTTGAGTTTTTGTAATTTCTTAAATTCTCAGATAAAACTGGAGTAGAACTTTGATTAAATATAGTAATATCTAAGGCTTTATATATACTCCATTTAGTATGGTTGAAATCAAAAGCAAATAACCATTTGTCATTTGGTCTATAAGATAAACCCGCTGTGATTTCAGCAGGAAGTGGTAAATCAGCATTAAAAGTACCATTAGATAATGCTGGATTTAAAGGCGCAATAGCATTTCCTTCATAATTATATGTAGCATTACCACCTCTAGCTTTCATAGTTATTTCTGAACGATAATCAAAACCTAAAGTAATTTCCTTCATCGGCTTAAACATAAAACCTACATTATATCCCCAAGCTGTAATTCCTTTAGCCTCAATATTTACATTTGTATTTCCTAATAATGGATTAGGCGTTACATTTCTATTAAAAGTCACGGATCCATTAGCATAAATAGGCCCTCCACCCACACTAAATATATCTCCGATTTTAAATGAAACTGTTGGTTGAACAAAAATAGCTTTTAAATCAATATTGTTTACTAAGTGAGCTCCTTGCCAACCCTTATCCCACTCAACTGCAGAACCGTAAGGTGTATAAACAGCTAAACCAACAGAAACCCAATCTTTCAACTTATATGTTGCATAAACACTAAACGGAGTTCCTAGGTTGTCTGTCGCAGCTTGCCAATTATAAGTAGAATTTTGAAATCTAGTTTTTGCAACTAACGCGTTAGCTCCAACAGACAAGTTAAATTTCTTATCTAAAAAAGACATCCCAGCAGGGTTAAAAAAGGCCACCTCTGCACTATTAACAACAGCTACCCCGGTATGCCCCATAGCTAATTGTTTTTGACCCTGAATACTAACTCTATATCCACCTGCGAACATAGAAGTAGAAACTAAAGTCAATAATGATAAAGAAAATAATTTTCTCATAATTTGAATAATGTTAGTTTATTTTTTTGTTTCTATAAACATCAAAATTAACACAAATTATGAATATTACAATTTTTTTAACAAAAATATTATGCGTTCATAATAATTAGTTTAAAAAATTCTCAACTTCACAAAAAAAGTCTTTAGAATTTTCAGCATGTAACCAATGCCCTGCACCTGAAATAGTTACAATTTTAGCCTTTGAGAAATGAAAATAAATAGTTTCAAAATCACTATCTAAAATATAATCGGACTTATCACCTCTTAAGAAAAGTACTTTACCGTTATAAGTTTTATCAAACGGCAAAGCTGCTCCTATTTCATTAATTTTTTCATTAAACACTTTCAAATTAATTCGAAAAGCCAATTGTCCTGGCTCCTTCCAATATAAATTTTTTAATAAAAACTGTCGTGTCCCAAAATCATGAATAAAGGTAGATAAAATTGTTTCCACTTCATTTCTAGTTGGTTTCAAAGAAAAATCAACAGCATTTAATGCCTTCAATATAGTTTGATGATGAGGCGGATAATACTTGGGGCCAATATCTGCAACTATTAATTTTTCAATCATATTGGGGTAAGTCGTGGCAAATAGCATGGCAATTTTACCTCCCATAGAATGACCTAATAAGACGATATTTTTTAGTTCATGATGTTCCAAATATTCTTTTACATCTTGAACCATGACCTCATAATTAAATGCGTTATCATGAAAACTTTTGCCGTGATTTCGCATATCTAAACTATGCACTTGATAACCTATTTCAACAAACTTTTGACTCAAGGTTTTCCAGTTATCAGACATTCCTAAAAACCCATGGATAATTAAAAAAGGTTGCCCCTCACCTTCAATTCTAGAATGAACTAACATGTTATTTCAATTTTTGCAAATACATATTCACTACATTTTCCAAGCCTAAATATAAAGACTCACAAATCAAAGCATGTCCAATAGACACTTCTAATAAGCCAGGAATATTTTCCTTAAAAAATCGAATATTATCTAAACTTAAATCATGACCTGCATTAATACCTAAACCTAACTCATTGGCTCTAATTGCCGCTTGAACATAAGGATTGATACCCTTTAAATTTCCTAAGCCAAATTCATATGCAAAACTTTCAGTATACAATTCAATTCGGTCTGTACCTGTCTCCTTTGCACCTTCTATCATAGCCACATTAGGATCAACAAAAATAGAAGTTCTAATACCTTGACCTTTAAAAACACCTATCACTTCTTTTAAGAAATCTTTGTGTTTAATTGTATCCCATCCCGCATTTGAAGTTAAAGCGCCAATAGCATCAGGAACCAAAGTAACTTGTGTAGGTTTACATTCAAGAACTAAATCAATAAAATTATGCTGCGGATTACCTTCAATGTTGTATTCTGTATAGACTACCTCTTTTAAATCTCTTGCATCTTGATAACGAATATGTCTTTCATCTGGTCTTGGATGAACCGTTACTCCATGTGCACCAAATTTTTGAACATCTTTGGCTACCTGTAATAAATTTGGAACATTTCCTCCTCTTGAATTTCTTAATGTCGCTATTTTATTAATATTAACTGATAATTTAGTCATGGTAATTTATTATTTTTACAAAAATAGGAAACAATCCAACACTATTCCCTATTTTTTAGTTATTTTGCAATAGCATTGAAAAAGTAAAAGAATGACAAATATTAAAGATTTCATCAATAATCAAGTTGAACCCCTTCAATCTAATGACTCAATTATTGATGTTCAAAATATTTTTTTAGATTTTGAGTATACTCATTTTCCAATAATTGAAAATGATGTTTTCATTGGCTCAATAGGACGAGATGAAGCGGAAATGTACACTAGTACAGATTCCATCAATGATCACAAGTATGGATTACATCGTTTTTTTGTAAGAGAAAAAATGAATTGGTTTGATGTTTTTGAAGAATTTTCTAAAAACCACACCAATATCTTACCTATATTAGACGAAAAAAATCAATACCTAGGTTTTTATGAGCTAGACGACGTATTGCATTTTTTAAACGAAACCACTTTTATTAAAGAAAATGGAGGAATAATCGTAGTTGAAAAAAACACGAATGATTTTACTTTTAGTCAAATTACTCAAATCATCGAAAGCAATGATTCAAAAATTTTAGGAATATTTATTTCTTCTTCAGACAATGAAACTACTCAAATCACTATTAAAATAACTTTGAGTAACTTTAATGAAATCATTCAAACCTTTAGAAGATACAATTATACCATCTTATCTGAGCACAAAGAAGATTCTTATTTAAATAGTTTAAAAGAGCGTTCAGACTATTTGGATAAATATTTAAGCATTTAAGTCTTATTGAAATTACAATCTTATGAAAATAGCTATTTTCGGACAATATTATCAAAACAATACACATCAAATTGTTGAAAAAGTCATCGATTTCTTGACTAAAAAATCAGATGTAATTTTAATTTACGAGCCATTTTTAAAAAAATTACTTGAAAATGGATTTGCAAATCCATCCTTAGAAACATTCTCTAATCATGAAGATTTGAAAGATGGTTTTGATTTTTTAATCAGTATTGGTGGAGACGGAACAATTTTGAGAGCGGCTACTTTCGTTCGAGATTCAAACCTTCCAATAATTGGAATAAACGCAGGAAGATTAGGTTTTTTAGCTACAATACAAGAAGAGAATATTGCTTTTTTTCTAGAAAAAATTTACACCAAAGAATATAATATTTCAAAACGTGCACTAGTTAACATTAAAGCTACTCCAAAAAATAATGATATCACAAAAATTGATTTTGCCCTCAATGAAATTACCGTATCCAGAAAGGATACTACATCAATGATTACTATTGAGACTTATATCAACGATGAATACCTAAACTCATATTGGGCAGATGGATTAATCATTTCTACTCCAACAGGGTCTACTGGTTATTCTTTAAGTTGCGGCGGACCAGTACTAATGCCTACTGCAAATTGCTTTGTCATCACTCCAATTGCCCCACACACTTTAACCGCTAGACCATTAGTTATTCCTGATGACGTAGAAATTAGGCTAAGAGTAACAGGTAGAGAAGAGCAATATCTTGTTTCAATGGATTCTAGAATAACTTCAGTTTCAAACGATACTCTTTTATCAATAAAAAAAGCTCCATTTTACATTCATATAGTAGAATTTAAAGAAGAACGCTTTTTAAAGACCATTAGAAAAAAACTACTTTGGGGAGAAGATAAACGCAATTAACATAACATTTACATACTTTCTTCGTTATTTATACATCTTACAACTAAAAATAACTGGTTTAGGATGGTTAGTATTTCAATATTATTATATTTGCAAACTATTAAAAAAATGAAGAAACTATTTTTATACATAATTGTTTTGTTTTCTGTTATTAATTCTCATGCTCAAATTCATGAAATTGGTATTTTCACCGGAGGCATCAATTACATAGGCGATGTTGGCCCTACTGACTATATTGCTCCTAGTAAATTTGCTTTTGGTGCAATATATAAATGGAATAAAAGCAAAAGACATTCATACAGATTTTCCTATTTTCAAGGAAAAATAGAGTCTAATGATTTAGATAGTCAAGCACCTAACAGAAAACTAAGAGGATTTAAAATTGAAAACTCAGTTAAAGAGTTTTCCGCTGGATTAGAGTTTAATTTTTTAAACTTCGACCTTCATGAATCGGATTTTGCATTTTCTCCTTATGTTTACACTGGAATATCGACTTTTATTTATAATGAAACTTATGTTTTGAATAAAGAAAGTAAGAAAGATTATCAAAGTTACTCATTAGCAATTCCAATGACAGTGGGTGTAAAAGCTAAAATTGCCCAACAATGGGTTTTAGGAATGGAAATAGGAGCTAGATATACATTTACTGATAATTTAGATGGCAGTAATCCTAAAAATAAAAATTTCGAAACCTTAAAATTTGGAAATTTAAATAGTAAAGATTGGTATGTATTTAGTGGTGTTACACTAACATATACTTTTGGTAAAAATCCATGTTTTTGTGCCGATTAAAATGAATTTAGAAAACGAAATAAATAAAGACAAATTACCTAAGCACCTTGCTATCATTATGGATGGTAATGGAAGATGGGCTAAACAACAAGGAAAGTTAAGAGCTTTTGGACATGAAAACGGAACTAAGTCTGTAAGAACGACTGTTGAAGCTTGTGCAAAATTAGGTATTGAATATTTAACCCTATATGCTTTTTCAACCGAAAATTGGAACCGCCCAAAATTGGAAGTTGAAATTTTAATGAAATTATTAATCAGTTCGTTAAAAAAAGAATTAAAAACACTTCAAGAAAACAACATTAAACTTCATGCAATTGGTAATCTTAATTCCCTTCCTACAAGTGTAAAAAAAGAATTACTTGAAGTAATTGACAAAACTAAAAATAACTCTAAAATGACTTTATCACTAGCATTAAGTTATGGTTCAAGAGATGAAATCATAAATGCTGTTAAAAACATTTCAGAAAAAGTTAAAAATAATA
>CAYNNB010000095.1:0-5544 GCA_964398425.1 uncultured Flavobacterium sp.
AAATATGATATAATTTTAAATTTTTTCTAAAAAATAACTTATTTTTACGCATTTGTATACTAAAATCTAACTCACAGGAGTTATTGTAAAAAACGAAAAAATTGAAGACAAAAAAAACTAAACATATTCTACTTGTTCTTGGAGTCGCTCTTTTTTGGGCGTGTTCAACCAGAAAAGACAGCTTTGTCAATAGAAATTTTCATGCCGTTACTACGGAGTATAATGTGCTATTTAATGGAGATCAAGCACTTACAAAAGGTGTTGCTGATGTTAATGCTAGTTTTATTGATGATTTTTGGGAAATATTGCCTGTAGAGCGAATGCAACTTAAAGAGGAAGAACTAAATCCTAGTCAAAGTAAGAATCCAAGTTTTGAACGAGCAGAAACCAAGGCAACAAAAGCCATCCAAAAACATTCTATGAATATTAGTGGTTATGAGAAAAACCCTCAAATAGATGAAGCTTATTTGATGTTGGGTAAGGCAAGATATTATGAGCATCGTTACTTTCCTGCAATGGAGGCATTCAATTATATTCTGTATAAATATCCTAATAGTAATAATGCCTATCAAGCTAAGGTTTGGAGAGAAAAAGTTAATATCCGCTTAGAAAATGAAAAATTAGCGATTAAAAATCTAAAAAAATCACTAAAAGATACTAAGCTAAAAGGAAAGGATTTGTCCGATATTAATGCTTTACTAACAGAGGCTTATGTGAAAATTAATGCTTTAGATTCAGCTGTTGCTACTATAAAAATAGCTAAAAATGAAACAAAGGTTAAAGAAGAACGTGCACGTTATACTTTTATATTAGGGCAATTATATGAAAAATTAAATTATAAAGACAGTGCTTATGCTGCATTTCAAGAGGTTATTGATATGAAGCGTAAATCTCCTAAGTCATATACACTTTTTTCTCATTTTAAGCAAGCCGCACAATTGGATTATACTAAGACAGATACTTCAGTTTTTCTTAAAAAATGGGATAAAATGATCGAGGATATTGAGAATAAATCTTATTTAGATTTGTTATATCATCAAAAAGCATTGTTTTATGATGCAAATAAACAATTCAAGCAAGCAGTTAAGTTTTATACTAAATCAGTAAAATCTTTTTCAAATGATAAGTATTTAGCAGCTTCAAACTACAGAAATATTTCCACTATTTACTATAACCAACATAATTTTCATCTCGCTAAAAAATATTTGGATTCAACTATGATTCATTTGAATGTTAAGCATAAAGAGTACAGGCCTTTGGTAAGTAAATTGAATGTTTTAAAAGAAGTGGTTAAGTATCAGGATATTATTAAAAATGCAGATAGTATTTTGTCTATTTCAGAAATGACAGATATTGAGCAAAAAAATTATTTTAGAAAATATATTGTAGAGTTAAAGTATAAGGATTCTTTGAAAGCTATTGTAAATGCTCAAAAAGATGCTCTAAAAAACACTTCAAATATTAATGGTGATGATAAAGCTATGCAATTACCTATTATGATGGATGGAGATAAATCTACTGCTCTAGCAAATAAAGCTAACTTAACGCCTTCTAATTCAGTTTCTTCGTTTAATAATCAAAGCAGTTTTTATTTTTATAATGCTGCTGTAGTGGCACAAGGTAAATTGACTTTTCAAAAGAAATGGGGTAATATTTCTTTGGCAGATAATTGGAAGTTTTCTGCTAAAGTAGATGCAACTCAAAACAATATTAATTCTAATGATGAGGTAGAACAACCAGAAACTGTAGAAAAAGAGGAGTCTAATCCTGCTTATACTACTCAGTTTTATATTGACAAATTGCCAAAAGAAGCCAAGCAACTTGCCGATATGCGAATTGATGCCAATGATGCGCGTTTTAAATTAGGTGAATTATTTAAAGAATCTTTGAAAGAGAATGAATTAGCGACCATGTCTTTTGAAGATGTTTTAACTCATAAGCCTGAATCAAAATTAATATTGCCAACATATTACAATTTATATCTTTTGTATAGGGATGTTCACGCTGAAAAAGCAAACTTTTACAAACAAAAGATCCTAACGGACTATCCAAATAGTCGTTACGCCTCGATTTTATCTAATGGTGCTTCGTTTAGTGAAGCTACTGCTGATTCTGAGTTTAATATCCTTTACAAAATGATGAAAGATGGAAAAATAAGAGAAGCTTATAATGAGGTAGGAGCACTAGTTAAAAAATACGACGGTGATGAATTAAACGCTAAATTTGATGTATTGAAAGCCCAAATTGATGGACGTTTATTGGGAATTAATGCATATAAATCTGGTTTAGAGAAAGTGGTTAAAGATTATCCAAAAGGAGAAGAATCTAAACGTGCTGCTGAAATTCTAGCTAATGATATTCCTAAAGTTGAAGCAATGAACTTTGGAATGCCATCTAAAACGTTTAATTTAGTTTTTGTTACACCTTATCCAAACGATGTAACTTACAAAGATTTATGGTCTAAATTAACCAAATATTTGAAAGATGCTGGGAATTCAGATTATTCACTTTCAAATGATATCTATGATTTGAAAACAAATTGTATTGTTATTCATGGCTTTATAACAGAAGAATTAGCATCAGCAACTTATGAATATTTGAAATTAGAAAAAGACTATAAGATAAAAGATCGTGCTTATATTATTTCTAATGAAGATTATAAGGTGATACAAGCAAAGAAAAAGTTGGAAGAATTTATTTCAAAAAAATAATGCATGTTTGATCAAAAAGCAAAATCGGACTATGCCTTGTTAGGTAAAACGAATCGAATTATTGAAGGAACAAAAATTCATGGTAATATTGAATCTCCTGTAGATATGCGTATTGACGGAGAAGTTTTTGGGAATATTAGTTGCGAAGGAAAAATTGTTCTTGGTCACAACAGCAAAATTCAGGGAGATGTAGTGTGTAAAAATATTGATGTAGAGGGAAAATTTGAAGGCAAACTCGATGTGGCAGAATTATTAACCATAAGAAAGACAGCTACAATCAAAGGAGATGTTTTTGCCAGTAAATTAGCCGTGGAACCTGGTGCTGTTTTTGAAGCCAGTTGTGAAATGAGAAAATTAAACTCCTGATTATGACATCACCAAAACAGCCTAATAAATGGTTGGTTTTTTTAAATATTCCTTTTCAAATGGGAATAGCTATTGTAGGATTTTCATATTTAGGTTCTTGGTTAGATGAGAAATATGGAAATTCGGATGGACTTTATTTGAAAATTAGTACTCTTTTTGGTGTATTTATAGCAATGTATACCGTGATACAACAAGTGAATAAATTGAATAAAAAATGACACTTAAAAAAGCATTCCCCTACCTGTTTCTACTTATTTTTACTTTATTAATTATTGTAACACATATTTTCATTAATTCGTTTATGTCTTTTATTGATAATGTAACTGTGTTGCGTATCTGTGGTATACAATTCATCTTGTCAATTCTGTTATACAAGATTTCAAGTTTAATACATGCGAAAAAAAAAGAGCAATTAGGCTATGTCTTTTTAATAACTACAACATTGAAAACGATCTTGTTTTATGTCTTACTTAGTGTTGTTTTCTTTCCTAATCAAAAATGGGAGCATGATATCAAAGTGTTTTTCGTAGTTCAATTTCTGATTTATTTAGGGGTGGATGTATTTTTAACTGCAAGATTATTAAATAGTAACGAGTTAATTTGATTTTTTTTAAGAAATATTTAAAAAAAAATATTTTTCAAACTTGACTTATGAATTAAAATTGTACTTTTGCAAAAAATTTTTTGAACCATAAAAGATAATTAAAGAAATGGTGTTTTCAAATAAGCCAATTAAAGCAATTTTAGTATTAGCAATTTCTGCATTGCCTTATTTAGGTTTTTCAAATGTAGAAGATTCAACTGCTACACACGAAGCGCATAAAAATGAAGCAGTTGCACCTCATGGAGAAGCAAGTCATGATGCGCAAGCAGCACACGCACATGGAGCTGTTAATACCAAAGAAGAAGTTAATGCATTTATTGAGCATCACTTACAGGATTCTCATGATTTCAATTTCTTTGCTGATGGAGAAAAAGGTGTGCATTATGGTTTTTCATTACCTGTTATTTTAATTGATAATGGTTTAAAAGTTTTTTCTTCTTCTAAATTTCATAATGAAAAAGAATTAGCTGAGGTTGATGGTGTTTATTACAAATTGCACCATGGTAAAATTTATGTATCTGATAAAGATGGAAATCTATCATTAGATGAGCATGGTCATGCTACAAACAAAATGCCTTTAGATTTTTCAATAACTAAAAATGTGGCATCTATGTTATTGGTGTCTGCAATGTTATTGTTTATGTTTACAAGCTTAGCAAGAGCATATAAGAAAAATAACGGTTTGCCTTCGGGATTTGGAAGAGTGTTAGAACCGTTAATTTTATTTATTCGTGATGAAATTGCAATTCCAAATATCGGTGAGAAAAAATATAGAAAATTCATGGGTTATTTGTTAACTGTGTTTTTCTTTATTTGGTTATTGAATTTATTAGGGATGACGCCACTTGGAATTAATGTTACTGGTAATATTGCAGTAACAGTTTGTTTGGCAATCTTCACTTATATTATAACGCAATTTAGCGCAAACAAAGATTATTGGGGGCATATTTTCTGGATGCCAGGGGTGCCCGTTCCAATGAAAATTATTTTAGCTCCAATTGAGGTGTTGGGTACATTAACAAAGCCATTTGCGTTATTAATTCGTTTATTTGCAAATATTACAGCTGGTCACGTTGTTGTAATGAGTTTGATTGCAATGATATTTGTGGGTAAAAATTTAGCTGCTGATTTACCTATATCTTTAGGTTTGACAATATTTATTTCAGTAATTGAAATTTTGGTAGCGTTCTTACAGGCGTTTATCTTTACAATGTTGTCGTCTTTGTTTATTGGTATGGCGGTACAAGATCATCATCATGACGATCATCATTAATTAATAATAAAAATAAGAAGTTTAATTTTTAATACTATATATTATGAACATTCCTGTATTAGTTGGTGCTGGTTTAGTAGTTATCGGTGCTGGTTTAGGATTAGGTAAAATCGGTGGATCTGCAATGGACGCTATCGCTCGTCAACCAGAAGCTGCTGGAAAAATCCAAACTGCGATGATTATTATCGCGGCATTATTAGAAGGTTTAGCATTCGCTGCTTTAATCTTAGGAAAATAATTAAATGCTTAGTCAATTCTGTGACGGTTGGTCGCAGAATTGATTATTTTGTTTGAATTTTAAGTATATACAACTCTATAATATGGAAAAATTAATTCACGACTTTTCATTCGGTTTGTTTTTTTGGCAAGCTTTTATCTTATTAGTACTTATTGCATTAATGGTTAAATTTGCTTGGAAACCAATCATGCAAACGTTAACAGATAGAGAAGAAGGTATTAAAGATGCTCTTCAATCTGCTGAAAATGCTAACAAAGAAATGATGGCTTTAAAAGCTGATAACCAAAAGTTATTAGACAAAGCTAGAGCAGCAAGAGATGCAATGATTAAAGAAGCTACAGCTATCAAAGAT
>CAYNNB010000096.1:0-5511 GCA_964398425.1 uncultured Flavobacterium sp.
GCAGTACCTTTATATAAAAGAAAATAAAAAATGTAAAACCCTAAAAATTAATTTTAGGGTTTTTTGTTTTTAATGTTTACTCATTATATCTTTTTAACATACTTTAATAGTATTATTAAATCGACTTAATAGTATTATAACCGTGCTGTATCAGTGCTATATCTATAAAGAAAGTTATTCTTTGACTTCTATGTTATATAGATGTTGATTTTTTTGTCTTTGATAACAATTAATATTCTTAGGAAAAGATGTTAGTTATTGGCTAAAAGGTATCTTTCTTTTATTTGCTGTTTAAAATATAGTATTTGAGTATTAAAAAAATTTTTACTTATTCATTTTTTTTAGCAAATCATTGTACTCCTCTAGTAATTGTAAGTATTTGTTTTTCCAATAGTAGCCTTCATTGTTATAGTTAATAGGTGTTTCATTTAAAACGTGAGGTTTCAGTATTTCAATTTCATCTGAAAAATCATAATGAAGTATAGTGCCTATTTGTAAAACAGTATCTATAGAAACAGTAGGGTTTTCAAATAACAAATACACCCATCTTCTACTTTTTCCCATACGTTTGGCTAGCTCTGTTATGGGAAAGCCACTTTTATACACTGCCTCTTTGATTATTTCTCCTCGATGTTGCATAATACAAAATTATGCTCACTTGTGAGTAAGTAAAATTACGTATTTTATACATATGTGTAAACGAAAAGCGTATTATTTGTAAATTATGATAAAATTATTTATTAGATTTGTAAAATTATTAGGTTTAAAAACAAAGACTTATGAGAAAGATATTAGGAATATTGATTTTATCAATTTTTTTGATTTCAAATAAAACTGAAGCAAAAGCATCAATTTGCGAAATCACATTCTATTCCAGTAACATAAAACACGATTGTTTAATGGTATTAAACGACACTTTTAGCTATGGAAATAACTACATGAGAGTCGCTTATACTATAAATGGGAACTACATTGTTATTAATCAACAATTAAGTATTGAGAGACAACAACTTGCAGATGGAAATACTTATATAACAGCAACAGGTTATAACGTTAGATTTATTACAAATACGTATGGACACACCTATAATCCTGACAAGCTAAGTATTTTAATTAATTCAGCAGGAGTTATAGACCAGCCTAAAATAGGTGATTCAAATAATGCAATGATGCCAGTAGCTTCATTTAGAGATGTATCCAATTCAACATTAGATTATACTTATTTAAAACGTTTTTTTGTTGATGGAGAACCGGAATTATTCACCTTAGGAACTAATTCTTATGGGAATCAATTTATCCCACAAACACCTACTCCTGCTCCTTCACAAAGCGCCACTTTAATTGAATTCTATAATAATACAGGGGCAGAAATTAGTGCTTGTTATGCCTATTATGATAATAACGACAAATGCTGGACTTCAGTTGGTTGGTATAATATACCAGCATATAGTAATAAAACCATAGATATTGGAAATTATACAGGAAACATCTACATAAGAGGTAGACAAGGGTTAGCTACAGAATGGGGTTCAGGAGATGGACAGTTTTGTGTAGATGCAACACAAGCTTTTAAAATAAAATTTGCAGACACCAAAGACTGTTGGAGCAAAAAGAAGTTTACTAAAAGATATGTTAATTCGGGAGTTAATAAATGGACTTTTAATTAGATTTAGATATGAATATAAGTTATTTAAAAATACTAGATAGTACCTTAAAGTCTCTAAAAGATAACACAGATATACATCCATTACCTAAAGAAGTGGTTTTACAAAGAGTGAATTTACTAAAGCAACTATCAAATAGAAATATAAGATTAGTGTTTGATAAACTGAAAGAAGATCAATATATTGATGTAATGTTAATAAATGATATAGATAATTATTTTATAACATTTAATGGTTTATTGTTTCTTCAAAAAGGAGGCTACCAAGAAAAACAAAACATAATAAACACTAACCTTAGATTTAAAAAAATTCTTAATGCTTTTTTATTAATTGCCACAGTTTTAGGAAGTATTTACACTGTAATACAAATAAGAGATGCTTTTTCTAAAAATTTTGGTTCTCAACCTGTCTCAATTAAAATAACTAATAATAACAAATGATTCAATAATGAACACTAAAACATTTAAGTTAATTAATAACTATGAAAAAGGTAAAGTTGTGTTTTATGGAAATGTAGATTTTGATTTTACATTACATACTACTTTGATAAAAGTAAATATTGACAATAAAAAATACTTTAATTTCTCTCTAGAAAATGAAATATTAAAAAATAATCAAGTGCAGAAAAGCATCTTTGAATTACCTTTTGATGGGAAATTTATAAATATTCAAATTGAAGCAAATTTTAATTTGGATAGTATAAAAGTTGAATTACTTAAATAACAATTAAAACAACCATGAAAAACAAAATTACCAAATTACTAAATCTCGTAATGCTTTTATTGAGCATTAGCCTTTTTTCTCAAAATTTAGAAGAATTAAAGAAAACAGGAAAACCATCTGAACCAACTTTTGTTTATGAGCGACCACAAAACTGCGCCTTAAATACTTCATTTCTAATAATGGATTTAAAACAGAATAAAGATGTAGATTATTTAAAAAATCGATATTCATTGTATGAAATTAATGACAATCTTTATGTTGGAGCATTTTTAAAAATTGACAAAGAAACTTTCCAAAAAAATAATGTTGAAAGTTTAGGAGTTAAATTAAATACCGAAGCAGGAAATCTCTTTACAGCTCTAATTCCTATTAATAATCTTGAAAGTTTGTTTGAAGTAGAAGGAATTGTAACTGTAGAAATAGCAGAAAAAGTCTATTCAACAATGGATAGCGCAAGAGCATTGACAAATGTTAATCAGGTTCATACAGGGACTGGACTACCTCAAGCCTATACTGGTAATGGTGTCATAGTAGGTGTCATAGATAGTGGGTTTGATTATACACATCCTAACTTCAGAAATCTAAATACACAACAAACCAGAATTTCAAGAGTTTGGGAGCAAAATGGAACAACTACATCACCTGCTCCGTATGGTACTGAATATGTCGGTCAAACAGCAATATTAAACAGGATGAGAGATAAAGTTGATGAAAGTCATGGAACACATGTTGCTGGAATTGCAGCAGGAAGTGGTGGTATTTCAAATAGCATTTATAAAGGTGTTGCGTATGATTCAGAAATTGTTTTAGTATCAACAAATAAAACGGATGTTGGTGTTTTAAATGGCTTACAATATATATTTAACCACGCAACAGTCCAAAATAAACCAGCAGTTGTTAATATGTCATTAGGCAAACATATTGGACCTCATGATGGAACATCTTCTTTTGATAGCATGAGTAGCGCTCTGACTGGTAATGGAAGAATACTAGTTGGTTCAGCTGGTAATGAAGGAAGTGACCCGATACATTTAGGAAAATCTTTCACTTTAACTGATAATTACTGTTATAGTTTTATATTAAATGAACAAGTAAATAATCTATTTAGTAATGGTGTTTCATATATAGATGTTTGGGGAGAGGTTGGTAAAAATTTTGAAGTTTCAGTAAATGTTGTAAAAATTGTAAATAATCAAGTCCAGTTTGTTAATTACACACCATATTACAATACAAATATAAATAATTCAAGCATTCAGACTTCTATTCAAGACTCTGATTCAACAAATCCAGACACTACATTGATTGAAATAACAACTGAAACAAATTCAACTAATCAAAAACCTCATGCGGTATTAATTATAAATAATTCAGCTCAAGATGATAATGATCATTTAATTCTGTTTGAAATTAAATCAACAAATGGTATTGTTAATAGTTGGATAACTCCACTTGGAGCAAACTTATTACCTACAAATAGAGCAGTTGAATTTACCAATTTAGGGTCAGCAAACACATCTTATATTAGTGGAGACACCAATATGACAATTGGTGAAGGTGGAGGAACAGGTAATTCTATCATTTCAGTAGGAGCTTTTAATACAAAGTCATGTACAACAATGTATTTTAATAACAATAATCCTAAATGTACTTTTGATGTAGCAACTGGATTATTCGATATAGCAAATTTTTCGAGTAAAGGTCCAACTGCCGATGGCAGAATAAAACCAGACATTACAGCACCTGGAAATAGAATAGTATCATCAATTAGTAGATTTGATTCGAGTTATAATTTTACAGGAGGAAATTTTAATCAAAATGAAAATTATGCAGATGTCGTTTCTGGGTTGACGGATAATATAAATAATTGGTATTTTGCTGCAAATCAAGGAACTTCAATGGCTGCTCCAATGGTAACAGGTATAATTGCTTTATGGTTACAGGCTAATCCAAATTTAACTGTAGCACAGATTAAAACAATTTTACAAAATACATCAATTACTGATTCATTTACAGGAACTGGCTCTGCAATTCCTAACAATATTTGGGGTAGAGGAAAAATCAATGCATATACTGGTATTCAATATATCAATCAATTTTTAAATGTAGATACTTTCGATACCACAAATAATTTCATAGTTTACCCTAACCCAACGTCTTCAAAAATTTTCATTACTTCAAAAGAGTATGTTTCAACTTATGAAATATATAACGCTTTAGGACAAAAAGTACAAGAAGGTGGTTTTAATGCCGTTTTAGAGCAAGAAGAATTAGATTTAACCACCTTACAAAGTGGCTTGTATATTATAAATTTTAAAGGGGACAAAACGAGTAGAGCGGTTAAGATTGTTAAACAATAAATAGTATTCTATGGAAAATAAAGACTTGAGAGCATTAATGATAAAAAAAATTTTGGAGTCTAATTCGCCAATTAAACCAAGTGAATCAAACTTAGTAAAAGAGTCAGATGAAAAGTTAGTTTCTTTACTTTTTGAAAATGCTGTTATGGCAGAGAGGGAGTACTGGAGAGAAGATATTATAAAAAAAATTGAAAGTTTTGAACCTGGTACAGAAAAAAAATATATTAATTCAGGAACAAATCTTTTAAACGTATTAATTAAAGTGGTCGAGAAAAATCGAGATTCTATAAAATAACATTTTAAGCGCTCCTAAATGGAGCGTTTTTATTCAAACAATTTTATTATTACTGCCAATAATAAGAAAAACCTATACTTGTAATTTTGATGAGTTTTAAAAGACCTTTTTCCTCTAGAAAAATAAAATATTTTGAATAAAATACTCCCCCACTATCCCCTATTTTCGATCATACATACGTGTAGAGTTTTCAACATTGAATGGACAAAACATAAAACCCTTATACTGTAAATTTGAAAAATGGAAAGACAGAGAAGAATTTACCGTTTATATTTCTAGCTTAAAGAAAAAAAGTTAAGCAATAAGTGTATATGTATTGTAGGTTTTTGATAATGAGTTGAATGTTAGTGCTTGTAATATAAACTATAGAAAAATGATTTTAATAAAGAAAAATCAACAAAAAAACTATTTTGATTTAAACACAAGGCTTAAGAAGATATTGCATAGAAAAAAACAGTCAGTGGAAAAAACC
>CAYNNB010000097.1:0-5475 GCA_964398425.1 uncultured Flavobacterium sp.
TCAAGTGAAAACCATTAAAATGGTTAAGAATGAGTAATACTTATTAGCGAGAGCAAAGAATAGCTCAAGCGAAAAGAATACTAATAAGAGGAGGCTGTCGAAAGACAGCCTCTTTTTTTTGGTCATAATATACAGAATAAGAGAACAAAATAGTAAGAAATGAAGTAGTGCTGTTTTAGTAAAAGCAGTATATTTGCCTAAAATGAATCAACACATGAATACAACTAAAATATGGTTATCTTCACCTCACATGGGTGGAAGGGAACAAGAATACATTAAAGAAGCTTTTGAAACCAACTGGATTGCGCCTCTTGGGCCTCACGTAACAGGTTTTGAGCAGGACTTAGCGCATTATTTAGGTCAAGATTGTCAAGTGGCGGCCTTAAGTTCTGGTACGGCGGCTTTGCATTTGGCTCTTATTGTGCTTGGGGTACAAGCGGGAGATGAAGTTATTTGTCAAAGCATGACTTTTGCTGCGTCTGCTAATCCAATTGCTTATTTAGGTGCTACGCCTGTTTTTGTAGACAGTGAGGCAGATACTTGGAACATTTGTCCAAAGGCATTGGAAGAAGCAATTGTTGATCGAATAGCCAAAGGAAAAAAACCAAAAGCTATTATTGCTGTACATTTATATGGTGTACCTTTCAAGGCTAAAGAAATTAAAGCGGTAGCAACAAAATATCAAATTCCTATTGTTGAAGACAGTGCAGAAGCGCTAGGAAGTACTTATGAAGGTCAAGCCTGCGGTACGTTAGGTGATATCGGTGTTCTTTCTTTTAATGGGAACAAAATCATCACCACTTCTGGGGGAGGTGCTTTGGTAGCACATGACGCTAAGATTAAAGAGAAAGTAGTTTTCTTAGCAACGCAAGCCCGAGATCAAGCGCCGCACTATCAACACAGTGAAATTGGATATAATTATAGAATGAGTAACGTGTGTGCTGGAATCGGGAGGGGGCAAATGGAAGTGCTTGACCAACATGTGAAAGCCAGACAAAGCATGCAGGCTTTTTACAAAGAAGTTTTTCAAGACATTTCAGGTGTGACTGTAATGGAAACACAACCGAATACCGTGGCTAATTATTGGTTGTCGGCTATTTTGATTGATGAAAACCAAACTAACGGCATTAGTAGAGAAACCCTTAGACTTGCTTTTGAAAAAGAAAATATTGAATCTAGACCGTTGTGGAAACCGATGCACTTGCAACCTGTTTTTGCTGCTTGTCCTTATTATGGTGGTACTACTGCCGAAATATTATTTGATAAGGGATTATGTTTGCCATCGGGTTCTAATTTGACTGACGAAGACCGAAATAGAATACAACAGGTGGTAATTCATATTTTTAAAAAATAATAATAGTATTTCATTCTTAATGGCTTAAGTTGAACTTATTCATTTGTTATGTTATGATACTGTTTCTCTTAACAAAAATTGAAATGGAAGGAATGGTTTTGTAATCATTTAAATAAATAGTATCTTTGACGTATAAATATACACCCTGTATGAAAAAAATAGTGCCCCTCACCTTACTTGTTTGCTTTTTTATGTTGATGTCTTGTGTAAGTAGAAAAGACATTATTTATCTTAGTGATTTACAAGCTAATCAGAACTCCAATTTTAAATGGTCAGATGTAGTAGTTCAGCCGAATGATATTTTAAGTATAAAAATTACCACTGAAGATTTAGATTTAGCGATTCCCTACAATATTAGTGCTATGCAACAAAGTGTGCAGGGTACGCAATTGTTATTGCAGGGTTATTTAGTATCTAATGAGGGGATGGTTAATTTACCTGTTTTAGGAGAAGTAGAGGTTGTAGGATTGACCTATACACAAGTGGAGAGTAAAGTGCAAACGGCATTAATCAATAAGGGTTTATTGAAGAATCCTGTGGTGGTTTGTAGAATCCTGAATGCTAAAGTAACTGTTTTAGGGGAAGTTAGAAACCCAGGTACATATACTTTTTATGAGAATAACTTAACGATTCTTCAAGCATTAGGATTAGCGGGTGACCTTACGATTAATGGGGTTCGAAATCCTATCAAAATCATCCGTATGGAAAATGATCAACAGAAAATTGGCGAAATAGATTTGACAAAGAAAAACTGGATGAATTCTCCTTATTATTTTATCAAGCCTAATGACGTAATTATTGTTGACCCTAATACAGCAAAAGTTAAGTCAGCTGGTATTATTGGGAATGCGGCTACCTTATTAGGAACCCTATCCGTTATATTGTCCTCTTTTTTAATCATTAGAAGTTTATAAAGTAAATGAATATAGTAGAAAATAGTAGTGATATCAAACAAGAAGATTCTTTTAACTTAAAACAAGAAGTTTTAAAATACTTACCTTATTGGTACTGGTTCGTGGTGGGTGTTGTTTTGGCTTTAGTGACAGCTACTTTGTATTTAAGGTATCAGAACAATGTTTACGAATCTAAGACTATAATCAAATTATTAGACGATTCGAATTCCGATTTTAAGATGCCTACCAATGGGGTTAATTTCTTTTTGCGAAATAAAGTGAATATTGAAAATGAAAAAGAAATCATTAAATCCAATCGCTTGTTGAGTAAAGTAGTAACTGAATTAGAACTTTGCAATGTATTTACGGAAGAAGGTAAGATCAAAACAAGTGAAGTTTATGGTCATTTTGTTCCCAAAATTAAGTGGATTGGACAAGAAGAGAAAATTAATAATTTTACTGGTAATTGGTCTGTTAAGTTAGACCAATATGGTTATTTTTGGAATGGAGAAAATAAAAAAAGGGAATATAATAAAATTTACGACATTGAAGGTATTGCTATGCAGCTTTCAAAGCCTTTGTATATTCAAAAATCAGAACGTGTTTTTTCAATTAGAAAAATTCGTTTAGAAGATGCAGTGGCGTCTTTAAAAAGTGCATTGCAAGTTAATTTATTGGGCGAAGAAAGTGAATTGTTAGAACTTAAAATGACGGGATCCATTATTGAGAAAAATAATGCTATTTTAAATAAATTAAATGAAGTTTTTGATCGAGACGGTCAAGAAGATAAACAGCGAATTTTTAGAAAGACAATTGATTTTGTTAATTCTCGATTTGAATATTTATTCAAAGAATTAGATACTATTGAATTAAATAAAGCTGATTATAAGCGCAATCAGAAGTTATCCTTCATAGAAGGCGATTCACAAATGTTGCTTACTACAAAAACAGAAACAAGCTCTGAATACGAAAAAGCCAAGACACAATCTTTATTAAGTGATATTATTATTAAAGCGCTTAAAGAGGTAAAAGTGAATGAGTTATTGCCCACAAATATTGGTTTAGATGAGATGAATGTTAATGAACTCATTAAACAGTACAACGAAATTGTGTTGCAAAGTCAGAAAAACATTAAGTCAGGTGGTGAAAATCATCCTAAAGTGCAGCAGTTAATTGGGATGCAAATGAATCTGAAAGAGAATATTAAATACTCACTTAAAGCTTATCAAAATATATTACTCGCTAGAATACAAGAAATTGATAAAATAAAAATACAACAAGATTATCAATATAGTGTTTTACCTTATCAAGAGAAAATGATAAGATCTATAGAGCGCCAACAGAAAATTAAAGAAACTTTGTATTTGTTGTTGTTGCAAAAAAGAGAAGAGGCAAGTATTAATTTGGCTATTGTAAATCCTTCAATTAAAATTGTGGATGCTGCAATGGCAAATCGTACACCATTATCTCCAAAACGAGGGTTGATTTTTATGTTAGCTTTTGGTCTTGGCCTGTTAGTACCTTTTGCCATTTTATTTGTATATTATCTATTTGATAATAAATTGCATACAAGGGAGGCGTTAGAAAGTAGATTAGAACATATATCCATTATTGCTGAAATTCCTTTTATTTTAGAGCGTCAGAAGTTGATTAAAGTAAACGACCGTTCCGTTTTATCTGAGGCATTCAGAATATTAATAGCAAATTTGAACTTTGTTACGCCTTTTACCGCTAATAAGCCTCCAATCATTTATGTATCTTCGAGTATTAAAGGGGAAGGAAAAACTTTTACATCTGTCAATTTAGCTTTAACATTTGCTTCCCTGAATAAAAAAGTAATAGTAATAGGTGCAGATTTACGGAATCCTCAAATCCATAAGATGCTAAAATCTAAAAGAGCAAAAGTTGGACTAATAAATTATTTAATAGACCCCAATCTTAATCATTTAAATTGTGTTGATAAATTAAAAGTTAATGATATTAATTTAGATGTTATTTTTTCAGGTGAAATTCCTCCGAATCCATCTGAAATCATTTCAAATGGTAGATTTGGACACTTATTGGATGAATTAAAAAAAGAATATGACTATATTATTGTAGACACTCCACCTACCTTATTAGTTGCTGACACTATTCTTATTTCTAAATATGCTGATTTAACTTTATACATTGTAAAGGCAAACTACACGCAAAAGAATGTATTAAATTTTATAAACACTTTAAATCAACAAAATAAAATTAAAAATGCATCTATTGTATTTAATAATGTAGGGGCAAATGAGGGTTATGGTAAAGGTTATGCCTATTCTTATAAGTATAATTATGGATACAGTTATAACTATGACCATGATGCAGTTAATGCTTTAATCCCTAAATGGAGAAAATTGATGCAAATATTGAAACTGAAATAATTTTATAAGAATAAGAAATTTAATGTTACTGTCTCAAAATTTGAGGCAGTTTTTTATTTTGCTATTTTTGGGAAAAATTTCGTTAGGCGATTTACAGTCTTGATTTTACTTTTTTAGAGATTTTCTTTACTATTGTTTAGAGTTGTAACTGTATTTTAGAATTTTTATTTAAAATTCTTATTGTTTGAATCTATAACTATTTCTAATGATTTTAACATTGATTTTGATAAATACATGGGCTCTTTTTTAGTCACAATCAAATGTTTTTTATGGTGAGTATCTGTTCCAACAAAATCATAAAATTCTGATTCAAGTAATTTTTTACTCATCTTCTTTACTTCATCACCATAATAACCTAAGGCAGAAAGTGTGTTTAATTGAAAGTACAATCCAAAATTTTTGAAATATTCAAAAATGCTAAACGTGTTTTTCCAATATAGATAACGCTCTGGATGTGCTAGGATTAATTTGTATCCTTTTAGTTTTAATTTAAACAAGGTTTCCATGATTAAATCGTTAGGTGGTGCTAAGTATGAAAATTCAATCAGGAGGTAGTTTTTGCATAATGGTTTGAGACTGTTAGAAGCTAAAAGGCTTTCTAAATGAATGTCTGCTAAGTATTCGCTGGAAACGTCTTTAATAAATGTGTCGTTAGACTGGGCTTTATAATTGGCGTATACTTTTTCAATTCCTTGGATGTCATTGTTCCATAAGCCGGGGTAAATGTGTGGTGTTGTTATGGCAGATGTAACACCAAGTTCTTGCATCATTTCACAAAGTAACATGGTTTCTTCAAAGGTTTTAGCGCCGTCGTCTA
>CAYNNB010000098.1:0-2032 GCA_964398425.1 uncultured Flavobacterium sp.
ATTATAAATATAACCAGGACCTTGTACTAGGGTAATACCTATTGTTAACCAACGAGTAATTTGATTCAATTTCTTTCTACCACTTTCACCATCTTTTTGAAGTTTTTGCAGATAAGGAATAGCTATCCCCATTAACTGAACAACAATAGATGCAGAGATGTATGGCATTATACCCAACGCAAAAATAGATGCTTCAGAAAAAGCACCTCCTGTAAATACGTTGATTAACCAACCAATACCACCTTCTGTTTGGTTAGTAAGATTTTGTAGTTTGGTCGCATCAATTCCAGGTAATGTTACTTGTGAACCAAAACGGTACACAAGTAATATTCCTAGAGTTACTAAAATTTTATTTTTTAGTTCTTCGATTTTCCAAACATTGACTAATGAATCTATAAATTTCTTCATCTTGTTTAAGAATTATAAAGTTACTGCCTCACCACCAGCCGCTTCAATAGCAGCTTTAGCTGTTGCTGTAAATTTGTGAGCACTTACTTTTAGTTTAGCTTTTAGCTCACCTCTTCCTAAAATCTTAACCAAGCTATTTTTAGTAGCTAAACGATTATCAACTAATACTGCAAAATCTACAGTATCTGTAATGATACCATTATCAACTAAATTTTGTAAAGTATCTAAGTTTACACCTTGATATTCTACTCTATTGATATTATTAAAACCAAATTTTGGAACTCTTCTTTGTAACGGCATTTGACCACCTTCAAAACCAATTTTCTTAGAGTAACCAGAACGAGATTTAGCTCCTTTGTGACCTCTTGTGGAAGTACCACCTTTTCCAGAACCTTGTCCTCTACCTACTCTTTTATTTTGGTTGTGAGTTGACCCTTCAGCCGGTTGTAAGTTACTTAAATTCATAACTATTCGTGTTATTTAGTTTCTTCAACAGAAACTAAGTGTTTAACTTTATTTACCATTCCAAGGATAGCAGGATTTGCATCATGCTCAACAACTTGCCCCATTTTTCTTAAACCTAAAGCAACTAATGTTTTCTTTTGGTCTGCAGGACAGTTGATTTTACTTCTTACTTGTTTTACTAAAATTTTCGCCATGATTCCTTGTATTATTAACCTTTGAATACTTTGTCTAATGATACACCTCTTTGCTTAGCAACAGTTGCAGCACTTCTCATTTGTAATAAAGCATCAAATGTTGCTTTTACTACATTGTGAGGATTAGATGAACCTTGAGATTTAGATAATACATCATGAACACCAACAGATTCTAATACCGCACGTACAGCACCACCAGCAATTACTCCAGTACCGTGAGATGCAGGCATTAAGAATACTCTAGCCCCACCAAATTTACCTTTTTGCTCATGAGGAACTGAATGTCCACTTAATGGAATTCTAACTAAATTTTTCTTAGCATCTTCTACTGCTTTAGCAATAGCTTCAGATACATCTTTAGATTTTCCTAAACCATGACCAACTACTCCATGCTCATCACCTACTACAACGATAGCAGAGAAACCAAATGCTCTACCTCCTTTAGTAACTTTAGTAACACGATTAACACTTACCAAACGGTCTTTTAATTCAAGACCTGCTGGTTTTACTAATTCTACGTTTTTATAATTGTGATACATATCCTAATTAGAATTTAAGTCCAGCTTCTCTAGCTCCTTCAGCTAATGATTTAACACGTCCGTGGTATAAATTTCCACCTCTATCAAAAGAGATAGATGTGATACCAGCTTGTAGAGCTTTTTCAGCTATCAATTTACCAACTGCATTAGCAGTTTCAGTTTTAGTACCTTTAGCAACACCTTTATCTCTTGATGAAGCTGAAACTAAAGTAACACCGTTTACATCATCTATGATTTGTGCATAGATTTCTTTATTACTTCTAAAAACAGAAAGTCTAGGTTGAGCAGCAGTTCCGCTTACAATCTTTCTGATTCTGAACTGTATTCTTTGTCTTCTTTCAGATTTTGTTAATGACATAACTTTAATTTTTAAGCTGATTTACCTGCTTTTCTTCTTAATTCTTCACCAACAAACTTAACTCCTTT
>CAYNNB010000098.1:2132-5458 GCA_964398425.1 uncultured Flavobacterium sp.
AAGCTGATTTACCTGCTTTTCTTCTTAATTCTTCACCAACAAACTTAACTCCTTTTCCTTTGTAAGGTTCAGGTTTACGGAAAGATCTGATTTTAGCAGATACTTGACCTAATAATTGTTTGTCGAATGAAGTTAACTTCACTATCGGATTTTTACCTTTTTCTGAAATTGTTTCCACTTTAACTTCAGGAACGATTTCTAATACGATGTTGTGAGAGTAACCTAAAGCTAAGTCTAATTTTTGACCAGCATTAGAAGCTCTATAACCAACTCCTACTTATTCTAATTCCTTTGTGAAACCTTCAGAAACACCAACAATCATATTGTTGATTAATGCACGGTACAATCCGTGTTTCGCTCTTTCAGTTTTATAATCAGATGAACGTTCAACGATAACTTGGTTATCTTCGATTTTAACGGTTACATCAGAAAATTCTTGAGTAAGCTCGCCTAATTTTCCTTTTACTGTAACTACAGCATCTTTAACTTCTACAGTTACTCCTGCTGGAATTGCAATTGGATTTTTACCTATTCTTGACATTCGCTTGCTCTTTTTATTAGTATACGTAACAAATTACTTCACCACCAACATTTAATTGTTTAGCTTGCTTACCTGTCATTACTCCTTTTGAAGTAGAAACAATAGCAATACCTAAACCATTTAAAATTCTTGGGATGTTTGTTGAACTTGCATATTTACGTAAACCTGGTTTACTAATTCTTTGGATATCTTTGATTACTGACTCTTTAGTGTCTTTGTCATACTTAAGAGCAATCTTGATTGTACCTTGAACAGTACTATCTTCAAACTTGTAACTTAAGATATATCCTTGATCGAATAAAATCTTAGTGATTTCTTTTTTAAGATTAGAAGCTGGGATTTCAACCACTTTATGGTTTGCTCTCACAGCATTTCTGATTCTTGTTAAAAAATCTGCAATAGGATCTGTATACATATTGTATGAAATTGTGATTATGGTTTTCGATAGGCACCCGCCTATCGAACCTTTAATCGTTAATATTTAATTTTATTACCAGCTTGCTTTTTTTACACCAGGAATTAAACCTTGGTTAGCCATTTCACGGAAAGTAACACGTGAAATACCAAACTGACGCATGTAACCTCTAGGTCTTCCAGTTAATTTACAACGATTGTGTACTCTAACAGGACAAGAATTTTTAGGTAATTTTTGTAAACCTTCGAAATCACCAGCTTCTTTTAAAGCTTTTCTTTTCTCAGCATACTTTTCAACTAATGCAATTCTTTTCACCTCACGGGCTTTCATTGATTCTTTAGCCATAACTTAATTCTTTTTAAAAGGTAATCCTAATTCTGCTAATAATGATTTAGCCTCTTTATCTGTGTTTGCAGAAGTTACAAATGTAATATCAAAACCGGCAATTTTATTTACTTTATCAATATCAATTTCAGGGAAAATGATTTGCTCTAAAACACCTAAGTTGTAATTACCTCTTCCGTCAAATCCAGTTGACTTGATACCACTAAAATCTCTTACTCGAGGTAGAGCAGATGTAATAAGTCTATCTAAAAACTCATACATTCTTTCACCTCTTAAAGTTACTTTAGCACCAATTGGCATTCCTTTTCTTAATTTGAAAGAAGCTACGTCTTTCTTTGAAATTGTAGGAACAGCTTTTTGTCCTGTAATTTTAGTTAACTCCTCAACAGCGTAATCAACTAATTTTTTATCAGATACAGCAGCACCAACTCCACGGCTAATAACAATTTTTTCTAATTTTGGAACCTGCATTACATTCTTGTAACCAAATTCTTCCGTCAAAGCAGCAATTACTCTGCTTTTATATTCTTCCTTTAGTCTAGGTACGTATGCCATAACTATAATACTTGATTAGATTTTTTTGAAAATCTTACTTTCTTATCTCCTTCCATTTTAAATCCAACTTTTGTAGTCGTTTTAGCCTTAGCATCAACGATTTGAATATTAGAAACATGAATAGGAGCTTCTTTTTTCACAATACCACCTTGAGGATTTTGTGCACTTGGTTTCGTATGTTTTGAAATCATGTTCACACCTTCAACAATGGCTTTATTTTTATCACGAAGAACGCGTAATACCTTACCTTCTTGTCCTTTGTGGTCACCAGCAATAACTCTTACTAGATCACCTGATTTAATTTTTAACTTCATCACGTCTATTTAGAATTAAAGCACTTCAGGTGCTAATGATACAATTTTCATGAATTGTTTTTCACGAAGTTCTCTAGCTACAGGACCAAAAACACGTGTACCTCTCATTTCTCCAGCAGCATTTAATAACACACATGCGTTGTCATCAAATCTGATGTAAGAACCATCGGCTCTTCTCACTTCTTTTTTGGTACGTACAACAACTGCAGTTGATACAGCTCCTTTTTTAACGTTACCGTTTGGAGTAGCATCTTTAATTGAAACTACAATTTTATCACCAACAGAGGCATAACGACGCTTCGTTCCTCCTAAAACACGGATCGTAAGTACTTCTTTCGCTCCAGTGTTATCTGCTACTTTTAATCTTGATTCTTGTTGTACCATAATTACTTCGCTCTTTCAATGATTTCAACTAATCTCCAACATTTAGTTTTAGATAAAGGTCTAGTTTCCATAATCTTTACTGTATCACCAATGTTACAATCATTTTTTTCGTCGTGTGCAACATATTTTTTAGTTTTTAACACGAACTTACCATATAATGGGTGTTTTACTCTGCTAGTTTCAGCTACAACAATAGACTTATCCATTTTGTTGCTAGTAACTACACCAATTCTTTCTTTTCTTAAATTTCTATTTTCCATCTTTCAGTAGAATACAATTGATAACTATCGTTTGCTTAATTCTGTAGCAACTCTAGCTACTTCTCTTCTTAATGATCTTAATTGAAGCGGATTTGCAATTGGAGAAATGGTATGAGCCATTTTTAACTCCATATAAGACTTCTTCAATTCACCAAGTTTGTTTTGTAACTCAGCTACTGATAGATTTGATAATTCTGATTTTTTCATAATTAAATTTTATTATGCTTCGAAATCTCTAGCAACTACAAACTTAGTTTTTACAGGAAGTTTTTGAGCTGCTAAGCGTAAAGCTTCTTTAGCAATAGAAAGTGGCACGCCACCAACTTCAAACATAATTCTTCCTGGTTTTACAACTGCAGCCCAATATTCGACTGCACCTTTTCCTTTACCCATACGTACTTCAAGTGGTTTTTTCGTAATTGGTTTGTCTGGGAAAATTTTAATCCATAATTGACCTTCTCTTTTCATATAACGAGTTGCAGCGATACGTGCAGCTTCAATTTGACGAGAAG
>CAYNNB010000099.1:0-5227 GCA_964398425.1 uncultured Flavobacterium sp.
GCTAAAACTAAACAAACGGCACCTGAAGAAAAATTTTCTAATTCGCGCCATATATTATTTTCAATCAGTAAACCTTTATCGGGACGATTTAGTGTTATAACTTCTTTCTTTTTTCCATCTTTCAACACCACATCAAAACTGCCCGAAATAGGAATCAAAATCTGCTTTAATTTTTTATGCGCATGTCCGCCTCTTTTGGCTCCACTTGGCACATCAAATAAATAATAGACCCGTTTTACATCAAATGGAATCGTTTCATTTTCTATAACACCAATATTTCCTTTAGTATTGGTTATTTTCGGAATATCAATTAGTTTAATTTTCATGCTGTTTTTGTAATTTTTCAAATAATTTCATCCAAATTGCTCCAATTTTATCAAATGAAAAATCTCGAATACTAGTTTTTGAATTGCTTTTACATTGTAAATATAATTCTTTATCTTCAATCATTGCATGAAAAGCCTCTACCATTGCATTGGTATCCTGATTTAAAACCAATAATCCATTATGTTGATCCTGAATAATTTCACTGGGACCCGATTCATAATTCCATGAAACAACAGGTGTACCACAGGCTAATGTTTCTAACAAAACCATTGGCAAACCTTCATATTTACTGGTGGAAACTCCAAATAAAGCATTCTTAAAATATGAAAACGGATTATTAACATGACCTAAAAAATGAATTTTATCATTCAAAAATAAGCTGTGAGCCAATTGAATATAACTTGTTTTCAAATCGCCTTCTCCTAAAATTACCAAATGGATATTTTGCTTGGGTAACGCAGATTTTGAATAGATTTCAATTAAACGGTCAAATTGTTTAATAGATTGGTTCATACTTCCAGCGGCTACAATATACGCGTGCTCAAAAGGAACTGATTCTTTCGCTTTTGTTTCAAAATAGTCTAAATCTATTGGATTATAAATCGTAAACAAATGTTTGTTGTAATATTGATTTTCTACTTTGGTAAGAATACTATCGGAAACTGCAATCATGGCTTTAACATTACGATAAAGCAACCATGCTTTCCATCTGGATTTAGGAATATAGGAATCAATTCTAATGCTATGAATGGTTTGAATTAAATTAGAATACACCAAATGATGCAATAACACTTCTTGCCAAAAACGTTCTTTGGTTCTAAAATCTAATATAAAATCAAATTGTTCTTGTTTACAATAATTTCGAATAGCTTGAAATCGTTTCCAACGGCTCCAAATACTATTAGATTCGTCTTTTAATTCTTCAAAATGAACAAGAGTTCCACTGTGTTCATAAACCACTTTACCAGCAAAAACAAGATGGTGCACTTCTATCCCTTTTGCCACAAAAAAATTCGATAAAAGAGCCGCACAGCGTTCGGCACCACCATCAGATAAAGTTACGGTTGCAATGGCAATTTTTAGTGGTTTTGAATTCATTTATATATTCATAATTAAATCAAATATAGAAATATTCATCTAACTATAAAATTTTGAATTTAGTTTGTATATTTGATTGCATCAAGAAATGAAATCGATTATGTCATTTACTAAAACAACGGAACAAGCATCAAAGTACGAACACCTAGAACAAATGACTGTAAATGAGTTGTTAACCAATATTAATAACGAAGATAAATTGGTTCCGTTAGCAGTTGAAAAAGCGTTACCTCAAATTGAAAAATTAATTTCAATTGTGGTTGAAAAGATGAAAAATGGAGGGCGATTATTTTACATTGGCGCTGGTACTTCTGGTAGATTAGGAATAGTAGATGCCTCGGAATGTCCACCAACTTTTGGAGTTCCTTTTGATTTAGTAATCGGGATAATTGCTGGTGGAGATACTGCAATAAGAAAAGCAGTGGAATTTGCTGAAGATGATAAAGAACAAGCTTGGACGGATTTACAAGCTTATCATATTAACGAAAATGATGTGGTAATTGGCATTGCAGCATCAGGAACAACACCCTATGTTTTGGGTGGTTTAGAGGCTTGTAAAAAGCATAATATTATCACAGGTGGTATCACTTGTAACGCTGGAAGCCCATTAGCTTTAATACCCGATTATCCTATTGAAGTGGTAGTGGGACCTGAATTTGTAACTGGAAGCAGTCGAATGAAAGCAGGAACAGCTCAAAAATTAGTTTTAAACATGATTTCTACAGCTACCATGATTCAATTAGGGCGTGTTAAAGGCAATAAAATGGTTGATATGCAACTAAGTAACGTTAAATTAATTGATCGAGGCGTACGTATGATCATGAACGAAATTTCAGTAAGTTATGAAACAGCTACCGAATTACTAAAAAAACACGGGAGTGTTAGAAAAGCGATTAATCACTTTCAAAACAACCAATAGTAGTCTTCTATGATGACTAAAGGTATATTATATGCCTCATAGCATAAAAAATTTAAAATATGACAAATAAAGCCGTTTTATTAAAAGGAATTCGCTATTTAGCTTTTGCTTTACCTCTTTTATTTATAGGACCCGTTTTTTTAAATAGTTGTTTTAAAAATGAATCCCATCCACTATTTCCTTATCTGCTTATACTCGCCATATTGGTGTGCATTTATGCAGTTTACTTAGGTTTTAAAGGTGTAAAAACCATTGTTAGTAGCATGTTCGATCGATGATTTGATGATAATAAATAGTTAAAAATGAAAAAAATACTTTTACTACTTACCAGTTTTTTCTTGTTTTCTTGCTACAATCAAGAACGAAATTGTAAAGCATTTAAAACCGGTAAATTCACTTCTGAAACCACAGTTGAAGGAAAAAAATATACTACAACTTTTGAACGAAATGATTCCATTCAAATTGAACATTTTAATAATATTATTGATACATTCAACATACGTTGGATTAATGATTGCGAATATATTTTAGAAAATGTAAGACCAAAAAACAGAGCCGAGCAAAGAGCTGTACATGTAAAAATACTGAACACCAAAGACTTAACTTATTCCTATGAATATTCTTTTGTGGGTGAAACAAAAAAACAAAAAGGTTCTGTAACAAAAATGTAATTTCTTACGTAAAATAAGCAACTAATCAAAATTTAACTTATTTAAACAAAAATGGAAATTTTATCAAATCCTAATGCTTGGGTCGCTTTATTAACCCTTACTTTTTTAGAAATCATTTTAGGTATTGACAACATTGTTTTCCTTTCAATAGTATCTGGAAAATTAAAAGAAGAAGACCAACCTAAAGCGAGAAGAATAGGATTGTTACTAGCCATGGCATTTCGTATCGTTCTTTTATTTGGAATTACATGGGTAATGAGCTTAAAAGAATCTTTTTTTGATTTCGACTTAAGCTTTGTATCAGGTGGTATTTCAGGACAAAGTATCATTGTTTTTGGTGGTGGATTATTTTTATTATACAAATCCGTTTCTGAAATACACCATAAATTAGAAGGTGAAGAAGAAGCTACATCTGGAAAAGCAAGTAATTCTTTAGCTTCAGCTGTAATACAAATTGCTCTTTTAAATATTGTATTCTCTTTTGATAGTATTTTAACGGCTGTAGGATTAGTGAGCGCAGCTGAACCTCCTGTTGGTTTTGGTCCTGGAGGTGCATTAGAAATAATGATTGCAGCAATTGTTATTTCTATTCTTATCATGTTAATCTTTGCTGGTCCAGTTTCTAAATTTGTAAACGAGCACCCAACCATTCAAATTTTAGGCTTATCATTCTTAATTCTAATTGGAGTAATGTTACTTGCAGAAGGATCACACTTGGCAAACATCAAATTCTTTGGTGATACAGAAGTTCATAGTATTCCAAAAGGATATTTATACTTTGCTATTTTCTTCTCTTTATTCGTTGAATTCTTAAACCTTAGAATGAAGAAAAAAAGTAGTAAACCTGTTCAACTACGCAACAATAAAATTGCTGATTCAAAATTAACTGATGATGATTTAATGAATTAAAAATCATTTCAAAAAATATAAAATGCCTGTTCTTTCTTAAGGAGCAGGCATTTTGTTTTTCAGCACATATATTGTCCCGCTTTCACCTGTGCATGGCACTTGGTTCAATCGGGGCTAGTAAAGACATTCTAATTTTCAAAAGACAAAACTAACAGGAATAAAAAAACTTGTTAAGATTGATTATTCATCATTTTTTTTAATCCAAACTCAACGTAATTTGTCCGTCATCGTCCAATTGAATATTGAAGTCTTGAATATCATTCCCTTCCTCTAATTCTTCTTTCTGTTCAGCTTCGGGTTCATCTAAAATTTCTTCATAAGGCAAGGAATCTAATAAATTTACTTGTTTCAATTTATCCGTACTCAATTGATTCCCTTGGGCTTTAATTCCTTTTACAGCAATGAATTCCTCGAAATTGACAATCTGATTTTCTTTTTGTACCCCCTTTACTTTTGCAAAAACAACTTCTGCCATAGGACGCCAATCGGTAGAAACAATTTCTAACTGCGATTTTTCGTGTTCCGAAATAAAAATCTCTTCCTTATTTTCGTTTTCTACTAAAAACCGCTTCACATAATAACGCTCTTTTTCTCCGTCATAATAGATCGCAGAAATAGGTTTGTTTTTATTCCATTTTTCTAACACAATCATATCTTCTTCAAAATGGGTTGATAACTCAGGAATAATCGTTTTTACTTTACCTGATTGTGTTATGACTAACAAACGATCATTTGGTTTAAATTCGCCTAACAACTCACCTCTTCCATCTACGTTTAATCGCTGAACCGTATCATCAAACCAAACTTTTCTAGGTCGCAAAGTAGAAATCCCTTTTTCTTTAAGTTCAATTTTCTTAATTGGATACTTAGAAACCGTATTTCCTCTACTGGCACGACCTTTAATCATAATTTCGGCAAAATCCATATCCCATTTCAATTTTTTCACACTACCTACCTGACGTAATAATATGGTAACTACCTCAGCTTCTCCATTTGGATTGGCTGAAAAATAAAGCACTTGACTTCCCGATTTTTCTTGCGTTAAATCATATTCTTTATCACGCGTAACACCCGAAACATTGAATCGCTTAATAAATGAAGGACCCGACTTCCCATCGCGATAAATCATATTGTAAATAGTACGCTTATCATTTTTATCAAAAACAGCCACATGAATAATATCTTTTCCAAAGAATTTTTTATCGTCTATTTTTGAAATCATCATTTTTCCATCGCGTAAAAAAACAATAACATCATCAATATCTGAACATTCCCCTACATATTCATCTTTCTTCAAGCCCAT
>CAYNNB010000100.1:0-5085 GCA_964398425.1 uncultured Flavobacterium sp.
AATTGATTTTATCTTACTTATTAATTTAAAATAAGTACAGTAATAATTAGTTAATACAAAACGATGGTTCTAAAAAAAGTACAATAGTAATCAATGAGTAGCCATAGATTACGAATTGATGTATCACGGTTATTCTTTTTCTAGTTAACGTGTGCTATGGTTACTTGCAGAGTGAAGAGTTATTTGGTGTTTTTTAGTAACCAAATAAATGTAATATTGCGTAGGAAGGCATTATAATAAAAAAAAGACCGCCGAAGCAGTCTTTTGTACTAAGCTAAATTGTTAAGCTTTTTTAATTTTTCTTTCCAAAGTTTCAGTTCATCTTTGTTTCGCTCAATGCTTTTATACACTTCTTTTACAAAAGGATTGTCGCTTTTTGCATTACTTATGAACTGAATATTGTTCTCTAATTGAATGATGTCATTTTGTAACTCGTCAATTTTTCTACGGATGAAAACTTGTTCGTTGACTAATGCACGTTGGTCATTACCTTCAGCTAATTGGTCTAAACGATTATTAAATTTCATCATTTCTGAATCTTTTTTAGATAAACTTAATTTTTCAAATAAGGCATCTAATATTTTATTGAATTTCCCTTCTATATGACGACGGTTTTGAGGAACTTTGCCTAACTCTTTCCAAGCTGCAATATGTGCTTTTATGGCGTCTAAGTCGGTTTTATGTTCGCCTACTAATTCAAACGTTTTCATTTGCTCAAGATAGTCTTTCTTTCTTTCAAAAGCGGCAACTTCTGCTTCAATTTCATCTTTTCTAGATTCGTGTAAACGGTCAAAGTAAGCGTTACATATTTGTTTGAACTCAGCCCAAATTTCATCGGAATGTTTGCGAGGTACATGCCCAATTTTTTTCCATTCTTCTTGAATTTGTTTCATAATTGGGGTTGCAATTTCAAAATCAATAGTATCTACAAATGATTTTGCTTTTTCAATCAAAGCCATTTTACGATCTAGATTGTGCTGTTGTTCGTTTTTGATGTCTTTATAAAAGGCATTTTTGGTTGCATTGAAATTACGAACGGCGTTTTTAAAATGGGTCCATGTTTCTTCTGTTTGTTCGGCAGGTACACGACCAGCATTAAAGAAATCTTGACGTAAGGCTTCCATTTTCACTATTTGTTTTTGCCAATCAGCATGAGTAGTGATGTGTTCTTCGCTTAATTGATTGATTTGAGCAATAATTTGGTTTTTTTGTGCCAAATTTTGTAATTCACGTTCTTTTGCTTGAGCTAATTGGGCTTCACGTTTGTCATGAAGTTGTTTGGTAATTTCGCTGAACTCGGCCCAAATTTTTTCTCTATACTCTTTATCAACTGGTCCAATTTCTTCTTTCCAAATACGGTGCAACAGTTGTAATTCGCGGAATGCTTTAGTCAAACTTTCTTCTTGAACTAATTCTTTTGCACGAGCAATAATAGCCAATTTTTGTTCTAAATTGTTTTTAAAATCAGCATCACGGACTTCTTTGTCTAAATGGACTAATTCATAAAAACGATCAGTGTGAAAATGAAAATTGTTCCACACTAAGTTATATTTATCTTTAGGAATGGCACCAGCTTTTTTCCATCGGTCACGAATATCATTGAATTTTTTAAACATATCAGACATCGAAGTTTGATTCGAGTCGATTAAGTTTTTTAATTCTTCAATAAGATTGGTTCGCTCAACGTAATTTGCTTTAAGTTGATTTTGAATTTGGTTGAAGTGTTTTGTTTTGCGCGCTTTATATTCGTCAAATAATTGATCAAATTTGTTTTTGATAGGCGAATGATATTCAAATTCAGTAGCATCATCGTTTTGAGCAAAAAACTCTTGACGTTTTTCCTCAATAAAATGGTGGAATTTATCCATGAAGGCTTTACGCACTTCTTCCATGTGGTTTTTAATGGCTGAAATTTGATCATGACTCAAAAGGGTTGCCATTTCTTCCACTAAGGCTTCCATTGATAAAGCTTCATAGTCTTTAGTGGGAAGAGTAGCGCTTTCATGTTCGCCGGTTTCTGCTGCTTCGGCTAAATGATTATCCATGGCTTCTTGTGCAGAAATTTCAGTGCCTTGAGGGGTACTTTCCATACTGTCTTGTCCGTCTGCTTGTGGCAGGTTATCATTCATTTCTTCTAACATTTTTAAGATGTTTAAGGTTTATTAACGCTTCGAAGATACTAAAGCGGAATGAATATTCAAAAAAAATGTCCTGATTTAAAGGTAAAATATTACTTATTCCAAATTTCCCAAGCTTTTTCTGCCTGAAATACAAGCATTTCATAACCGTTTTTGATGGTAGCTCCGTGGGCCTTCGCTCGTTTTAAAAAGGTTGTTTTTTCTGGATTGTAAACTAAATCGTAAGCAATATGTTGGGAAGTGAATAAACTGTAATCTAAAGTTGGACAGTCATTTACATTAGGATGAGTGCCTACGGGTGTAGCATTGATGATAATGGTATATTCAGCAAAAATTTCAGCAGTCAATTCTTCATAACTGAACTCATACTCGTTTGGATTTCTAGAAACGAAATCATATTCAATATTCATTTTTTTGAGAGCAAAAGCAATTGCTTTACTAGCTCCTCCTGTACCAAGGATTAAGGCTTTAGTATGGTGTTTTTTCAAGAGTGGTTTTAGTGATTTCTTGAAACCATAATAATCAGTATTATATCCTTTTAGTTTCTTTTTCTTTGAAACAGTAATGCAGTTGACTGCTCCGATTTTTTTAGCTTTTTTTGAAATTTTATCCAAATATGGGATGATGCTTTCCTTGTAAGGGATTGTTACGTTGAGTCCTACTAATCCTTTAGTTTCTTCCACTAATTTCGGAAATTCACGTATGGATTCTAAGTCGTAGTTTTTATAATGACAATTGTCAAAGAAATGATGTTCAAATTTATCCGTGAAATATTTTTTAGAAAAGGAATAATGGATGTTTTTACCTATTAACCCAAATTGTCTTTGTTTTTTGACTTTCTTTTTTGCCATGCCACGGAAGCTTTACTTATAAACGAATGGAATTCAAAGTTACTTTTTTTACTGATATAAAAAATGCTTAAGTCGTTTTTTTATTAAATTTAGCTTGTACCATTTTGATAACTAAAGGAGCTACTGATAGTAAAACAATACCTAAAACTACTTTTTCAAAGTTTTGTTTTACAATTTCAATTTGACCTAAGAAATAGCCTAAAAGGGTAATGCTCACTACCCAAATGAAAGCACCCAAAATACAATTTAAAATATAGTTTTTATATTTCATGCTTCCTGCACCAGCTACAAAAGGAGCAATAGTACGAACAATAGGAACAAAACGAGCTAAAATAACTGCTTTTCCTCCGTTTTTTTCAAAAAAATCTTCTGTTTTAGTAATGTATTCTTTCTTTAAAAATAGAATTTTCTTTTTTTCTTTAATCAGTGTACCAAATCGATGACCAACAAAATAGTTTAAGTTGTCACCCAAAAGAGCAGCAAGGATTAGTAATGGAATAATTATGGTTAGACTTAATTTTCCGGTAGTAGCTGCAATAACGCCAATAGCAAATAGCATAGAATCACCAGGTAAAAGAGGCATGATGACAAGGCCTGTTTCTACAAATACGACTAAAAATAAAATGACATAAATTAAGGTATGGTATTGGTCAATTAATTGGTTAATAACAGTTAAAGGGTCTTTAAGGAAGTGGAGTAAAAAGTCAAAGATTTCCATTGTTGGCTTACAGATTATAGTTTTTTAAAGTATTTTGAATAATTTTTTCTTCCCAAATAAAAGGAAACATGTCATGTAAAATGTATTTTTTGTCAAAATAATGCGTTAGGGCATGATGCAACAAAGCAAGTGCAGTTTCCTCTTCATCAATAGTGAGGTGAAGTCCAATTAGGCGGTATTCAATTTCAGCCTCATCGGGGTATAATGAAGAGGCTTTTTTTAAGATTTCTATAGCTGCTGGATTTTCTCCTAACACATATAAAACATCACTCCAACACAAGAAATTATCTAATTCGTTATCACCAAATTCATGTGCTTTACGATAACCCACTTCTGCTTCTTCATAAAAATTTAGAAATTGACTAATGTTAGCATAACGTCTCCAATACATCGCATTTTCATTGTCAATACCTAGGGCTTTATTCACATAATACAATGCTTTTTGATAGTTTTTTTGGCGAATGTAAAAATTGGTTAAAGCCATCCAAGCTTTATCTAATAGAGGGTCTTCATGTATGGTTTTTAAATAGAAAATCAAGGCTTCTTCCTGATTGCCAAGTTTCTCATAACATTTACCAATACGTAATAATGCAAAAGAAGTAGGGTCGTCTAGTTCCATAGTTACTTGGTAACAAGCTATGGCTTCTTCATATCGATCTAATTTTTCTAATGATTTTGCTTTTTCGAGGTGAGCACCTAGAAAGTCTTCGTCAATTAAACAAGCATAATCAAAGGCCCAAACCGCTTTTTCATAGTTTTTCAAAGCATAATATTGACGACCTAATTGGTGCCAAGCGACTTCTGAAAATGGATTCTTATTAATGAATTGATCAAGGTATTTGATTGCTTCTTCATTTTGATCTAAAAAATCAAAACAATAAACTACATTATATAACGCAGAATAATCTTCTTCGTCTTGTTCTAAACATTTGATGAAATTTTCTTTAGCAAGTTCCAAATTATCCATGAATAAATATTCCATACCAAGCATAGAATATATATCAGCTTCGTCATCAGTATATTTCAATGCTAATTTTAAATTTTCAATAGCTTGATCATGTTGGTCTCTTTTAGAACAAATGTTAGCTCTTTGAACAAATATTTCTTCATTAGTAGGTTCAATAGCATAAAGTTCATTTAATAGCTTTTCAGCATAATCTAATCTATCTTCAAACACTAACATTTCTACTTGAACAAGCCTTAAGCCAGTAGATTTAGGATGTTGTTCTAGTCCTAATTTAAGTGCTTTTTTGGCTAAGTTTATTCGCCCTGTATCCATATAATGCAGGATGATGTCTTCAAATTCTTCAGAATCAAAGAAAAAAACTTTATTGGTTTTTAACATGGATTCGAATTTAGACAACGATAGGCTGTTTTC
>CAYNNB010000101.1:0-5026 GCA_964398425.1 uncultured Flavobacterium sp.
AAATTCCTGAAAATATTAAAGAGCAACTAATCGTTGAGTTGTATAACAAATAATAGACATTAGTCGAAATATGGCAATATTTAATTTTCAAAAGCCCGATAAAGTTATCATGATCGATTCTACGGATTTCGAAGGTAAATTTGAATTTAGACCTTTGGAACCTGGTTATGGATTGACTGTTGGTAACGCACTAAGAAGAGTTTTACTTTCTTCACTTGAAGGTTTTGCTATTACTTCTGTAAAAATTGATGGTGTTGAGCATGAATTTTCAACCATCGCTGGAGTAGTAGAGGATGTAACAGAAATTATCTTAAACTTAAAACAAGTACGTTTTAAACGTCAAATAGATGATATAGATAATGAATCTGTTTCTATTTCTTTGTCTGGAAAAGATCAAATTACTGCTGGAGATTTCCAAAAATTTATTTCAGGTTTTCAAGTTTTGAATCCTGAATTAGTAATTTGTAATCTAGATAATAAAACTAATATCAATATGGAACTTTCTATCGAAAAAGGTAGAGGTTATGTTCCTGCTGAAGAAAATAAAAAGCCAAACGCTCCAATTGGTACTATTTTTACAGATTCTATTTATACTCCTGTAAAAAATGTAAAGTATTCAATTGAGAACTATCGTGTTGAACAAAAAACAGACTACGAAAAATTGGTTTTTGAAATCATAACTGACGGTTCAATTCATCCAAAAGATGCATTAACTGAAGCTGCTAAAACTCTAATTCATCATTTTATGTTATTTTCTGATGAGAGAATAACATTAGAGGCTGATGAAATTGCTCAAACTGAGTCTTACGACGAAGAATCTTTACACATGAGACAGTTGTTAAAAACTAAACTTGTTGATATGGATTTATCAGTTAGAGCGTTAAATTGTTTAAAAGCGGCTGAAGTAGATACACTTGGAGATTTAGTATCTTTCAATAAAAATGACCTAATGAAATTCCGTAATTTTGGTAAAAAATCTTTAACGGAACTAGATGAGTTAGTTGCAGTAAAAGGATTAACTTTCGGAATGGATTTGTCAAAATATAAATTAGATAAAGAATAAATTACTTCATATTTTGCTCTCCAAAGAGGATTGAAGCAAGATGAAGGCTAAATAATTACGTCATGAGACACGGAAAAAAAGTAAACCATTTAAGTAGACAAACAGGGCATAGAAAAGCTATGTTAGCTAATATGGCTTGTTCGTTAATCGAGCACAAACGTATTAACACTACTGTTGCAAAAGCTAAGGCATTAAAACAATTTGTTGAGCCATTAGTAACAAAATCAAAAGAAGATACTACTCACAATAGACGTATTGTTTTCTCTTATTTAAGAAACAAATATGCTGTTACTGAGTTATTCAGAGAAGTTGCTGCTAAAGTAGGTGATCGTCCAGGTGGGTATACTCGTATCATCAAATTGGGTAACCGTTTAGGGGATAATGCTGACATGGCAATGATTGAATTAGTAGATTTCAATACATTATATAACGCTACTAAAAAAGAAGCTAAGAAAACAACTCGTAGAGGTAGAACTAAAAAAGTAGATGCATCTGTTGCTGAAGCTCCTGCTACTGAATCAAACGAAACTTCTGAAGCTACTGAATAGTGATGCAGTATTTCAAATAAATAAAAAAGGATAAACGTAATTGTTTATCCTTTTTTTTATATCTAGTAATTAATATTTAACTTTGCGTCTTTCAACAACACAACATGAAATATATTAACAAAACTCAAGCTGTCTTACTTTTAAAAGATGGTACTATTTTTTATGGTAAATCGATAGGAATTTCGGGTACAACTTTTGGCGAAATTGCCTTCAATACTGGAACAACAGGTTATCAAGAAATCTTTACTGATCCTTCTTATTTTGGACAAATTATGGTTACAACCAATGCACATATTGGTAATTATGGTGTTAATTCAAATGAAGTTGAATCTGATAGAGTGAAAATTGCTGGTCTTGTTTGTAAAAATTTTAGTTTTAATTATTCACGTCCTGATGCGACTGAAAGCTTGTATGATTATTTTTCTAAACATGGTTTAGTTGTTATTTCTGATGTAGATACCAGAGCATTAGTAAGTTATATAAGGGATAATGGAGCTATGAATGGTGTTATTTGTACTGATGGAACTCCAATTGATGAGCTGAAAGATAAATTAGCAGCAATGCCAGATATGAAAGGTTTGGAATTAGCTTCTAAAGTTTCTACTAAAGCATCCTACTATTTCGGAAGTGAAGATGCATCGTATAGAATTTCAGCATTGGATTTAGGGATTAAGACTAATATTTTAAGAAATTTAGCCAATAGAGATTGCTACATAAAGGTTTTTCCATATGATACTCCTTTTGAGGAGTTAAAATCATTTAACCCTGATGGCTATTTTTTGTCCAATGGGCCTGGAGATCCAGATCCATTGCACGGTGTACAGAAAGTAGCTAGGCAAATTTTAAATGATAATAAACCTTTGTTTGGTATTTGTTTGGGGCATCAAATTATAGCATTAGCAAATGGAATTTCGACCTATAAGATGTTTAATGGTCATAGAGGAATTAATCATCCTGTTAAAAATTTAGTGACTGGTAATGGTGAGATTACTTCACAAAATCACGGATTTGCTGTCGTGCGTGAAGATTTGGATCAGCATCCAGATTTCGAATTAACTCATGTGCACTTAAATGATGGGACTGTGGCAGGAATGCGAATGAAATCTAAAAATTGTTTTTCAGTACAATACCATCCTGAAGCTAGTCCTGGACCACACGATTCTAGCTATTTATTTGATCAATTTATTGCTAATATAAAAGCTTTTAAAAACTAAAACGATATTGTTTACAAAAAAATATTTACATTTTTATTTTACTTTAATACATTTGTAAATAGCTTAATTATAAAAAGAGAAAATATGAGTATTATTATTAAAGTTCACGCAAGACAAATATTAGATTCAAGAGGAAATCCTACAGTTGAAGTTGATGTAATTACTGAAAATGGTGTTTTAGGAAGAGCAGCTGTTCCAAGTGGTGCGTCAACAGGGGAGCATGAAGCGGTAGAATTACGTGATGGAGGGAAGGCATATATGGGTAAAGGTGTATTTAAAGCGGTTGAAAATGTTAATACAACAATTGCTTCAGAATTAGTCGGTATGTCTGTATTTGAACAAAATGCTATTGATAAAATGATGATTGAACTAGATGGAACTTCAAATAAGTCTAACTTAGGAGCTAATGCCATTTTGGGTGTTTCTCTGGCCGTGGCAAAAGCGGCAGCTAATGAATTGGGAATGCCTTTGTATAGATATGTTGGTGGAGTTTCAGGAAACACATTGCCTGTTCCTATGATGAATATTATCAATGGAGGTTCGCACTCTGATGCACCTATTGCTTTTCAAGAATTCATGATTATGCCTGTAAAAGCTCAATCATTCTCTCATGCTATGCAAATGGGAACTGAAATTTTTCACCATTTAAAAAAGGTACTACATGATAGAAATTTATCAACAGCGGTAGGAGACGAAGGAGGATTTGCTCCAAATTTAGCAGGTGGAACTGAAGATGCCTTAGATTCTATTAAATTAGCAGTTGAAAATGCAGGTTATTCTTTTGGTCAGGACGTTATGATAGCTCTAGATTGTGCTGCCTCTGAATTTTATGTTGAAGGTAAATATGACTATACTAAATTTGAAGGTGCTACTGGTAAAGTAAGAACTTCTGAGGAACAAGCCACTTATTTAGCTGAATTGGCAGAAAAATATCCTATCATTTCAATAGAAGATGGTATGTATGAAGACGACTGGAATGGTTGGAAATTATTGACTGAAAAAATAGGTGATAAAGTACAATTAGTAGGTGATGATTTGTTTGTGACTAATGTAGAGCGTTTGTCAAAAGGAATTGAGCAAGGAATTGCTAATTCAATTTTAATTAAAGTGAATCAAATCGGAACTTTATCTGAAACTATTGCCGCAGTAAATATGGCCCATAATGCAGGTTATACTTCAGTTATGTCTCACCGTTCTGGAGAAACTGAAGATAATACTATTGCTGATTTAGCCGTAGCATTAAACTGTGGACAAATCAAAACTGGTTCTGCATCTCGCTCTGATCGTATGGCAAAATACAATCAGTTATTGAGAATTGAAGAAGAATTAGCTGATGTTGCTTATTTTCCTAAAGAGAAAGCATTCAAAGTCAAAAAATAAATAGTATAAAAGTGTATATTAAGCCGATATTTTTAATATCGGCTTTTTTTATAGAAGTTAATTTGCATAATTAACAAAAAGTTAAGAAAAACAATAGATTTTATATATACTAAATATGCATATTATCTATTTAATAATTTTACATTTCAAGATATATTTGCTAAATTCGCAGAAAACATAATTATTCATAAAAAAATACATATTATAAACATGTCAAATACTGCAATATTAGAATTAGATGGCAAGAAATATGAGTTTCCTGTTATTGTAGGAAGTGAAAATGAGGTAGCTATCGATATTGAAAAGTTGCGTGCAGCAACTGGAGCTATTACTATTGACCCAGGTTATAAAAACTCAGGTTCATGTAAAAGTGAAATTACTTTTTTAGATGGTGAAGAAGGAATCCTAAGATATAGAGGATACGCTATTGAAGAATTAGCTGAAAAAGCAGATTTCTTAGAAGTTTCTTATTTAATTATTTTCGGTGAATTGCCAACTAAACAAAAATTAGAACAATTTGAAAACGATATTAGAAAGTATACATTAGTAAATGAAGAAATGAAAAACATCATTGATGGTTTTCCTAAAACAGCGCATCCTATGGGTGTATTGTCTTCGTTAACTAGTGCGTTAACTGCGTTTAATCCAAAAGTGGTAAATGTAGAAAATGATAAAGAAATGTATGAAGCCATTTGCAAAACAATGGGTAAATTCCTAGTAATCGCAACATGGACATACAGAAAGATGATGGGGTACCCTTTAAATTATTATGACAATACAAAAGGTTATGTGGAAAACTTCATGCGTCTAATGTTTGAGTT
>CAYNNB010000102.1:0-5010 GCA_964398425.1 uncultured Flavobacterium sp.
AGTTACGACCAATGGGGAGTTGAATTAGGAAAACAATTAGCTAATTCTATTTTGGAAGAAATAAAATTAAACAAAGTAAAATTTCATGACAGTTCTACTGTGAATCTTTTAAAAAAATTTCTAAAAAAATAATATTCTAATAAAAATGATTTTTAGTAAAAAATAGACTGGTTTGTTAATATTCTCTTAACATTTTTCTTTTTTTTTGAAATAATTTTGGAGCAAATAAATTAACAACATAACATGAAAAAATTAAATTATTTGCTACTTGCGTCATTTTTGATGTTAAGTTCATTTATGTATGGACAATCAACAATAACAGGAAAGGTTGTTGATGAAACCAATAATACTTTAGCTAACGCTACGGTAAAATTAAAGGGAAGTAACAATTCTGTTACTACTACAGAAGATGGAAGTTTTACAATTACTTCGAAAGAAAAAGAAGGTTCTATTGTCGTTTCTTTTATTGGCTTTGAAACCAAAGAAATTTCATTCAATGACACTCAAAATGTAGGAACCATTTTCTTAACTTCTACTTCAAATGCTATTGAAGAAGTTGTGGTAGTAGGAAAAGGAGTTGTCGACTTGGTAAAAGACCGAAAAACTCCTGTAGCCGTTTCAACTATTAAAGCGGCAGAAATTCAAGCAAAAATAGGATCAACAGATATTACACAAGCACTAGTAAATACTCCTTCTGTATATGTAGCGGGTCAAGCAGGTGGATTTGGTGATTCTAGAATTACCGTTCGTGGATTTCAACAAGACAACACAGCGTTCTTATTAAATGGTCAACCAATTAATGGAATGGAAGATGGAAAAATGTATTGGTCTAACTGGTCAGGTATGGCTGATATTGCTAATGCTATTCAAATTCAAAGAGGTTTAGGTTCATCAAAATTAGCAATTTCTTCTGTTGGAGGAACTGTTAACTTTGTAACTAAAGCTACAGCAAAAAAGGAAGGTGGACAAGTGATGGCAACATTAGCAAATGATGACTATTTAAAAACAACTGCAATTTATAACACAGGTAAAAACGCTAAAGGTTGGGGAGCAAGTTTCATGTTTTCACAATGGAGTGGTGATGGATATGTTGAAGGAACTAAAGGAGAAGGTCAAACGTATTTTATTTCAGTAGGTTTCGAACCAAATGAAAAACATAATTTCAACTTTTTAGTTACAGGCGCTCCTCAATACCATGACCAAAACTTTACTAAACCAATTTCAGATTATTTAGGTTTTGGAAGAAAGTATAATAATAATTATGGTTATTTAAATGGTGAATATCTTTCGGAAAGAAGAAATTTTTACCACAAACCCGTTGCAAACTTGAACTGGGATTGGAAAATTAATGAAAAAATGAATCTTTCTACTGTTTTATATGCCTCTTGGGGTAGAGGTGGTGGAACTGGTAATTATGGACGTGGTAAAAAGAGTTTAACTAGTTTTAATCCATATACCAATCAAAACCAATCGACTTATATTAATTTTGATCAAATTTTTGCAAATAACGCAAATGATATTGATGGTATTGGAAGTAGTGAAGCTTCAGATCCAAACCGAAACAATAATTACCTTATCAGGGCTTCAATGAATAACCATGCTTGGTACGGAATGGTTTCTAACTTGAATACTAAATTAAATGAAAATTTAAGTTTAAATGTTGGTTTAGACCTAAGAACTTACCATGGGGACCACTACAGACAAGTGTCTAATTTCTTAGGATTAAATGGGTGGTATGAAACAAGACCATTAAGGGATAATAACCATGTATTACCGAATCCTAACACTTTACCAATTGGCACAAATACTGTAACTCAATATATGCCTTCAGAGCCTTGGAAAGCATTTTTCAACACTATTGACGACAACCAAAAAATTGATTATGATTATAGCGAAACAATTTCTTATGGTGGTTTATTTGGACAATTAGAATATCAAAAAGAAAATGTTACTGCATTCTTCCAAGGAGCTATTTCAAACCAATCACATCAAAGATTTGATTATTATGACTACCAAGAAGCTTATCAAGATTCTGAAAAAGTTAATAATATAGGATTCAATGTTAAAGGAGGTGGAAGTTATAATTTTGCAGAGAAACACACTGTTTATGGTAATGCAGGTTTTTACTCACGTCAACCTTACCATGATAATATTTATTTAAATTTCACTAATGCCATTAACCCTTTAACTTCAAATGAAGATATTTTAGGATTAGAAGCTGGATATACATTTAAATCTAAAATTTTTACAACTAGTTTAAATTTATATAGAACTACTTGGGAAAATCGTGTTATAACAACTTCAGCTCCTGTAACTAGTAATACAACAATTGGTGGTGTAAATATCGCAGCTGGTGACATTGTTTATACTTCAAATTTAGGCGCTAAACAAGAACACATGGGTGTTGAATTAGATTTCATTTTCAAACCAATTGATCAATTAGAAATTAAAGGATTTGGTTCTTATGGTGACTGGAAATACAAAGGAAATGTTGTTACAAGACGATATGCAGAAGATTTAACATTCTTAGATGAAAACTTAAAAGATGTAGATGGAAGTAAAGTAGGTGATGCCGCTCAAACTACTTGGGGATTAGGAGCAAAATATGAAATCGTTAAAAACTTTTCTATCGATATGGACTGGAGAAACTATGATAGATTATATGCAAATACAGTAACAAAAAACAACATTGAATTACCTAATTATGATTTAGTGGATGCTGGAATTTCATATAAAATGTTAGTTGGAAAAGATAAGAAAAACTCCGTAAACTTTAGAGTTAATATGAACAATATATTTGATGAAGTTTATCTTTCTGAAATTTCTGCAACAACTAGTACTGGTAACGTTGATGGATTATTCCCTACCAATGGAACCGATAAAGAATACAAAGGAATAAACGTTAAAAACAACGCTTACTTTGGCTGGGGAAGAACTTGGAACGTTTCTATCTCTTACAAATTCTAATTTAATTACAAGTTATAACTATTTAAAAGTCCCTCTACAGGAGGGGCTTTTTTTATTTATATAAGAATGTTACATTTACAAAAAATAAATTCGTATGGTTTTAAGCAGATTTTGGTTGGTCATTTTTATTTCTTCTATCCTATTTATCATTGTAGGTTTATTCACTTCACAATATTATTCCATTGATTATGTGTTAAATGGAAAAAAAGACGAACCCATTTTAATTGCTGAAAAATTCATTACTGCATATCCAAAACCTCTTCAAGATTCTATTTTAAAAGCAGAAGAAAAAACATTTAAAGTAAACATCGATACCTTAGATGCTGATACCACTTATGTTTTCAAAAACAAAACTGTAAAAGTATACAGCGGTGTTCAAAAATCGGATGGGTTATTACCAACTTGTAAAGCGAGTTTATTCGACATTATTTTACCATTAATGGCATATTTAGCCTTCTTTTGTGGATTAATGGAATTACTTATCATTTCGGGTGCTTCAGAAAAATTAGCTAAAAAATTAAGTCCGTTTTTTGCACAAATATTTCCTTCAATTCCTAAAAACCACGAGTCGGTTTCCTATATGACGTTGAATTTTGCTGCTAACTTTTTAGGATTAGATTCAGCTGCAACACCTTTTGGTTTAAAAGCTATGGAAAGTTTACAAACTTTAAACCCGGATAAAGACCGTGCTAGTGATGCCCAAATCATGTTTATGTGTTTACATGCAGCAGGTTTAACATTAATTCCAACATCCATCATTGGTTACAGAGCCGCAGCCAATGCCGCCAATCCAGCCGATGTAATGTTACCTTGTATTATTACTTCGTTTATTGGAACTATTGCCGCATTATTATTGGTTGGAATTCGTCAACGCATTAACTTCAAAAGTGCCACATTGTTAGTCGGACTAATGTCGGTTATAGCAGCAATTGTTGGATTATTATTTTACATCAACGGATTAAACCTTATAGAGAAAAACTTCTTTACCTCTAACCTATCAGCTATTTTATTAATTGCTATTATTGGATTAACATTAACGTATGCCTTCATCAAAGAGAAAAAATTTGTGGAACAAAAAACCACTATTTTCGATGCATTTGTTTCGGGGGCAAAAAACGGTTTAACTACAGGAGTTACTATATTTCCTTATGTTTTAGGAATGTTAGCAGCTATTTCATTCTTTAGAAACAGTGGTTTGTTTGAAATGATGAGTGAAGGCATTTCGGCTATTTTCTTAAATTTTAATGTAAGTAAAGAAATCACTGATTCGTTACCAGTAGCCCTATTACGCCCTTTCAGTTCCAGTGGTTCAAGAGGATTTATGATTGATGCCATGAACAACTTTGGTCCTGATTCCTTAACTGGAAGACTAAGTTCTATTTTCCAATGCAGTGCCGAAACCACGTTTTATGTTATTGCAGTGTATTTTGGAAGCATCAATATAAAAAATACTCGTTATACATTGGCCACTATGCTGTTAGTGGATTTAATTTGTGTGATTACTGCAATTGTTGTGGCGAGTTGGTTTTTTGTAAAGTAATTATAACTATTTTACATTTATCAAAATGAGTTTTTTTGAAGATATCATTATTGATTTAGGACGAGAAATTCTATATAATTCCTTCAAATGGTTTGGAATGTTTATTAAGTGGATATTTTATTTAGGTAAAACACCCATTTCAAAAATCAAAGCTGAAAATTGGAATACACGAATAGGATTAATTCTGTTTTTTTTAATTATTGGTATAATAATCTACTTTAAAAAGTAAACATTAATCAAAAAAAGACCTTGCAGGAGCTGAAAACCAACTCTTCTAACCTAGCCCTGACAGTAGTGGCATCCTTTTTTTGGAAGGATGAGCTTGGATAAAAAAGATACAGCGAATGGCAGAAGAATATTTGTTTATAAACGGTATTTTCTGCTTCTTAAAAAAGATAAGAAATCTATATTAATTACTATTAGATTTTGGAAACCTAACACGTTATTAGTAACTTTACATTTCAAAACACACAAAACAATGGATTTTATATACCAAGACCCGT
>CAYNNB010000103.1:0-4984 GCA_964398425.1 uncultured Flavobacterium sp.
GATGATTTTAGAAATGAAAGTCCCTTCACCAGGGGAATCAATCAAAGAAGTAGAAATCGCTACATGGTTAGTGAAAGATGGAGATTATGTAGAAAAAGACCAAGCGATTGCAGAGGTTGATTCAGATAAAGCAACACTAGAATTACCTGCTGAGATGAGTGGTATAATCACTTTAAAAGCAGAAGAAGGTGACACGGTAGCAGTAGGCGCTGTAGTTTGTTTAATTGATACTTCAGCTTCAAAACCTGAGGGTGGTGCTAGTGCTTCAACTACTGAAGCTCCAAAAGAAGAAGAGAAAAAAGCAGAAGCTCCAAAAGCAGCTCCAGTTCAGGAAACAACTTATGCAACAGGATCTGCATCTCCAGCAGCTAAGAAAATTTTAGCAGAAAAAAACATCCAACCTTCTGATGTTGTTGGCACTGGTAAAGGTGGAAGAATCACTACTGAAGACGCTATGAATGCAAAAGCATCTATGGGTACACCAACTGGAGGTTCTCGTTCATCTGAAAGATCTAAATTATCAATGTTACGTAGAAAAGTAGCTGAACGTTTAGTTGCTGCTAAAAACGAAACAGCTATGTTAACTACTTTCAACGAAGTAGATATGAGTGCTATTTATGCATTACGTGACCAATATAAAGATGAGTTTAAAGCAAAACACGGATTAGGATTAGGTTTTATGTCATTCTTTACAAAAGCAGTGACTAGAGCGTTACAATTATATCCAGATGTAAACTCTATGATTGATGGGCAAGAAAAAATTTCATACGACTTCTGTGATATTTCAGTAGCTGTATCTGGACCAAAAGGTTTGATGGTACCAGTAGTTAGAAATGCAGAACTATTAACGTTCCGTGGAGTAGAAGCTGAAATTAAACGTTTGGCTTTACGTGCACGCGACGGTCAAATTACAGTTGATGAAATGACTGGTGGAACATTTACTATTTCAAATGGTGGTGTATTTGGTTCCATGTTATCTACTCCAATTATTAATCCTCCTCAATCAGGAATTTTAGGTATGCACAACGTGGTAGAGCGAGCAATTGTTAAAAACGGACAAATTGTTATTGCTCCTGTTATGTATGTTGCCTTATCGTATGATCACAGAATCATCGATGGTCGTGAGTCTGTTGGATTCTTAGTAGCAGTAAAAGAAGCCTTAGAAAATCCAGTTGAAATTTTAATGGAAAACAATCCTAAAAAGGCACTAGAACTGTAGAATTATTATACTGAAATTTATTTTCATATTAGATCCCAAATTCGATGAATTTGGGATTTTTTTTACCAAAATTAAATCAAAACAAGTAATCCGTTAAACATTTATTCTTTAAAAAAAAAATAAAAACTATAAATTAATTCTCTATTTTAGCCTAGATTTTTAAGTTGAGTTCCCTAGTTAATAAAGATGCACAAAATTATTAATTTCTTAGTATTCCTTTTCACCATCACATCAGCTTTTTCACAAGAGCTAAATGAGCTTGAAATTAAAAAAATTCGAGAAATTCAAGAACATCTTATTTCGAATCCAAAAAAAGCTTATTTAGAAGCGTTAGAAATTAGCCAATCGAATCATGGTATTTTTAGTCTACATGGTCAATATTATGTAGCATGTTATTATTACAATCAGTCGAATTTTATTCATTCAAAGAAACTAATTATAAAACTTTTAGATAGTATTGAAAAAGAAAAAAAAATAATTTCAGATAAAAATTATCAAGATTTAATTGGAATATGTGTAAACAAACTTTTCTATATATATAAAAATTTAGGTGAATATGATCTAGCATTATTTTATCTAAATCAATATAAAAACAAAGTAGCTGAAAACAGATTTAACGAACAATACGGCCTCATAAAAGTGGCTATGGGTGACTGTATTAACGGCATACCCTTGTTAAAAAAAGAACTAAAAACATCTCCACATTTAAAACTAGGTGTAGGTGAAAAAAAAACAATGAATAAAAAATTATTTGCTGACAAATACAATATTATTGGAGAAGCCTATCAAAAATATTATATTCAAACCAAAAAAAATGTTTTTTTGGATTCAGCAAATTACTACTTCAACGTGGCAGCTAGAATGATGCTTAATGAAAATTTTTATCCTGAATATACGAAAGCATTATTATATATGAGGGAAGCAAAAAGCGCAGCTCTAAGAGGAAACTATATCCAATCTTTGTCGCTTTACAAAAAAGGAATCAAATACCCAAGCATTCAAGAAAATATAAGAACTATACAATTATTCGATTTAGGAATGGCTGATTGCTTTCATCACTTAAATAAAATTGATTCTGCTCTTATCTATTGCGAAAAATACATTGATAGCTACCAAAAAACCAAAGTTTCTAAAGAAAACCTACTTATGGCTTATAACATAATGACACAATGTTATAAAGAAAAAAATGATAGTAAAAAAGCTTATTTATATGCTCAAAAAAGTTTAGAGCTTATTCAATCAATTGAAAAAATCAAGAATGAATCGTTAAACTTTCTTCACAATTATGATTTAAATTTAATAAAGGAAGAGTCAAACAAAATAATTGCCTCAAGAAAATATTTCAAAATTTTCTTTTTTAGTCTATTAATTATTTTAGCGTTTGTTATCTATCGATTTTACTATTACTACAAATTACAAAAAGAAAGACATCAACGCTTTTTAAAAATCATACAGCAACTAAGAGAGTCAAAAAAATCAGGAATTAAAAACACTGTTGAGCAAAAAGGAGATCAAACAAAACAGAGTATTGATGAAGATTTAGTTGAAAAACTTTCAATAGGATTAAAGAAACTAGAACAGAAAGAACTTTTTTTAGACCCTAACTTCAAATTAACGTTTGTGGCAAAAAAACTCAATACAAACACAGCTTATTTATCTCAATATTTCAATCAAGTAATGCACAAGACTTTTTCTGAGTATACTCAAGAATTACGAATACAATATGTGCTACAAAAATTAATTGATGTTCCACAATTCAGAAAATACACAATGCAAGCTATAGCAGAAGAAGTAGGATACAAAGATGCCAATACTTTTGTGCGAGTTTTTAAAAAACAGACTGGACTTTCTCCTAATTATTACATTGAAAAATTAGAAAAAACAGCCTAAGCATTTAAAAAACAAAGAGATAAACACAAAATAACAACCTGATTATTTATAAATAGTTCAATACACTAATTGGTCTTGTAATTCATATCTCATAGTTTTGATGGAAATTTAATTAAATTAAGCTTCAAAGCATCAAAACTGAAAAATATGAAAAGAACCATTACTCTCTTATTACTATTATTATCATTACAAACGTTTGCGCAATGTTGGCAAACTATAAGTGCTGGAGATTATCATTCTTTAGCCATAAAAAATGATGGTACACTTTGGGCTTGGGGTAGAAATACATCATACGAAATAGGAGATGGTACTGATGTAAATAGAAACATTCCAAAACAAATAGGAACAGCCAATAATTGGGTTTATGTACACGCAGGTTATTCCTCTTCATATGGTATAAAAGCTGATGGAACACTATGGGTTTGGGGTGCTAATGGTTCAGGTAAATTAGGCACAGGAAATACAAATTGGGTTATAGCTACTCCTACTCAAATAGGAACCGCTACAAATTGGCTGAGTGTGAGTGATGGTTGGTATCATACCATTGCTTTAAAAACTGATGGCACACTATGGGCTTGGGGTGACAATGAATATGGGCAATTGGGAGATAACACAACAGTGGATAAACTTACTCCAACACAAATTGGTACGGCTACAAATTGGCAAACTATTGAAACAGGAATATATCATTCTCTTGCTTTAAAAACCGACGGAACCTTATGGTTTTGGGGTTCTAGATTTAATATATATGGAACCTCAACTCAAAATAATAGTCCTACTCAAATAGGTACCGATACCAATTGGTTAAAATTAGCTGGAGGACAACACCATTGTGCGGCTATAAAGACTAATGGAACACTTTGGACTTGGGGTGAAAATTCAACTGGACAACTTGGTGATGGAACAACTATTTATAGAACAACTCCTATTCAGGTTGGAACTGCAACTGATTGGTTAGATGTATCAGCCGGTACTCGTTATACAATTGCTTCCAAAAATAATCTTTCTCTTTGGAGTTGGGGATACAATTATGGTGGAGTACTAGGTCTTGGAACATCTGGAAATAATTCTGACGTATATATCCCAACGCAAGTGGGTACTTCTCTAGATTCAAACAAAATTTCTGCTGGAGGTTATCACGCTTTAGTAATAAATAATGACGGATTTATTCGAGGTACTGGAAGCAATGTTGTAGGTCAAATAGGTGATGGAACTTTTGTACAAAAAGACATATTTACTTACATTTCTTGCTATCCTTCAGTACTTTCAAACGAAGAATTTATCGTTAATGAAATAAAAGTATATCCGAATCCAGTAAAAGATAAATTAAACTTTTCATTTGATAAAGAAATTTCAACGGTCACAATTTACAACTTATTAGGACAAGAAGTAATTACAAAATCTGTAAATAATTATGAAACTTCAATAGTTGTTGCGGACTTGGCTACTGGAACTTATTTGGTAAAAGTTATATCTGGTAATGAAGTAAAAACTGTAAAAGTGGTTAAAAATTAATTATTCCATTTGTTTTTAAATATCCCAAGTTTCATCATTTTGGAATTTGGGATTTGATATGCAATTAATAAGCTCATATGAACTCATCAATTAAAATTAATAAAAAGTGAAAAAAAGAATTACTTTATTCTGCCTATTGGCATTTTTATGTTCCATTTCTAATGCTGTTGCTCAATGTACTAATGCAACAAATGGATTATTTCCAGCTAATACCTATACACCAAACTGTAGTGGAAACTTTGAGACATTAACCAGTCAAAGTTATGCAAGCGAGTACAGCAATGTGAATGTAATTGCAAACAAACAATATTCGTTCTCAAGCTCAGTAACAACGGATTATATTACAATTACAAATGCAAC
>CAYNNB010000104.1:0-4920 GCA_964398425.1 uncultured Flavobacterium sp.
AACTATTTTTTTTCGTTTAACTTAATTGTAGCCTCAACAGAAATGGCATTTTTCTCCATTTTTAATTTACCTGACATTGTTTCAATAACTATAGTGTTTTCGGCAATCTCAGCAATTTTTCCGTGAATCCCCGCTTTGGTAATTACTTTATCACCCACTTTTAAATTAGACTCAAAAGATTTTTCTTGTTTAATTCTTTTTCTTTGAGGCATAATGATTAAGAAATAAAATACTGCAATCATTAAACCTAACTGAATAAATAACATTCCGTCTTTCATGGTTTATTTGTTTGTTTTAATATTAGCTTTAATTTTTACGGTTTCTAACATTCTAGATGTATTACATCTTATATTAACCGATTTTTCAATAAATCCAGATTTACCATTTGAATCAAATTTTACTTTAATTGGTGTAGACTCTCCAGACTTTAAAGGTTCTTTACTAACCTCTGGAATTGTACAACCACATGAAGCAAAAGCATCTAGGATATATAAATCATTTTTCCCTGTATTCTTAACTATAAATTCGGTTTCAACAACTTCACCTTGTTGAATTTCACCGAAATCATGTAGAACTTTATTAAAAGTAACAGTTGTTGGATATTTACTCAACTCTTTTTGCTTTTGTTCAATACTTTGAGAATCATCAAAATTTAGATTCCCTTCTGACTTTTTACAACTAAATAATAAAGAACTAAAAATTAATAAATAGGTAACTTTCTTCATAAAATTTGTTTTACAATAAACCTCTTCCTGATTTTCTAATTTTATCGTTAGCTTGAAACTCTTTAACTAAATTATCTAAAACTCCATTAATGAAAATACTACTTTTTGGAGTAGAATATTCTTTAGCTATTTCTAAATACTCATTTAATGTAACTTTAACGGGAACTGATGGAAATTTCAACAACTCACAAATAGCCATTTTTAATATAATAGTATCTAATTCCGCAATTCTTTCAGTATCCCAATTTGGTGTTTTGTTTTCATACTCCTTGGCAAATTCAACTTCATTTAAAACAGTTTTTCTAAACAAATTACGAACAAATTCTTTATCATCTTCATCTTTAAAAACTTTTGGTAAATCAATAGAACTTTCCATTGATTTTAAAGCTTTTATTTGCTTACTGATAAGTGTGTTAATTACAGGAATGTCGTCTACCCATGTCATTTTGTAATCCTCTAAATAATCATATAATTTATCATTTGGAGCGATTACATGAATAAATAAATCTGCAACAAACCGAATATCTTCTTCAAAAGAAGACGTTGAAATAGCCATGTATTTTTTATAAATTTCAGATAATTTAACTTCCTCTAAAAGAAACAAAATAGTATCATCATTCAACTTCCAATTTAATATTTTTCTTTTTTCTAATTTATCATGGAATTCATCATGATTTTCTAGAATTTGAAAAAATAAATTATTTACAAATTTTAAATTTGGATTACGTTCTTGAGGAGTAGCCAAATGCTTTTTTGAGACTTTATCCAAATACTCCAACTCTTTAGTTTTTAATTCTTCAAAAATGGAAAGAACTAACAAGTATAAATCTTGGGCATTATCAATACTTTGCATTAAGAATTTCTCTTGTTGGTCTAAGGAGTCGTTTTTATGTTGATGCATAGCATAAATAGTTTGCATCACTTTTACTCTAAAATGTCGTCTGTTAAGCATGACTAAGAACTTATTTTTAAAATTAATCCCGATGAATTAAAGAATCCATCGGGACAAAATTACAATTATTATTGAAAAGAATTAACTGTTTTGTAATTCTTTTTTTCTCTCATCAATTCTGTTTTGAGCAATAGAAAATGCTGCCTGATGTGTAGTGATATTATTTTTATCAGCAAAATCAAAAATTTCCAATGCTGTATTGTAAATATTTTCTGTTTTCTCAATTACTTGCTCTTTTGTTAAATGAGCAATTTCAGAATAAACATTGATTACACCACCTGCATTAATCAAGAAATCTGGAGCATATAGAATACCTTTATCTTTCAACAATTGCCCATGAACTACTTCATTAGCTAACTGATTATTAGCAGCTCCAGCAATTACCTTAGCCTGTATTTTATTAATTGTATCATCATTTATAATTGCTCCTAATGCGCATGGAGCATAAATATCAACATCCAATGAATATAAATCATCACCTGTGTAAATCTTTGCACCATATTTAGAACCTACTTCATGTAAACGAGCTTCATTAATATCAGAAATAGTTACCAATGCACCATTCTCCGTTAAATGCTTAACCAAAGATTCGCCAACATGACCAATCCCTTGAACTAGTACTTTTTTCCCTTCTAAATTATCCGTTCCAAACTTATATTTAGCTGCAGCTTTCATTCCCATAAATACACCATAAGCTGTAACTGGAGAGGGATTACCAGAACCACCTCTTTCAACTGAAATACCAGCAACATGTTTCGTTACATTATTAACAATATCCATATCTCTAGTTTCCATTCCAACGTCTTCTGCTGTAATATATTTCCCAGACAATGAGTCAACAAACTGACCAAATCTTGTCATCAACTCATCCGTTTTTTGGGTTTTAGCATCCCCTATAATTACGGCTTTACCTCCTCCTAAATTCAATCCAGAAATAGAATTTTTATATGTCATTCCTCTTGATAAACGTAAAACGTCATTAAGAGCTTCCCACTCATTTGTATAACTCCACATTCTTGTGCCTCCTAAAGCAGGACCAAGAACTGTATTATGAATACCAATAATTGCTTTTAAACCTGTATCTTTGTCGTAACAAAAAACTACTTGCTCATGTCCGTCAAAAGAAATTTGACCAAATACCGGATCTACTTTGTGTAGTTCACTTGGTTTTACTATATCTACTGTCATTTGGTATGTTGAATTTTTTTAATAATTAGGCACAAAAATATGTATATTTTTTAATAATTATTTATATTTTAAGTAATTTTTAATAATTCACTAACATTGTATTATTAAAATAAATAAATATTTTTAGCATCTTTACACCATAATAATTAGTTAATCTACAATTTTTTAAAACAAAATGAAAGAATTACAATATTTAAATAAATATTTTTTAAAATATAAAAAACGTTTTTTACTTGGAATTGTAATCACTATTGTAGCTCAAATCTTCTCTCTTTTTACTCCTGAACTAGTAGGAAACTCTATTAAAATTATTGAAGATTTTATTAAATCAGGTAATCAAGAATTAAATCATCTAAAAATCAATTTATTAAAAAATATTACATTAATCATTTTGTGTACTCTAATTGCAGGTTTTTTAACTTTTTTAATGAGACAAACACTAATTGTCATGTCTCGACATGTTGAATTTGATTTAAAAAATGAGATTTTTTTACACTATGAAGCATTAGATCAAAATTTTTATAAAAAAAATAGAACAGGTGATTTAATGAATCGAATTACTGAAGATGTAGGCAAAGTAAGAATGTATGTTGGACCAGCTGTTATGTACACAATTAATACAATTATTAGATTCGTTGCAATTATTATAAGTATGTCAAGCATAAATTGGAAACTTACATTATTTTCATTATTACCACTCCCAATCTTATCCTACAGTATTTTTATTCTAAGTAAAGAAATAAATAAAAAAAGCACAAAATATCAACAAAATTTATCAAAGCTTTCATCATTTACACAAGAATTTTTTTCAGGTATTAGAGTTATAAAAGCCTATGCTTTAGAAAGTAAACGAAATACAGAATTTCAAAGTCTATCCCAAGAAAGTAAAGCAAAAAATTTATCCTTATCAAAAACAAACGCTCTTTTTGGACCTCTTATGGTTTTTTTAATTGGCTTAAGCTATCTTATTGTAATACTAGTTGGAGGAAACATGTATTTAAAAGGAGAGATCAAAGATTTGGGAGTTATTGCTCAATTCTTACTTTATATAGGAATGTTAGTTTGGCCTGTAGCCTCATTTGGTTGGGTATCTTCATTAGTTCAAGAAGCAGAAGCATCACAAAAAAGAATAAATGAATTTTTACAGATAAATCCAGAAATAAAAAATGAAAGTAAATACAATAAAAAAATTATTGGACACATAGAATTTAATAATGTTTGCTATACATATAATGATACCAAGATAGAGGCCATACAAAAAATAAACTTTAATTTAAGCGCTGGAAAAACACTAGCTATTTTAGGCAAAACTGGTTCTGGAAAATCAACCATATTAAATTTAATAACAAGAATGCACGACATAAATTCTGGCGAAATAAAAATTGATGGTATAAATATAAAGTCAATCAACTTAACACATTTAAGAAACAACATAAGTATTGTACCTCAAGATCCATTTCTCTTTTCTGATAGCATCTTAAATAATATTAGGTTTGGAAAACAAAACGCAACTGAAGCTGAAATCATAGCAGTTACTAAAACAGCTAGTGTACACGATAACATAATGAATTTTACAGATCAGTATAACACTATTTTAGGAGAAAGAGGAATTACCCTTTCAGGAGGTCAAAAACAGCGAATATCAATAGCAAGAGCTTTACTTAAAGAAGCTCCAATCTTATTATTAGACGATTGTTTAAGTGCTGTTGACACAGAAACAGAAGAAAATATATTAAATAATTTGAAAAATATTTTAAAAAGCAGGACAACAATAATTGTAACACATCGAGTATCATCAGCTAAAAATGCAGATATCATAATAATACTAAATGAAGGAAAAATAGAACAACAAGGAACACACACTGAACTAATAAAACAAGAAGGCTACTATAAAGAACTTTATACAAAACAACTTTCTGAAAAAGAAATTGCATAAAAAATTGTTTAATATATTTTTTTTTATCATTTTTGGAGTATTAACCTAAACAATAATTGTAAGAAGGATTATGAATGACAAAGAAATGTTAGAAAAAGATATTTTTTCTAAGGTATTAA
>CAYNNB010000105.1:0-4801 GCA_964398425.1 uncultured Flavobacterium sp.
TTTAGCAGCTGAGGTTTTGAAAGAAAAAATCATTAAAGAAAAAGGAAAAGGAAAATTGATTTTGATTACGTCGCATTTATTAAGTGAATTAGATGATTTAATTTCTGAAATTATTTTTATGCAAGACGGTAAAATTTTCTTTCATAAAAAAGTTAACGAATTAAAAGAGGAAACGCAAGAGGATAAAATTTCTAAAGCCATCGCAAAAATTTTAAGAGCAAATTAAAATGAATAGAATAGTAAAAATTATATTGTCCGATATTTTAAAAAATAAAATTGTATTAGTTTATACTTTAATTTTAGCTGTTTTATCATGGAGTTCTTTTGGAATGGAAGATAATACAGCAAAAGGAATGCTAACAATTTTGAATGTTATTTTATTTACGGTTCCTTTAGTTTCTATTTTATTTGCTACAATTTACATATATAATAGCGCTGAGTTTATTGAGTTGTTAGTGAGTCAGCCAATTAAAAGGAGTAAAATATGGATAAGTTTATTTATTAGTTTATCACTCTCGCTTATCATTTCTTTTTTAATTGGTTCTGGAATACCATTATTAATTAATGCTCCAGATTTTAATGGAATAATGATGTTGATTATAGGGGTTTTAATAACAGCTATTTTTGTTTCTTTAGCATTTTTTAGTGCTATTTTTAATAGAGACAAAGCCAGAGGAATTGGTACTTCAATAGTTATTTGGCTATTTTTTGCATTAATTTTTGATGGGTTGATATTGTTTTTATTGTTTCAATTCTCAGATTATCCAATAGAAAAACCAATGATATTTGTAACTTCTTTAAGTCCTATTGATTTAGCCAGAATCCAAATGCTATTACATTTAGATGCTTCTGCAATGATGGGATATACAGGGGCTTTATTTAAAGAATATTTTGGTAATGGAATAGGAATTGCTGTTTCATTATTATTACTACTTATATGGGTAATTATTCCTTTTGTATTATCACTTAAAAAATTTAAAACTAAAGATTTATAAAAATGTATGGTTTATAAATTTAGATTTTATAGTTAAATAATTTATTTTTTTAAACTAATCCAATATGAAAACAGATATTAGAAATAGAAAAGACATTGAAAAATTAGTTAATGCATTCTATGATAAAGTAAAAAAAGATGACACTATTGGATATTTATTCAATGACATAGCTAAAGTAAATTGGGAATTACATCTGCTTAAAATGTATGATTTTTGGGAGAATATTCTGTTTTATTCTGGAAATTATAGTGGCAGCCCAATGTTGGTTCACAAAGAGTTACATCAAAAAAGCACCATGAATCAAAATCACTTTCAGCATTGGAATGATTTGTTTAGTCAAACTGTTGATAGTCTTTTTGAAGGAATAAAAGCCAATGAAATTAAAGAAAGAGCTTCAAATATTGCCCAGGTAATTATGTACAAAACACTATCATAATGTATCATCAAATCATTTTAATAATTCATTTATTAGCAGCTACAATTTGGGTTGGAGGACATTTAATATTACTTTTAAGATATGTTCCAAAAGCTTTGAAAGATAAAACATTAGATGATATAGCATTTTTTAGAAAGAATTTTGAACCAGTTGGAATTCCTGCATTATTAATTTTACTTATAACCGGAATTTTGTTAGCCTACGATTATGGAATTTCATTTGACAAGTGGTTTAATTTTCAAAATTCTATTGAAAAAATAGTAAGTTTAAAAATAGCGCTCTTTTTTTGTACAATACTCTTAGCTTTTATAGCTGTTAAATTTATATTTCCAAGTCTGCAAAACAAACCATCATACTTACTCTATTTATTTATTTCATTAGTAACTATGATTGCAGTTACAATGTTAATTTTAGGAAGTTTGGTGCGAATAGGTGGAATATAATTTTGTGTAATTATTGCTAAAACAAAAAGCGAGAATTGAATCAATCCACGCTTTTTAACCTAATTATAAGAAAAGCAAAGTTGAATTAATAATTATTTTTATTTTGGTAAAAGTACGTCACCAATTACGTGAATAATTCCGTTACCAGTTTCAATTGTTGCAACTATTTCTGACCCATTGACATACGTTTTATCATCTTTTTTAGTGATTTTTACTTTTCCACCATAAACCATGTCAAACTCTTGACCATCTTGCATATATTCTACCTTTAAGACACCTACATAGGTATGGTACCCTAAAATATTTTCTAAATCACCTTTCTTTTCAGGTTTTAATAAACCATTAACTGTACCTGCCGGTAACTTATCGAAAGCAGCATTAGTAGGTGCAAATACGGTAAATGGTCCAGCATTACTTAAAGAGGTTACCAAACCAGCTGCTTTAACTGCTGTAACTAAAGTAGTGTGGTCTTTGCTTCCTACAGCGGTTTGCACAATATTTGGAACAGAGGTTTCATCTACTACATTTTCTTGCCCACCAGATTGTACTTAAGTTGATTCTGCTGCTGGTTCAGAAGATGTTTGCTCGTTTTGTTTACAACCAATGGCAATAAATATACTTGCCAATAATAATGTTTTAATTGATTTTTTCATAATTAGAATAATTTATACATACATAGTACCTGATTATCTGATAATTATTTTATGCGTAGAATCATAAAAAATACTTTTTTATCCTTTTTTTGTAAAAAAAGTTGTCCATAAAATACTTGCGAAAAGAAGTATGGCAATTCCAAACAAACCTTCATTAACGTTAGGGATTAAAGTATAACTTAATGATGCAATTCCTTGAAGTCCCAAAACGACTTCATTCAAAACAACTCCAATACTAAATAAGATTAATCCTAAAATGGTTTTCTTATTCACCGCAATAAAATCATTTACATAAATATAAAACAGCAGGAAAAGCGAAATAATAGCTAATAAAATCAAGTGTAAATAAGCAATCACAATCGGTCTAAAACCAAATGCTAATTTACTAATTGCGGGAATGGTGGAGCCCAATTGCAATGAGAATTTCACACTCAAAGCGAAACTGATAAATAAAATCAAATATTTTAAATATCCAGGAAGTATAACGAATTTAGATTTATTTTCTTTGATAATGGTTTTAAACAATAAATAGCAAATTACAACTTGAACAATCGCCGAAATAGCCGTTAAAATGTAAATAACAAGAGGTAAATCTAACCAAAGCGTAGATAAAAAATATCCTGCAATACAGGACCAAAATAACCAAATAAACGATTGCGAATAAATGCGATTAGAGTTTGAAGTTACTTTTAAATAATCCAACAACAATCCCATACAAGCAAAGAAAAACCAACCATTATATTGAAAATGTAGATAGTAATAAATGGAAGCCAAATATTCATTTTGATGTACGTTTTTAGTGGCCATCATATATGCCAAAGCAAAAGTCCCTAAAGACGAAATCATATTAAAAAACAAAGCCGCTTTGAACCATTTTATCGCAATAGCATTTGTTTCAGGTTGTTTGCAATCTTTAAAAAAAACATAAGCAAACCAGTAAGAAACAAAAATCGAAAGGGTTGAAAAAGTTATCGAAATTGCACCATAACCTTGCATGATAAAGGAAATCAGCATTACATAAGAGCAAATTAAATTTCCAATTAAAATAAAATTATATTTCTTAAAAGCTATTTTGTTTAGCGTATCGTTTTTTTGTAAAAAAGCAATGAGTAGCGTCATTAAAGTATGCGTAACCCAACCCGCAAAGGCAAAATGAGAATGGGAATGTTGGACACTTTTTTGATCGAGAAGTGGAAATTCAAACAAAATCTTGTAACGCATTAAAAGTCCTAATAATGCCACAAGCATTAGATTAAAAATCGAAAATCGAATCCAAAAAGTTGTTTTAAACGACATCAGTAATATAATTTGTGATTAATAATTTCCACTTTATTCGATTTGCTCATTTTTGAAAGTTCTCGAATCACGGTTTCCACTCGTAAACCAGTGAAATTGGCAATTTCTTGTCTTGTAAATGCTACCAATTCTTTTTTAGGACAATTTGGATTTTTATGTGCATTTAAAAACGCAATGATTCTAAATTCCGGTTTTTGATTAATAATGTCCTTTGAAGTTCTAGCTTTGGTGTGAATTCGAGTTGCCATTAAATTCAAGAATTGTTTCTGAATAAAAGGATATTCCTCTAAAATCTTTAAAAACTTTTCCTTAGAGATTTTTATTATCTTACAATCTTTAAAAGCTACAGCTGTAGAAGGATATACTTCATCAATAAACAAAGGCGGTTCTCCAAAACTCTGACCATTTTTAAAATAGCCTTGAGTAAATTCTTTTCCTTCTTCGTTGGAATTGTACATTCTTACACAACCTTCAATTATTTGGTAATAAAAATTCGCTGATTCCTCTTCATGGAAAATAATTTCATTTTTCATGTACTCTTTGGCAATAGCACCCCAAGTAAATAATAAATCTAAATCTATCTGCATAAAGGAGTTAGGTTGAAGGCTTTAAATCTTTTAGATAAAGCACAAATTAATTTCAACAAAAGTAAAAAAAATATGATTCAAATCATATTAAACGCTAATTTATTTGCTGTAAATTTGTCCCATGAAACAATTACTAATCATATTAACCACACTTATGTTTTTAAAGCCGATACTTCCGGTTTTAGAATATGTGGTAAATTATGATTACATTGTAACCAATCTTTGTGAGAACAAATCTAAACCTGAATTGAAATGTAACGGTAAGTGTCACTTGACAAAACAATTGGCAAAAGCTTCCGAAAGCAGCTCTGAAAATTCTTCTGATAAAAAAATATCTTTTGAACAAACTGAAATTGTTTTTTTTCAGGAAATTCAGCCTATAGAAATTAGA
>CAYNNB010000106.1:0-4787 GCA_964398425.1 uncultured Flavobacterium sp.
AAGAATAGTTTTTACATCAAAAAAAGTTATATATATTTGATGATATAAACTAGTTAGGCGTAATTTTATTAAAAAGCGTTATATATTGAAAAAAACAGAAAATATCAAAGAAATAGTTAGACCATTTTTAAGATGGGCTGGTGGTAAAAACTGGTATACTAAATTCATTGAATCTCAATTACCACAAACATTCAACGACTATTATGAACCTTTTTTAGGTGGAGGTTCTGTATTTTTTTATTTGAAATCAAAAGGTTATATTAAGAATAGAGCATTTTTATCAGACTCAAATCCCGATTTAATTAATACATATCGAGTTATAAAGAATAACTTAGAAGAATTGTTTTTATATCTAAAAGAACACATTGATAGCGAAGATGAATATTACAGAATGAGAAATCTGCAAAGTGATAATAACGTTGAAATGGCAGCTAGATTTTTATATTTAAATAAGACATCTTTTAATGGTATATATCGTGTTAATCGAAATGGGCAATACAATGTACCATATGGAAGAAGGAATTTAGAGAAACTATATGACTTTGACCATTTAAAAAAAACATCAAAATTACTTGAGAACACATACATTTCATGTCAAGATTTCAAAGTTAGATGCAAAAATATTAAACAAGGTGATTTTGTATTTATAGATCCACCGTATACAGTCGCACACGAAAACAATGGTTTTATACAGTATAACCAATCTATTTTTTCATGGAATAATCAAGTGCAATTATCAAAAATATCAGATAAATTAAACAAGAAAGGTGCTTTTTTTATAATCACAAATGCATGCCATGATTCTATAAAAGAATTATATAAATCTGGTATTCAAACTCCTATAAGTCGTTCCAGTACTATTGGTGGAAAAGGGGCAAAAAGAACAATGTACAATGAAATTATAATAACAAACATTTAATTATTGATGGCATTTTTATCAGATTATCAAGTTCAAGAACTTAAAGGGAAATCAATTACAGATTTATCCACATTAGGAAAGTTGTATAAAGCTAAAAGCAGTCAATATCAAACTTTAAGTGTTGATCATTCTTTAGTAGAGAATTATTTGCAAAAAGGATGGGAAACGTTTGGCAAACAACTCAAAACTAAAACTGTCATACGAAAGAAAAAAAGTCATTCTACTCAGTTTGAAGATGATATTTGGTGCCAATTTTATAATTTAGGTTATAGAAATCTAAACTTTGATAACAATTTTATTTTACCTTTTTCAAAGAATCCAGAGGACAAAAAGCAAATTGATATTGTTGCAATTGGGGACGATACTATTTTTTTGGTGGAGTGTAAATCATCTGAAAAAAATTCACAAGCAAAATTATTAAAAGACGAATTCGATTTACTAAGTTTAAGAATAGACGGTTTTAAAAAAGCACTATGGCAAATATATGGTAGAGATAAAAAGATAAAGTACATTTTCGCAACTCGCAATTTAAGAATACCCTCTGATAGTATTCATTTAGAAAGACTTGAAAAATCGAATGCATTTTATTACAATAATAATACATATGAATATGTAAATAGCTTAATAAAAAATTATAAAAGTGCTGCACATTATCAATTTCTTGGAATGATTTTTAAAAATGAATTAATTAACAATAACAAGATTGAAATACCTGCAGTAAAAGGTAAAATGGGGAAAAAAGAATATTTTATGTTTTCAATTGAGCCATCGCTTTTATTAAAAATGGGGTTTATTTTACATAGAACTAGAGCCAATGAATCTGAATTCCCTACTTATCAAAGATTATTAGTTCCAAATCGTCTCAAAGGAATAACAAAATTTATTGATGATGGAGGTTATTTTCCAAATTCAATAATATTAAATTTTAATACTAAAAAACATAAACTAATTTTTGAATCAAATTCAAAAGAAAATGATTCAAATTCATGTTCTGGAACCTTAAAAATCCCTAACAGTTATGGTATTGCATATATTATTGATGGTCAACATCGTGTTTATGGATATGCAAACTCAGCGTATAAACAGAATAATACAATTCCAGTTGTAGCTTTTAGAGATTTAGATACTATGGAACAATTAGAAATGTTCATGGATATAAATGAAAACCAAAAAGCTGTAAGTCCAAGTTTAAAACTTGATCTTGCTGAAGATTTAAATTGGGATTCAGAAAGGGCAGATTCTAGATTATTAGCTTTAAAATCATCAATTACAAAAAAAATTGCTAACTCAGAGAATAGTCCATTATTCAATAAAATTTCAGTTGGTGAAGATAAATCATTATTAACTTTTAAACCTTTCATGGCTGCATTATCAAGTTGTGGTTTGTTACCAACAGCTAAAGGCAATAAGTATAATGAGGATTCACTAATTGGATCTTTATATAACACTAATAATCAAGATCATAATAAAGAAATGATTTCAACAAGAAAAAAAATAGTTGATCTTATTAGTAGTTGTTACAATTATGTTGAATCCGAGTATAATGAAATTTTTAATAAAGAAAAATATTTTATTATCTCTAATCGAGGAACATATGCATTTGTATCTTTAGTAGGGAATTTAAATAAACATTTAACTATTTCAGGTAAGGTTAATAGAGATACACCAAATGATGAAAGGTTTAACTATTTAAAAAAGTATTTAAAAGCTTTATTAGATGGTATAACTAATATAACTAAAGAAGAAGAAGAAAAGCAATTAGCTTTACTAGGCGCAGGAGCCGACACTAAATGGCTAAGATTTTTTCAAAGTATAGTCAATCAAACTTGTAATGACTACAACCCTATTGAATTAATTGACTATAATGAACGACAAAATGAAGAATACCAAACAAAAGGACGTACATATATTAAAGAAGTTGAAAGATATATGAAAAAAATTGTTCTTGATAATCTAAAACTACTTTTTAGTGAAGACTGGGAATTAGAGATTAACAAGATCAAAACCGCATGTCAGCAGAGAGCGAATGATGAAAATGAAAAAAATTATAAAGAGAAAATTGATAAAAGAGTTGAATGGACTGAAATGTTTAATATAAATGATTATAAAACAATAATCGAAAATTATTGGACGAAAAAACCAGAAATAGAAATTGATAATTTCAAAACTTTTGAAAATCATTTTTCTATAGATATTGGTATTGGAAAAAATAAAAAAGACGTATTAAAATGGATTTCATATTTCAATTCATATCGTAATCAAGTTGCACACGAAGGTTCCAAAGAAAAAGGAATAAATAAAAAAGAAGTAGAATTTTTAGAAATGATCTATAAGAATTTCTACAAATAAAACTACGCCTAATAGCTAGAGTTCGTTGGGCTTGCAAAGCCAACAATGAAACTCCTGTTGAACGGAACCGATTACTGTCTATCCACTATGGGGATTTTGATATGATTTTATAAAGATTTACAAGAGAATTTAGTTTTCTCTTTTTTCTTTGAAGTATATTCATTGGTTTTTTAGGGTGTTTACTTCTTGGATATTCAATCAATGATTTCATCTTCTTAGCTACTCATTTGAAGCTGATGACATGAAATTCCTTGAATAGGTGCATGAATAAACATAAGAAAAACCAACTGATCATACAAATATTATACTATATTTGTTTTGAAGATTGTGGGTTTTTTCATGATCTGACGTTGGCAGATATTTTGCCCGAACGAACGTAAAACAACAATTTATAACTTTTCTTAAAATGAAACATATTGCACTAATAATATTATTTTTTTCATCATTTTCTATTTATTCCCAAATTACAACATCAAAAATTGAAGTAAAAGAAAAAGTAAAGGAACAATTAATATATGACGGAAGAAGTAATATTATAAATTATGAAAATCCTGATGATTATAAACAATATATTGGACAAAAAATTTATACTTTGAAATCTTTTTCACCAATTTATACTTCAGAAGGTAAAAGATGTGATAATTATCAAAACAAATATTTTACTATAAAAAATATCACCGAAAAAAAAGTTAATTCATACTCAAACGATATGATTAATGAAAATGTATTTGAACTTATAAATGATGAAAACGGAGAAACATATTATTATAATTTAAAAAATGACCATAAATCAATTATTTTGGTTCCCTATTTCTTGAATTTGAAAAAAACTTATGAAAATAAAAAATATATTATAGCAAGTTATTGGCGTGAAGATGGCTTTAACAATGAAGCTACAAATGAATGGGTTAAAATTGATAAAAAAATGTATGGTGGTGAATGGAATTGTGAAGTTAGCATTTTAGAAAAAGAAGGAGAAGAAATGATTTGCTTAATAATGAAAAGTAATGCAGGTGAGATTATATCTACTCCAATAGTTGACAATATATATTTTAATAAGTTCAGTATTGTCAAAGAACTAGGCAATTTTGTAGGAGCTGGACTTAAATTTATGTCTGTCGATGATTATAATTTAGAAATTGCTTCAAAAAACAAAGCAAAAAAGGAAATCGTTACTAAAAACAAAAATAAACTTGAAAAATTAACCCAAAAATACGGTAAAGAAAATGCCATTTTAATTTCACAGAATAAAGTAGAAATTGGAATGACAAAAGAAGTGTGTAAAGAATCTTGGGGAATTCCAATACGAACAGACGTTGAAAAAACAGCTAAAACTGCAAAAGAAACTTTTATTTATAGTTGGAGTAAAAGATTATATTTTGAGAATAATAAATTAGTAAAAATCGAATATTAAAAAACATCTGCCAATCGAGTAGACTGCCCTGCCAGAAACTAGCAGGGAGAGCCTCTCAAATGTTTACATTCACGAAATCCTATAAAAAACAATCTAAACTTTGAG
>CAYNNB010000107.1:0-4615 GCA_964398425.1 uncultured Flavobacterium sp.
AGTTTCCTTTTCACGACTGAATTTAAAATGACCGCTAACGTCAGACTGTAAAAAACTTCACACCCGAGCGACAGCGAACACGCGAAGTAATTCTCTTTACGAATATAGTAAAAAACCAGTACAAAATACAGAAAAGTTGTTTTTATAAATGTGCGACATATTCAAGTTATTTCCTTAAAACAAGGGAAGTACTTTGCTTTTGTAAAATCAGTCTTTTAGCCTTCAAAAAAGCCATTGTAAACCATTCAAATTCTATGATTTTGAACTACAACTTAAAAACAAACCTCTCTAAAATTGCTTCTAAAGAGGTTGAGTTTTTATGTTTTTGTAAATTGTTTTGAGAAAATGGTAGTTGTGCAACAGTTACGGCTGTTGTGCGTTCGGTGTTCTTTTTTCATTTTGATATTCAATATTTTAGTCGTCTTTCTGTCAGCGTTGGCAAAGACATACTCTTTTGCAATTTTTGGCTTTATCTTGGGCTGGTGCGAATTGCAAATGTGTATGGCTTTAAGCTTTGGCATTCAGTACAATTGGTTCTTCTGTTATTATCTTATTCAGAATTATTTCTAGTTCTTTTTTAATTTCAATGATTTCGGTATTTAGTTGAAAGATGCCTAATTCTTGATTTCTAACTTTTTCACTCTCTAAATAGTTGTCAAAATCAAAATTCCTTTTGTCAATATTGTTATAGTAAAGTTTTCCAATTTTCTGCTTTAATGATTTGTCAAACTTTGGAAACTTTAAGGTTGCAAAATCATAAGATTTCATTTCTTTCATTTTAGAACCAATTGAAATATTACCGCAAATTTTTCTCATAATTCTTGAGTTCATAAAAGCGGTAGTGAAAATCATTTCATCTTTCGATAAATGCTCAATTCTATAAAGTCCTTGATTATGTTGTCCTTCACCGTAATAACTTACATCATAAAAACAAGTAATTCCTACATATTCTCCTTTCTTACCTTTGGAAGTTCTGTTAATAAAAAGAATACAATCTTTTTTAAGGTTATTTGAAGTAGGCATTGATATTTTCTCTATCGGATTGTAAAATCCTTCGTCAGAAATATTTGTTGGTGTAATCCATTTTAAAGATGATTTAGACGCATTAAATATTCTTGTTTTTGGTGTAGAGCCACTTTTAAATTTTGATGAGTTAATTGACGAAAATCCATTTTTATAATTTTCTATCAAGTGATTTTCTTCTTTGTATTTATCAGTATATAAACCTGTATCTATTCTTTTATGGGATAATAAATCTGATTTTTTTGGTAACGAATAACTAAAATTAGATTTCTGATTATTTCTTAATTCTGTATAAACTAAATCGTCAATATTCTTTTGGCGATTTTCAATTTGTTCTTCCTTATCAATAATATTTTGAGTGAGTAGTGAAACATATTTTTCAATCAACTCTGGACTTTTATGATTTTTAGAGGTTGGAAATGGAATTTTTAAGTCTAACAGATTTTGCCTTTTTGCATTTTTTTGCGTTCCACCACCTGATGTTAATACAGTCAAATAATCAGCACCATAATCAAGTAAGAAAAAGGCAAAAGCATAATACTTTTTATCTTCTTTAAATTTCAAATATGATATGCCACCATTTAAAATACCGTTGAAATCTTTATTAACCAATGTAATTTTCCCGAGTGAAGCATTTCTACTAACAAGAACATCACCTTTGGAAAGTTTCTTGGATGAATCATTGTAGATAAATGGTGAAATACGCTCTCCTTGATTTTCATCAATAATACACTTACTCATATTTGAAATAGTTACAAGCGTATAATTGGAATTAAAATTCAAATATTCATCTACATTAATTTGCTCACCAACGCCTTCTGCGACTACAAGATTTGATATTGATTTTAGATTTCTATTTCTAATGTCAATTTTCTTGTGTTCAGATGGATGCAGTGAAAAAACCTTATTTAAAATATCAGATTTTTTAATGCTAGTTGGTTTGATTAAAAAATTACTCATATTTAAAACTTGTCTAGGTTGAATGCGTTTTTAATTTCTAATTCTTGACGCTTTAGAAATTCTTGAAATTCATTTTGCATACTAGAAAAGTCTTCATCCAACTGGCTAGTATGTTCAAAAGTGTCTTCGTTTATGATGAATTGAGGTTTAAAAGTAATTGTTCTTTTTACAGTTTTTACTTCATAACCAATACTTTCAACTTCCTTGATAAAGATTTCATAATCATTATCAAGCAAATGTTTTTCGTCATTTTTAGGTTTGTATGCAACTATTACGGTTGTTGCAACACCTGTTTCTCCAAATGTGTTGGCAGGTAAGTCAAATAAAGCAACTATCCGCATTCTTTCAATAAGCCATTTTCTAACGTTTTCCCATTCAGCAATTGAAGCAATTGAATTAGATAATACAATGCCCATTCTTCCGCCTTCTTCTAAAAGTTTGTAGGCATTTTCCAAAAATATCACACCCATATCCATAGAATTAGGAAGTGTAATTTGACCTTTTGAGTTTGGTGTTGGCTTTACTTTATATGTTTCGTAAAGTTCAACTGTTTCTTTTGCTACATCCCATTTTCCTTCTTTACCTGTCTTTAAATCTCGACCTTTCCCAAATGGTGGATTGGTAGCAATTATTTTGAACTTTTTAAGCTCCTTTTCTGTGTCGTCCTTATGTTGCCAAGTTTCTGTTTCAAAATTTGTTGTTGTAAACTCACCAACTTTAAGAATTGAGCCGTTTTCTAAAAGTTTCTGCGAGATAGAGTTCATATTTTTTAATACGGCACCGCCATCTCCATTTAGCACCAAGTTAAGTTCAGCAAGTTTTAAGTTATTATTTTCAATGTCAAAACCGTAATAATGACTTGCATTTGGTGGATATTCTTCGTCATTTCTGTGTGCGTGTCTAAATGCCATTGCAGGGAAATCACAAATACCACAACAAGGGTCGCATAATTCTTCTCCTTTTATTGGGTTGAGCATTTGGATTATAGACTTCACAACTGGAATTGGTGTAAAGAATTGTCCGTTGTCTGCTTTTTGTTTGTCGTTACCGAAGTTGTTGAAAATGATTTGGTTGAAACTCTCGTTCTTCGCTTTAAGAATTGCTCTTTTTTGTAGCGATTCAACCAATGCAATTAAAAATCTTTCTTCATTAGAGTTTGAAGGTCTAAATTGTGAATCGTAAGAAAAATAAGGTGTTGAGAGTACATTTACATATTCTCTTTTAGCATCTTTATAAAGTTTATCAATCCTTTCTCTGAATGATTTTTCGGCTAAACCATCAGATTTTTTCTCAGATGGTTCAATGTAGAATTTTAGATTTGACTTTTCTCTTTTACTTCTTTTTTCATCAAAAACTTTTAAAGTCAAAAACTCTACAATTAAATCTCTTTCCGAGTGTTTTGGCTTCTCTTTGTCTGCAATTCTTTTTAATTCTGCTAAAAAATCTTCAAATGCTGATTCATCAATTGCATCAAGTGCGTTTGTTGTAAGTTTAGTTACATCTGAAATACTTTTATTGTTGTTTTCAAAGTCTTGATAAGTAGGGAAGTCAAGTAAACTATCTCGCTTGTCATAATTTAGGTTTATAATTCCTGAACCAGATAATTCTATTGATTCATCAAACCTTCTAATTGGAGAATTTCCAATTTTTTTGAAAACTAGAACATCTGGTTTGTCGTCAAAATAAACTCCAAAAACCCTTTCTTTTGATTCGTTTTCTGCAAGTGCTGGTCTTAATTGGTTTTCAATAGCACTTTCTAAAGATTTGTTATTCTTTTTAGTTTCAAAAATTACAAGATAGTTTTGTCTTAGTTTTTTGAAGTTCTTGTTTGCTTTTGCATCTTCATATACTTTTAACCAATCCGTATTTTTGAAGGCAACAACATCTGGTTTTAATGCTTTTCCGTTATTTCCTTTTGGTATGTTAAACTCAATACATAAAATTTCCTTTGGGAAAAAACCACTGTTTACCAATGCGTAAACAAATCTTGTTCTAATGTATTCTTCGCTGAAATTTCCGTTTGTGTCTTTGCAATTTGCTTTAGAAGCAAAAGAAACTACTCCAAGTTCTTTTTCGTGAAAGGATTTATCAATAAAATCTAAGTCTTTAAATTTTACATCAAAGTCAGTTAAGTAGTCTTTAAATATTTTGCTCATTTATCAATTTATAATTTTTCGTCTAAGTTAATTTATTCTGTTCGTTTTCGTCCGAGCGTTGGCAAAAAACAGCTCTTTTGGTTTTTTCAGCTTTGGCTTTCGTGTCGGCAAAAAACCAAATGTGCTGTTTGTACGTTTGGCTTTTTACACTGACGCACAACAGGCGCGCGCTTGACGATGTCGTTTGATTTTGTCAAGCGACGAGTTGGGCGAAGGGCGCGCCTGTTGGGCAAAGGTGCTTTGCGCCTTTTGCCCAACACCCAAATATACGAAAGTTTGCGAAAGTGCAAATTTTTTGATAAATTTTACCTACATGCTATATATTCAGTGTTTTTTGTATATATTTGGTTTCGTATTTCGTATAGAGATTTATAGAATTTATTGCACTCTATTTTTTAATCTACACAAAATGCGAAACCTCTAAAGATAAATAAATGGATTTTAATTTATAACTCGTAGTGCATTATTAAATTAAA
>CAYNNB010000108.1:0-4574 GCA_964398425.1 uncultured Flavobacterium sp.
ACTAATACGGGAAGAATTAAACCAAACTTCCACGCTTGGTTTTTGTTTGTTTGTTTTGTGTTTAACATAACGATTCGTTTTTTGATTAATGATTGATTGAATGAATTACTGGCAACAAAACTAGCTGTTTTAGTGTTGAATTTTAACATGGCTTTTTGATAGACGATTCGGTCTTTTACTTGAGCAATGGCAGCTTCATCGGCTAAAAACTCTAAATTTTGAACCACACTCTTTTGATACAACCAAACCACTGGATTGAACCAAAAGAAAATTGTAATGAATTGAACTAATAAGGTATCGACACTGTGGTTTTGGTTCGAATGCGCCTCTTCATGCAACAAAATCGCTTCTAATTCGTCCTGATTGATCAGTTCAGGATTGTACACGATGTAGTTGAAAAAGGAAAATGGCGATTGCACCAAGTGCGATTGCAAATAGGTTCTGCGTTGCTTTTCAATTCGTTCAGATTGTTTAATTACCGAAAAAAGCTTTCCTAAACCTATTAGGAGTTTAAGTATTAAAATAGAGGCTATTACCCCATAAGTTATCAGTATAATGGTTTCCCAATTGATAGAATGTACAGGCTCTGTTGAAGTCACTGGAATAAAATTCACTGTTTCAGTTGAAGCGGATTTTGGTATAAAAACCTCTTTTACTTCAATGTATTGGATTTTTGTAAATGTAATGAAAGGCAAAACAACCGACACAACAATCCCTCCTAGCAAATAATATCTAGAAAATTGAAAAAAGGTATCCTTAGCCAATACAAACTTATACAACAGGTAAAAACAGATCAATAATCCGTTGGCCTTAAATAGATATTCAAACAGCGGATGCATACTTATTTCTTTTGTTCGATGATAGAAAGTATCTCGCGTAGTTCTTCAGCTGAAATCTTTTCTTCTTCAGCAAAATACGAAACCAAGTTTTTATACGAATTATCAAAGTAATTCTGTATCGCCGTTTTCATAAAGGTCTTTCTGTAATCCTCCAATGCTATAATGGGATAATATTGATGCGAATTCCCATAAGCCTCATAAGACACATATCCTTTTTCTTCTAAATTTCTAATGATTGTTGACAAGGTATTGTAGTGTGGCTTGTCTTCCGTTATTTCTGCTAATACATCTTTTACAAAAGCTTTTTTTAATCGCCATAAAATATGCATTACTTCTTCTTCTTTGTTGGTCAATTTTTGCATAACTACTTTTTTAGTTATACAAACATACAACTATATTTTTAGTTAACAAACTATTTTTATAGTTTTTCAACTAATTTTTTAGTTTAAACTCTTTGTCAACCAATTTAAGTACCCAAAACCCTAATAAAGTTCCAATGATTCCAAGCACCCCCATAAACAACCAATTGGCTTGATAACCGTACCATTCTACTATCGTAAAACCAACTTTAGCACTTAATATATGTGCCAAACTATAAGTCATAGTAAAAATAGCCATATACCTCCCTTGATGGTGTTTCGGTGCACGACTCATAGCAAAACTATTGGAAAACGGAAAAGAAAACATTTCGGCAAAGGTCATGAACAACATCATAATAATAAGTACGCCCGACCAAAAATTGATAAGCAATAAAAAGACACTAATGGTCATGAACAAACATCCAAAGATGATGACTTTGATTTTATCGACTTTATTCTTTTCAATATAATTTACAATGGGCATTTCTAAGAAAAAAACCAAAACTCCATTTAAGGTGAGCAATAAACCAGTTTGTAATTCGGTTAAATTAAACTGCATTTTATGGTACACAGGCACGGTTGTAAACAATTGAAAAAACATGATTCCCACAATCAATGTAGAGACTAAAAAGATCCAATATACTTTATCTTTAAATACCGAATCTACTAAAATTTCACCCGGATGTTCTTTATCTTGATAAGGTGATTTCTTTTTCTCTTTTACTTTAAGCCAGAATATCAAAATAGCTATAATACAAGTAGTTCCGTCTACCCAAAAAAGTCCTTTGTAGCCAATATTCATAATGATTAAACCACCCAAGGCCGGACCTGCAGCAAATCCTAAATTGATGGCTAATCGCACCAAAGTTAACGCGCGAGTTCGGTTTTCTGGTTTCGCATAAGCACCTAATGAAACGAACATGGCTGGACGGAACATGTCGGCAATGGTCATAATGATGAACATACTGATGCACATTGCTTCAAAAGAAGAAATGAATTGCAAACCAAAAAACAACAAGCCGCTAGTCAACAAACTAAATACCATGATTTTGTAGAACCCAATAGTATCAGAAAGTTTACCCCCTAACCAGGAACCCAACATCGATCCGACACCAAAAAACACCATAATAGTCCCCACTTGCGATAAAGAAAAATGCAAATCTTCATGCAAATACTTGGACAAGAAGGGTAAAACCATCGTTCCGGCACGATTAATAAAGGTTATCAGGGTAAGAATCCAGATTTCTCTAGAGAATCCTTTGAAGTTATTAAGATAGGCTTGTAGTGCTTTTAAAATCATAGCTATATTTGAGAGACAAATTTACAAAAGGTATTTTAACCAATCATCAATTAAAAATTATATAATTTTGTTAAAAATAGTTCGCCATGAAATATGTTAATTTACACACGCACACTTCAAATAATCTTCCTAACACTATTGAAATAATTAATCAATATCCACATGAATTTCGAGACGATTTCTCTACATATTCTATTGGTATTCACCCTTGGTACATCGAAGAAGGCCGTTTAGCGTCTGACTTAAAAATAATTAAATCTAAACTTTCATCAAACAAATGTATTGCACTGGGAGAGTGTGGATTAGATAAACGTATAGATAAAATCTATAGCACTCAAATTGATGCTTTTGAAGCCCAATTAGACATAAACCGGACTTTTTTAAAACCAGTCATTATTCATTGTGTGGCTTCTTTTGATGAGGTGATTTTGAGTAAAAAAAACAGTGGCCTCTCCTGCCCTTTTATTCTTCATGGCTTTTCTAAAAATGCACAAGTAGCAAGCCAATTATTAAACCAAGATTTTTATTTATCCTTTGGTAAATACTTACTACGTAATCCTGAATTAGGAAAAGTATTTGCACAAATTCCGAATGAGAAAATATTTTTAGAGACAGATACAATGACTGAAAGTTTAGAAGAAGTTTATACTTTTGCAGCACAATGTAGAAACATATCTTTAGAAGAAATGCAATCGATTGTTTGGGAGAATTACCAAAGAGTGTTTGGAAGAGAAGATTGAAATATTAAAGAAGTTAGAAAATAGATAAATTATTTAGAAACCTGTGTTTAAAATTAGAACAATAAAACTAATTACTATTCACTAGTTACTAATTATTAATTAGATGAAAAATGGCAAAGTGGCAAGAAAGAGCTGAATTATTATTCAAGCCAGAAGGATTAGAAAAATTAAGAAATGCAAAAGTACTTGTAGTTGGATTGGGCGGTGTAGGATCCTTTGCTGCAGAGTTTTTAGCCCGCGCAGGAGTGGGAAACATGACCATAGTTGATGGAGACATTGTAGATATTACGAATATCAACCGTCAGTTACCTGCTTTGCACAGTACGGTGGGGCAACCGAAGGTCAAAATTGTGGGAGATCGTTTGATGGATATCAACCCTGAGTTAAATTTAACCCGTGTGGAAGAGTTTTTATCCCCTGAGCGTGCACAAGAAATTGTTTCCCCTGATTTTGATTATGTATTAGACTGCATTGACAGTATTACACCAAAATTAAACCTCATTGTAGCTGCTAAGCGTAAAAAAGTAAAGGTAATTAGCAACATGGGCGCAGGAGGTAAATTCTTATCCCAAAAGATAGTGGTACGAGACATTAGTAAAACAGAAGTGTGTCCGTTAGCCAAAAACATTCGTAAACGATTGAAAAAAGAAGGTATTTCAAGTGGTGTTAAAGCGGTGTATTCCTTAGAACATCCGGATGAGACAAGTTTAAAAACTACGGATGGCACCAATTTTAAGAAATCATTTTATGGTACCAATAGTTGGATGCCTGCCCTATTTGGTTTACATGCCGCAGAAACGGTAGTAAAAGAATTGCTTCGTAAATAAAGTTTAATAGCTAACTAAAACCATATAAATGTAAGCCTGAATTATTCCTAATTAAGGCTTTTTTTTCGACTCAATGAGTACATTTGAGTTGACCTGCCTTGATTCCGTATTTTACAGTAAGTTCTCTTGCAAACCTATTCATTAAGAATTTTAAGCATGACCCTTTATTGATTGATCTTTTCCTACTATCTACTTATTTTCTTTTGTCCTTTTAGCGATCTTTTTTTCCTAGCCTTTTCATGCACAATCTATGCTTTAAAGTGGGCTTTGACTCGACCTTGAATAATCTTTGACCCGTCCTAAATTAACTATACATCTACTTTTATTCTATTTTGACTGGTTTTGACTGGTTTTGACTTAGCTTGACTGGTTTTGACTTAGTTTGACATCAGTTGACAGGTTAGGTCAATTTTACAGGGGTTTTGTTCGTATTTTGTTCGTATTTTGTTCGTATGCGCTTCGTAAAAAAGGCGTTTATACGAACAACGTACGAAGAAAACTAAAACTTA
>CAYNNB010000109.1:0-4557 GCA_964398425.1 uncultured Flavobacterium sp.
TTTACGGTAGTTTTACTCATAGTAGTTTTAAAAATCTTATAGTCCCAAACATAACAAAAAAAATGAATTCATACAATTTTTATGACGTAATTTTCAACTAATCAATAACAATTTTAACAACCCATTCAATAAAAAGTCACAACCAATAGTAAGCAAACAGCTATTTAGTACAATTCAAGGACAACAAGTTTAAAAATCATTGCATCTTATCAATTTCGCATTCCAAAAAATGAGGTACTAGCAAAAAAAAAAACGCTCCACCATTACTGGCAGAGCGTTTATAAATCGCAGGTACGAACACTAATATACCTCTAAAATTAACTTAATGTTACCGAACCTAAGTAGTGACTCGTTGCCACAAAAGCATCATCTTCAGAAGCAAAGGTGGCCCACACATGAACTTTAAAACCAGATAAATAGTTTGGCAATTCTAGTGTTACCGACTCGCTACTTCTAGTACTCGCATTTAAACTATACACAGTCGCTTTCAAAGTAGGTTCATACACCACCACAACCAATTTATCAGTAGCCAATGCCTCCCCTTGATCGCTGTTATTAATCCAACTTAGATCAATGTTTTGGTCGGTTCCTAACTCCACTTGCCCATTATCAATACCGAGTAAATCCCCCTTACTGATCAAAATTTTGGAGTAATCCCATTCATAATCAGGGTCATTGAACACAATTGCCTCTTTAATTAAGTACGACATCGCTTGATTGCGTCGAGTTTTAGTCCCATTTTCACGACCAAAATAGCGTTTCACTACGGGTTGAATTCCACTTAAGAATTCCGTTACCATCGTAAACTTTGTGCGTTGCACTTGCTGAAATTCAGTAGGCAAACGATTGCCTTTTTTGGGTAAACTACGCATAACGTATTTACCTCGCCAAGTAGCCCCCACTACAGGACCAACTTTTCCAGAGAAAGCACCTAAAATGCCTTTGTTATATGTTGCCATATTTTTAAAAATTATAAATTAAACATTAACCTTTTGTAAGTGATGCGCGCTATCAAAATACAGGGACAAAGATAAAAAAACCATTTTTCAAAAAACAAGTCAAATAATTGACAAACAGTATTTTAACTGCATTTGATTACATTTAAACTATAATAACCTGAATTGATATCAAATGACTTTTTTTGCGCTTTTTTGACTGGTTTTGACCGTTCTTGACTGTTGTTGACTAGCTGTGAAATGCAATGACTTTGAATGACTTCTATTGACTTTACCTGACCGCATTTGCATATTAATGCATGGTTGGGTCGGTTTTTAGAGGGGTTTTGTTCGTGTTTTGTTCGTATTTTGTTCGTATGGCCTTCGCAAAAACACAAGCGGCTACGAACAACGTTAAAGCGAATCCTGATTCAAACCAGTAAAAAGAATAAAAAAAGAGCAGAAGAATCAAAAAAAACAAGACTTAGTCCTTAACTAAAAAGTTAGGAAAACAAAAGAAAGCAGTATCGTTTGGCTTTTATAAAAACCACTGCAACAAGCGGTAAAGCTTGAATTAAAAATAAAATGCAGGACAAGACCGATAGCCTATAGCTACCTATAGTAGCACTAGGATTGAAAAACAGTGTAAATAAAAAAAAAGGAAAGAAAAGCAGCAAAAATGCTATAGGGCGCTTTAATTATACTGCTATAGTTAAAAAAAAGTGAAGAAATACTAGGCAATATCAAGTCACCTAGTGAAATCAAAAACTTATAATAAGTGTTTGTTTTTCACTTTATTCATGAATGATTCTTTGAAAAACGATTTTGGATACCAAATTCGTCCTCCCCATTTTGTGTAAGGAATTTTATTATCTTTACGATAACGAAACAAAGTAGAATCACTGAGTCTAAAAATTCTCTTCACATCGGCATTATCATAATAATCAACCTGTAAATCTTGATTTTTACTTAAGTCAGAAACTAATTTTGTTAATACCTCTACTTTTTCTTCTAAAATGGCAACATCCGTTTTCAATGGCAAATAAATTTTATACGTTAAACAATTAGCTAACTCTATATTTTCATGTATTTAGCGTACCACAAATTACAAAAAACAGAAAACTTATCAAAATCCACTTTCAAAAAAAATAGTAACTTTTTTCAACAATAGATTAAAATTCGCTTTGATAAAAGCTTAAAAAAAAGAAATATAACTACAGATCTTGCAAAACTCGATTATAGCCTAATAGCCGTAGGGTATAGAAAACATTACTCTCTTCAACGATTGCTCAACAATTACTCAAACTTTATTTGAAAAAACACAAAATGCGCAAGTTATGTTAATAAGTCCAGTAATTAGTTTTCAGAAAATCCTCCATAACCTGCAATAAAGTCATAAGAAAAAAAAATATTTTAACTCGTTTGATTTTTATACTTAATAATAGAGCTTACTTATTTTTATTGGCAACTCTACCGAGGGAGAAATAAGCCTTTAAATGGTCTCAAAAACAGCAATAATCGAGCCATTCATTACAAGGTTCAAATCATTTGATTTAGGTGTGTTTAACAAAACTCTCGACTATTTTAATTGATGGGGTTTTCTACTAAAAAAAGATTTAGACAAGAACGCATTTATAACAAATAGCATTGGTTTATGTACTGCCCATGATAACTAAATCAATCCAATTATTACTTGAAGGAATTAATAAGAAGGAAATTGCATCCGATTAAAATCTATAATTACAATATGAGATACGTCCCAGTGGGATTAATGTATTGTTGTCTTTATTTAAATTGAAATGAAATACTATTTCTTAGATTAAGTTTAAGATTTTACATTTTTCAATCAACTCTTTATCGTTTACCTTTTTATTGAATAATTGTTGCTTAAGTGCTGCTTTTCTTTTCTCGATAGCGCTTAATGAGAGTTGAATGTATTGAGGTAAATCTTTTGTTGGAACCCCTTTGTTTAAGTGAAGTAAAATTTGCGCATCCCATTCGTCCCAGCAAATTTGTTGTTTAAGTATTTTTTCCATTCCACTATTTATAGCGGGTGAAATATAATCTTTAGAATTTAGAATTGTATCAAAAACGATTGGAAACATTTCAAAATCGATATCGTTCTTCGAAATAAAACCTTCTGGATTCACTTTTTTGTAAGCATTAAACAAAACTAGTGCTTCAGTATGCATGGTTAACATGATGATGATGCAATCGGGAAATGTAGTTCTGATCAACATGGCTACATCAGTACCCGACAATAATTTTTGTTCTCTGTATTCAGGAATACTGATGTCTATTAGTGCTACATCGAATGGTGATGCTGTTTTTTTTGCTTGGCTAATCAAATTAAAAGCAGTGCGGCAATCCGTTGCTTTAAAGAAGGATGAAGTTTCAAATTTTTCATTGGACTTTATCAAATTTATATACGCATCTGAATTCATCGGATGATCATCAATAACCAAAATATTCCTTTTTTTGTTTTTCATACAAAACCGTAAAAAATACTTAATAAAACCGTAAAAAAAATTAAAAATGAAATCTAATTTGCATCAAATTTATACAAATCGTGTTAAAAACCTACATCATAGTCGATTTTTTAGCTACAATTGATGAAAATTTAACTAATTTTCAACCATTTGAAGACTACTTGTGTGTAGGCTATTGTAAAAATTATGAATCTGCATTACAATCTCTTTTAATAAAAAAACCCGATATTCTTTTTTTTCACTTTTCTGATGAAATTCCACTTAGCTTATTGTATGAACTGAAAGAGTTTACAGAATATTCGCCTTATGTCATAGGAATACACAAAGAGGAGAAAATGGCTTACTCAGCTATAAAACATAATTCATCCGATTTTATTTTATTACCACTACAAGAAATAGAAATTAGAAAATCATTGTATAAATTTTCAATGCGACAACAAAAAAAAGACTCTAGCAAACTATGTGTTCGTTCCAATGGTGATTATCACTTTATAAGTTTAGATGATATTTTATACTTAAAAGCCGATAATAATACTACTGATATCCATCTTTTATCGGGCAAAGTGATTTCGGGGTTTAAAACCTTAAAATATTACGAATGTCAATTACCTTCTTCCTTTTTTAGAATTCATAACAGTTATGTTGTTAATCTTGATTATGTCACTCGAATTAATGTTGGTAAATCAGATTGTTATTTATTGGACCATACCATCAAACTACCTTTTTCTAGAACTTACAAGGAACAAATTGATTTAATTATCAAACGATTAGGATGATCTGTTTTTGTTAGTCATCCTCTATTTTATGTCATTCACTATTAAAAAGTTACCACTTACTAAAATGGCTTTTATTTTCTGTTTTTTTCAGAAATGTCCCTCTACTTTTGAACTGTTCGAAACACAGAACAGTTGAATTCAATTTGGTTTTTTAATGAGGGGATTGGTTTAAAAAAATAACCAAGCATTAAAAAACTGCTGTCAAAGTACTCCCAGCTTTTTCAGAAAATCATTTGCGATGCAAAAGCACCGCACAACTCACTATTGTTCAATTTTAAAATGATTTTTATGAAAATTTATGCTTTTATCGCGGTAGCTTCTACATGCTTTTTAATTACTTCTTGTACTAATGATGAT
>CAYNNB010000110.1:0-4462 GCA_964398425.1 uncultured Flavobacterium sp.
AAAGACAATTCGATAAATTTTTTCTTCACCAAAGCTACTGATGTAGACCAACATTTAGAAAAACACTTCGAAATATTAGCTGATTTTTGGGAACAAGGATTATTTTTAAAGGGAGGATACAGCAATAATATGTTTCAAATTCACAAAGATATTCATGACAAACACCCCTTTAGTCACGAACATTTTGAAATTTGGTTAGACCATTTATACACTTCAATTGACGAAAATTTTGACGGACCAAATTGTGATGTGATGAAAAAAATGAGTTTAAATATGGCTACTGTAATGCGAATAAAATTTTTTCAATAAATGGAGTTTATAATTAGAATAATACTTTTTTGAGCCTATAATTTTAAATTTTATGTAATTCTTCATGAAATAAACAATTCAATACAGTTCTTCAACGTTAAAATAAGTACATTCACAAAAAAAAACAATGGGTATTAAAATTAAAGGTTCAGGATGCTACATTCCCACCGAAGTAGTAACTAATTTAGATTTTGCAAAACACATTTTCTTAAATGAAGATGGTTCAGATTTTCCCCAATCTAATGAAATTGTAGCTCAAAAATTTTTAGAGATTACTGGAATAGAAGAACGAAGATATGTTACTAATAATTTGAACACTTCAGACATAGCTACTATAGCTGCTCAACGCGCTATTGAAGATGCTAATATTGATCCAGAAACATTAGATTATATCATTTTTGCCCACAACTTTGGAAATGTGAAACATGGCGCTATTCAAACGGATATTTTACCTAGTTTAGCAAGTAGAGTTAAACATGATTTACGTATTAAAAATCCAAAATGCGTAGCCTACGACATTTTATTTGGTTGTCCAGGTTGGATAGAAGGAGTTATTCAGGCTCAAGCTTACATCAAAGCAGGTATGGCAAAAAAATGTTTAGTAATTGGTGCAGAAACCTTATCAAGAGTGGTAGATCGACACGACAGAGACTCTATGATTTATTCCGATGGGGCTGGAGCAACAATTATTGAAGCCTCAGATGAAGAGGGCGGAATATTGGCACATGAATCTGCAACCTTCTCATATGATGAAGCTTATTTCTTATATTTTGGAAATTCATTTAACTCAACACACGACCCAGATATTCGCTATATTAAAATGTATGGAAGAAAAATATATGAATTTGCCCTAAGTAATGTGCCAAAAGCAATGGCTTCTTGCCTTGACAAAAGTGGACTTGATATTACGAAAGTAAAAAAAGTATTAATCCATCAGGCAAATGAAAAAATGGATGAAGCCATTATTCATCGCTTTTTTAAAATATACAAACAAAGCCCTCCTGAATATATAATGCCAATGAGTATTCATAAACTGGGTAACTCAAGTGTTGCTACAGTACCTACTTTGTATGATTTATTAATCAAAGGTAAAATTGAAAACCAACAATTAAACAAAGGAGATGTCATCATTTTCGCCTCAGTTGGAGCTGGAATGAACATCAATGCATTCGTTTATGAAATGTAATTTTTTAGCGTTTATAATTTGTAGTTTAGAGTTAATAGTTACTTTTGCCAAATCAAATTAAATTGGAAGTTACATGTACGAGAAAACATATCCAAGTAAACGCTTTAATATAACACTAGAGTTTTTAAAAAAACACATCAAAACCAATGAAACTATTTTCGATTTAGGAGTACCCAATCCTTTTTCAAAAATCATGAAAGATAATGGCTACCAAGTAATAAATACAGATGGTGAGGATGTTGACGAAAACCAATCAGCCTTACAAAGTAAAAGCTATGATGTATTTACTGCTTTTGAAATATTTGAACATTTATTAAATCCTTATACTGTTTTAAAAAATGTAAAAGCAGATAAGATTTTGATTTCAATCCCACTTAGATTATGGTTTTCCCCTGCTTACCGAAGTAAAACAGATATGTGGGACCGTCATTATCATGAATTTGAAGATTGGCAATTAGATTGGTTATTGGAAAAAGCAGGTTATAAAATTATTGATAGAGTTAAATTTACACATCCCGTGAAAAAACTTGGTTTACGACCTCTTTTAAGATGGATCACACCAAGATATTATTTGATTTATGCAGAAAGAGTGACTAGTAATTAGTAAATAGTGATTAGTCAAATGAAATACTATATTATCATTCCGGCCTATAATGAAGAAGCTTTTATAGCTTTAACTTTACAATCATTAGTAGAACAAACCGTTTTACCTAATAAATTAGTTGTTGTTAATGATAATTCAACTGACAAAACAGCTGAAATTGTTTTAGAATATGCTTCTAAATATCCGTTTATTGAATTAGTCAATAAAAAATCAGACGCCATTCATTTACCCGGAAGTAAAGTTATTCAAGCTTTTCAGGAAGGTGAAAAACATATTGATGAAAACTACGATATTATAGTAAAAATTGATGCCGATTTGATTTTTCCAAATCATTATTTTGAAACCATCATCAAACATTTTCAGTCTGATAAGAATGTTGGAATGGTTGGCGGATTTTGTTATGTGGAGAAAAATGGCGCTTGGGTGTTGGAAAACTTAACCGATAAAGACCACATAAGAGGCGCCTTAAAAGCCTACAGAAAAGAAACATTTAATCAAATTGGTGGATTAAAAGCTCAAATGGGTTGGGATACTGTTGACGAATTACTATGTAAGTTCTACAATTGGAAAATAGTTACAGATAAAGATTTACATGTTAAACATTTAAAACCAACAGGCGCTAGTTACAATCAATCAGCTAGATTTAAACAAGGGGAAGCATTCTATACTTTAGGTTATGGATTTTTTATTACAACCATTGCTTCTTTAAAATTAGCTCTACGTAAAGGCAAACCTATATTATTTATCGACTACATAAAAGGATATTGGAAAGCCAAACGAGAAAAAAAGAACATGTTAGTCACTCAAGAACAAGCTCAATTTGTTAGAAAATATCGTTGGCAAAAAATGAAAGAAAAATTATTTCGTTAGTTAATAAAAAATATTCGATTATTTTCAAATTTTCTTCTAAGCAATTGACATTTTAATTCACTATTTTTGAAGATATTTTTAAATTATGATGCTAGTTCGCTATTTATCGCAAATTGGACGCTATTTCATTATGCTCAAAGATCTACTAAACCGTCCAGTAAAGTGGAGCGTAATGAGACAGTTAATATTCAAAGAAATTGACGACTTAGTTATTGATTCACTTGGTATTGTTTGTTTTATTTCATTCTTTGTAGGTGGTGTTGTTGCCATACAAACCGCACTTAACCTAACCAACCCATTGATTCCTAAATACTTAATTGGATTTGCTACAAGACAATCCGTTATTTTAGAATTTGCACCAACATTTATTTCTATAATTATGGCAGGTAAAATGGGATCTTTCATAACCTCCAGTATAGGAACCATGCGAGTTACAGAACAAATTGACGCTTTAGAAGTTATGGGAGTAAACTCATTAAATTATTTAGTTTTTCCAAAGATTATTGCTTTACTTTTATATCCTTTCGTTATAGGAATAGCCATGTTTCTTGGGGTATTTGGAGGTTATTTAGCTGGGGTATATGGAGGATTTGCTACTAGCCAACAATTTATAACTGGTTTACAAGAAGACTTTATTCCCTTTCACATTACTTATGCTTTCATAAAAACCTTAGTATTTGCTTTTTTATTGGCAACAATCCCCGCTTTTCATGGTTATTATATGAAAGGTGGTGCACTTGAAGTAGGAAAAGCAAGTACAGTATCCTTTGTTTGGACTTCTGTAGTAATTATTTTAATGAATTATATTTTAACCCAAATCATGTTAAGCTAATGATTGAAGTCAACAATATAGAAAAAAGTTTTGGTGAGCAAAAAGTACTAAAAGGGATCACTACAAAATTTGAAGCTGGACAAACGAGTTTAGTGATTGGGCAAAGTGGATCAGGAAAAACTGTTTTTTTAAAATCCTTATTAGGAATTCACAATGTTGATAGTGGTGATATTTCATTTGATGGTAGAATTTATGGTCAAATGAATAAAGATGAAAAGCGCGATTTACGAACAGAAATAGGGATGGTTTTTCAAGGGAGTGCTTTATTTGATAGTATGACTGTTGAAGAGAACATTGGATTTCCACTTAAAATGTTTACTAATAAAACACCAAAAGAAATAAAAGAGCGTGTTGATTTTGTAATTGAACGCGTTAATTTAATCAATGCACATCATAAAAAGCCTTCTGAGATTTCGGGAGGAATGCAAAAACGTGTTGCCATTGCTAGAGCCATTGTTAATAATCCAAAATACTTATTTTGTGATGAACCCAACTCTGGTTTAGACCCAAAAACGGCCATTGTTATTGACAATTTGATTCAAGAAATCACCAAAGAATACAACATTACAACTGTTATTAATACACACGACATGAATTCAGTAATGGAAATTGGTGAAAAAATTGTGTTCCTAAAAAATGGTTTATTAGAATGGGAAGGTTC
>CAYNNB010000111.1:0-4188 GCA_964398425.1 uncultured Flavobacterium sp.
TTTAATCAACGACGGACCTGTAACTATTATTATTGATACAAAAAATAAAGAATAAAGAAATAAAAAACTACATTTTTTTTTAAATAAAAATAATTTATTTACATTTACGACATAAAATGCACTAGCTTAATTTAATGAATAAGTTTTTTTTATTTTTTGTATTTCTAACTTATGCTCAAGAAATAACTATACCTGAAATTGATACTGTTTTCAAGGAAAATGCAAATAGTATAGTTTTAAATTCTAATTTCACAACAGAAATTAAAGCGTATAATTTAGTGTCATACCAATCTCATTACAAAGTTTTAGTTTTAAATTCTTTAGGTTACAAGAGCTTAAATTTAGACCAAATTTATAGCAAATCATTTAAAATTAAATTTTTAAAAGTAAAAATATATTCTCCTTCAGGTGAATTAATTAAAGAGCTTAAAAAATCTGATTTTAAAGACAATAGCTTATATGATGGAGTTACAGTTTTCAATGACAATAGGGTTTTAACATGTGACTATACACCAACGTTATATCCATTTATAATAGATTATGAAACTGAAATAGAAACTATAAATACTGCAATGTTAAAAAGATGGTTTCCTGTTGCTTTATTCAATCAAAGTATTTTGGAATCAACATTTAAAATAATTAACACTTCTGGAGTAAAAATTCAGATTTTAGAAAATAATTTTGATCGTTTTACAGGTATTAAAGAAACGTTGGGTGATTCGTATATTTATAAAGTTAAAGGCATACCAGCAATAAGACAAGAACAACTAGCCAATTATGAGAAAGAATTAAGTAATGTTTCTTGTTATTTGATAAAATCATCTTTGGAGGGATTTCCAATTAATTCAACAAGTTGGGAAACTTTTGGTAGGGATTATTATTCTTTATTCTTAAAAGATAATGATCAAGTTGCTGAAGCTACAAAACTAAAGTTAGCTTATATTATTAAACCTTCCGATAGTAAGATTGAAAAGATTAAAAAAATATACCAATTTCTTCAAGAGAATACTAGATATGTCAGTGTGCAAGTTGGAATTGGTGGATGGAAACCAATGGAAGTTAGTGATGTCGAAAAATATGGTTATGGAGATTGTAAAGCATTAAGTAATTATACAAGAGCATTATTAAAGGCTGTTGGAATTGAATCGTATTGTGTAATAGTTTTTGGAGGTAATCTTGAAAATATAAAAGACAATATGATTTCTGTTCAGGGTAATCACATGATTTTAGCGGTTCCAAATGATGATGATTCATATCTTTTTTTAGAATGTACTAGCCAAACTAACCCTTTTGGTTTTTTGGGTGATTTCACTTCTAATCGTAAAGCATTAATAATTAAACCTAGTGGTGCTGAAATAGTGAATACTTCTTTTTACAAAACAGAGATGAATTTGCAAAATATTGAAACTAAAGTAAAAGTAGAGCACGATTTATCAATTAAAGGTACTTTTCTAAAACAATCTAATTATGTTAAATATGAAAGTGCTAGTAGAAATAATGTTTTGAGTAAAGAAGATTTAGAAAAAAAATATGCAAATGATTTTGGCTATTTAAATAATTTAAAGATTACTAATATTAAATTGAACAATGACAAGGAACACATTAAGTTTGATGAATCTTTTGATTTTGTGGCTGAAAATTATGCTTCTAAAGACCCATTAGGTTTCATACTTCCTGTTAATCTTTTTAATCGCACTGAACTGGTTTATTCTAAAAGTAAAAATAGAAAGTTTGGATTCTCAATTGACTATGGATTTATCGATACCGACAAAGTCTGTTTTCAACTACCTGAAGGCTATGAATTTAAGGCTATGCCAAATAAAATTGAATTGGATGAGAAATTCGGACATTATATTTTAGAAATAGAATCTAAAAACGGTCAAGTTCTATTCAAAAGATACTTTAAATTAAATAGTGGTTCTTATGAAAAAAATGATTATGAGCCTTTTAGATTGTTTTATGAAAAAATTTGTCGTTTAGACAACATGAAAATAATGATTCAAAAAAAATAAAAAAATGAAAAAAAATTTTTTAGCTTTTATCTTACCTATTCTGTGTTTATCTCAGAATTATGAATTGGGTAAAGTTACTTTAGATGAATTAAAAGAAAAAAGGCATCCATTGGATACTAGTGCAGTGGCTGCAGTTCTTTTTGAAAAAGGTAAATCGCATATTGAGTATTCAAATTCTGGAGAATTAAAGTTATTTACTGAAGTTGAAACAAAAATTAAAATATATAAAAAAGAAGGATATGAATTTGGAAATAAAGAAGTTAGCTTCTATATTGGTGGTGTAGAAGATGAAAATGTACAATTTACAAAAGCAGTTACTTATAATTTAGTTAATGGTAAAATTGAAAAAACAAAATTAAATGGTGATGGTGAATTTAAAGAAATCAATAGTAAATATTGGTCAACAAAAAAAATTACAATGCCTAATGTAAAAGAAGGGTCAATTATTGAGTATAAATATGTTATTGAATCACCATATTTTTCTAAATTGAATCCTTGGTATTTTCAATATGTAGTCCCAGTGAATTACTCAGAATTTATAGTTCAAATTCCAGAAAATTTGATATTCAAAAGTTATTACAGAGGTTTTTTAACTCCTAAATTGACAAATGAGAAAAAAGAAAAAAGAGTAACTCATGTAGGCAAAACAAGAACAGTGGCCACTTTGAGTTCAGCAGCCTCAACTAAATATGATTATAATGAAATTGTTTATAATGAATTGATTACGAAATCAGTTTTGGAGCATGTTCCAGCTCTAAAACAAGAGCCTTTTTCCAATAATTTAAAAAATTACATTTCAAGTGTTGAATTTGAATTGAGTTCAATACAATATAAAGACAGCCCCACGGAGTTAGTCTCTACCTCTTGGGAAGATGTGGTAAAAAGAGTTTACGAGAGTAACGAATTTGGTGGTCAGTTAGGAAAAGAAGGTTATTTTGAAGATGATTTGAAGAGCATCTTAGCAAATAAGCCTGATGGTGATAAAATAAATGTGATTTTTAAATTTGTTCAAGAAAGAATGAAGTGGAATGGCTATACAGGTATTTATACAGAAGCAGGTGTAAAGAAGGCATATGCAGAAAAAGTGGGTAATGTGGCTGAGATTAATTTAATTTTAATTTCAATGTTGAGAAAAGCTGGTATTGATGCCAATCCTGTTGTGTTAACAACAAGAGAAAAGCCTTTTAATTTATTTCCTAGTAATACGGCTTTTAACTACGTAATCTGCGGAATTGAAATAGATAATGATGTTCTACTTCTCGATGCAACTGATTCTAATGCATCAATCGATATTTTACCAACAAGGACATTAAATTATATAGGTAGAATTGTTAGAAATAATGGGTCTTCCTCTGAAATTAATTTAGCACCAAAAAAACATGCCAAAGAAACTTATCTTATTAATGCAACTTTAGATACAGAAGGTTTGATGTCAGGTACAATTAATGAGAAGTATTTTGAGAGAGCAGCTTATGTTTTTAGAAATAATAATGCAAATTTGACTGATGAAAGTTATATTGAAAAGTATGAAAAGAATAATAATGGTGTTGAGATTTCAGATTATGTAATTCAAAATAAGAGAGATGTTTTTCAGCCTGTTATTATAGATTATAAAGTTAGACACACTGGGGCAAGTGAGTTAATTGGTGGAAAAATATATTTTAAACCATTACTTCATTTCGGTATGGATGAAAATCCTTTTAAACATGATAAAAGAGAGTATCCAATTGATTTTATAAGTCCTTTTGCGGATTCTTATACGGTAAATTATTATATACCAGATGGTTATGTTGTGGAGTCTATGCCTTCACAGTTAAATGTTAAAACTATAGATAACATAGGTAGTTTTTCTTTTTTGATAGGAAACACTGATAATCATATTCAAATTGTTTGTAACTTTAGAGTAAACGCTCCATTTATTGACGCAGAATATTATCCTGATTTAAAAGAGTTTTTTAATCAAGTTACTTTAAAAATGAATGAAAAAATAATCCTAAAAAAACTTTAATTGAGTTACTTCTAAAATCATTTCATTTATTAATAAAGTTTGTTTTTATATGAACTTATTCTTTGTTTATTACCTTTGTAAGAGATAAAATAATAAATATGAATATTAAAAATGCACAACAGGAAGTTGATAATTGGATCAAAGAACACGGCGTTCGCTATTTTAATG
>CAYNNB010000112.1:0-4035 GCA_964398425.1 uncultured Flavobacterium sp.
TTTTTAAAATATCCCGAAGCATCGGGACAAAAAACATAAAATTCCGACCTCGTTTTAGACTGCTCCCAAAAAGTCGGACACTATTTTGGGGCATTTTTTTAGGTAGTTCAACTAAAACAGGCTGCTTTTTTGCCAAATAAATAGGCTTAATAAGGATGTTTATGTTTAATTTTATTAAGGTAGTTGGCAAGAACAACAAGAACAAAAGTTAAACTCATTTAAAATCATTATAAATTAAGTTTCAAAGGTTGTATGTTCTACATATAACCTTTATTTTTGCTTGAATTTATATATTTCAAATTAACAATAACTATAATTATGGCAAAATCAGCATTTTTAAAGTCATCTATTGCAAAAAAATATTGGATGGCATTGACAGGATTGTTCTTGTGCTTGTTTTTGGTTGGTCACTTATTAGGAAACTTACAATTGTTAGCAGGAAGAACTACTGAAGCTGCACTACAATTTAATAAGTATGCTTTGTTTATGACCTCTAATCCAGCAGTTAAGGTCCTTTCTTATTTAACTTACATTTCAATTCTTTTCCATGCTATTGATGGTATCGCTTTAGCAATTCAAAACAAAAAAGCTAGACCAGTAAACTATGCTTACAAAAATGATAGCGTGAGCAGTTCGTTTTCTTCAAGAAACATGGCTGTTTTAGGTACTTTAGTTTTAGTATTCATTGCTACACACATGGTTAACTTCTGGGCAAAAATGCACTTTGATAAAAAGATGCCTTTGCAAACCATTTCTGCTGAAAACATGGGTCAAAAAATTGATTTTTACATTTCAACTAACAATGGTTTAGCAGGAAATGACCCTTTTTTAGGTAAGTTTATACCAGCTACTGCGGTTGATGGAAAATACTATTTTGTTGAAGGAAATTCTATTTATTTAAACAGAGAATTTAAGGATGTTAATGACGGCAACAAAGTGAAAAAAGAGAAAATTAAAATTGCCGAAGGGTATAAAGATTTACACAAAATCACTATTGAATTTTTCAAGAGTCAAGGTAAATTATTTGGAGCCATTCCTAATGAGGGCTTGTTATTCACTATTTTCTATGTGTTTTCAATGGCCGTTTTAGGATTCCATTTATGGCATGGTTCCCAAAGTGCTTTCCAATCTTTAGGAATAAATAACAGATTTACACCAGCCATTCAATTGTTTGGTAAAGCGTTCTCTGTGCTTGTTCCTCTTTTATTTGCAATTATTCCAGTTTACATTCACTTTATATTAAAATAAAAACATATGGCATTAGATTCTAAAATACCTCAAGGTCATATTTCTGAAAAATGGACCAACCACAAGAATCATTTAAAGTTGGTTGCTCCAAATAATAGACCAAAAATCGACGTAATCGTTGTAGGTACAGGTTTGGCTGGTGCTTCAGCTGCTGCATCTCTTGGAGAGATGGGGTATAACGTAAAAGCGTTTTGTTTTCAAGATTCTCCTCGTAGAGCGCACTCTATTGCAGCTCAAGGGGGTATTAACGCAGCAAAGAACTATCAAAATGATGGAGACAGTATATATAGATTATTCTACGATACAATCAAAGGTGGCGACTACCGTGCACGTGAAGCCAACGTACATCGTTTAGCAGAAGTTTCGGGTAATATCATCGACCAATGTGTGGCGCAAGGTGTTCCATTTGCTCGTGAATATGGTGGTTTATTAGACAACCGTTCATTTGGTGGAACTCAGGTACAACGTACTTTTTATGCTGCTGGTCAAACAGGGCAACAGTTGTTGTTAGGAGCTTACTCAGCTTTGTCTAGACAAATTGGTTTAGGACGTGTACAAATGTTCAACCGTCACGAAATGTTAGACATCGTTAAAGTAGATGGTAAAGCTCGTGGTATTATTGCTCGTAACTTAATCACTGGTGAATTAGAAAGACATTCTGCTCATGCTGTAATTATTGCTTCTGGAGGATATGGAAATGTATATTTCTTATCAACCAATGCAATGGGAAGTAATGTAACTGCAGCATGGAAGATCCACAAAAAAGGTGCTTATTTTGCTAACCCTTGTTTTGTGCAAATTCACCCTACTTGTATTCCTGTTCACGGAACAAATCAGTCTAAATTAACATTGATGTCTGAATCTTTACGTAATTCAGGACGTATTTGGGTTCCAAAGAAAAAAGAAGATGCAGAAGCAATCAGAGCAGGTAAATTAAAACCAACTCAAATTGCGGAAGAAGAAAGAGATTATTTCTTAGAAAGAAGATATCCTGCTTTTGGTAACTTAGTTCCACGTGACGTTGCTTCTCGTGCAGCAAAAGAGCGTTGTGATGCAGGATTTGGAATTGAAGCTAATGATACGAATGAAGGTGTATACTTAGATTTTTCAACAGAAATTAAAAATAAAGGTAAACAAACTGCTTATGCGCAAGGAAATCACAATCCTTCTGAAGCTGAAATCATCGCATTAGGTAAAAAATGGGTGGAAGAAAAATATGGTAACTTGTTCCAAATGTATGAAAAAATTACAGCGGAAAATCCATATGAAACACCAATGAAGATTTACCCTGCGGTTCACTATACGATGGGTGGTGTATGGGTTGATTATAACTTAATGTCAACTATTCCAGGTTGTTTCGTAGCAGGAGAGGCTAACTTCTCTGATCATGGAGCTAACCGTTTAGGAGCTTCTGCATTAATGCAAGGTTTAGCTGATGGTTATTTTGTATTACCTTATACTATTTCAAATTATTTAGCAGATGAAATTAGAACAGGTAAGATATCTATAGATTTACCAGAGTTCGTTGATGCTGAAAATGAAGTGCGTCAATCAATTGACCGTTTCTTAAATAACAATGGAACGAAATCGGTAGACCATTTCCACAAACGTTTAGGTCACATTATGTGGAATAAAGTGGGTATGGCTCGTAATGAACAAGGTTTAACACAAGCGATTAATGAAATTGCTGAACTAAGAGAGGAATTCTATAAAGATGTATTTGTTCCAGGTTCTGCAAATGAATTAAATCCTGAATTGGAAAAAGCATTACGCGTTGCAGATTTCTTAGAGTTAGGACAATTGATGGCTAAAGATGCTTTATTAAGAAAAGAATCTTGTGGTGGACATTTCCGTGAAGAATATCAAGATGCAGAAGGAGAAACACTTCGTGACGACGACAACTTCTCTTATGTTGCAGCTTGGGAATATCAAGGAAGTGATGCAGGAAAATCAGTACTTCATAAAGAAGAATTGAAATACGAATTCATTAAAATTGCAGCTAGAAATTATAAATAGTCATTAGTATGTAGTGAATAGTAATTAGTCCATTTTAGAAAAACTAATCACTTGTTACTTATCACTAATCACTTAAAAAAATAAAATTATGGCATCAAAAAGTATCAATATTAAATTAAAAGTTTGGCGTCAAAAAAGCGGTCAAACGCAAGGTAAATTAGAAGATTATACCTTAAATAACGTTTCTACTGACAGTTCGTTTTTAGAAATGATGGATCAATTGAACGAACAATTGGTTAACGAAAGAAAAGAACCCGTAGCCTTTGACCACGATTGTCGTGAAGGTATTTGCGGAATGTGTTCTATGTTTATTAACGGTAGAGCACACGGACCAGATACTGGAATTACAACTTGTCAATTACACATGCGTTCTTTCAAAGATGGGGAAACTATTTATGTAGAACCATGGAGAAGTAAAGCTTTTCCAGTTATCAAGGATTTAGTTGTTGATAGAAGTTCATTCGATAGAATTCAACAAGCAGGAGGTTTCGTATCGGTTAATACTTCTGGTAATACTATTGACGCAAATGCTATTCCTGTTCCTAAATCAGATGCAGATAAAGCTTTTGAAGCAGCAGCATGTATTGGATGTGGTGCTTGTGTGGCTACATGTAAAAATGGTTCGGCGATGTTATTCGTTGGAGCAAAAGTTTCTCAGTATGCTTTACTACCACAAGGTAAAGTGGAGGCAACTCAACGTGTATTAAACATGGTACGTCAAATGGATGAAGAAGGTTTCGGAAATTGTACTAACACGGGTGCTTGTGAAGT
>CAYNNB010000113.1:0-3822 GCA_964398425.1 uncultured Flavobacterium sp.
GCACTTTGAAAAAAAGGAAATTCTTGCACAATTGATTCTAGCATCAATGTTTGTTTATCATTGATCCCTTTAGAATTATTGAGTAAAAAAATATAATCATTAATATTCATACCCTTACCATTTAGCTAAAGACTGATTAAAAATATCCTGTGTGATACGTTCATAGATTTCATTTAATGCGTCTTGCATTACTTCACTAGGTAATTTATTGGCCTCATAGTTATAGAAATGAGTAAATCTTCTTTCGAAATTATCCTCCTCTTTGTTTTTATTTGAGTAACGCACATTAACGGTTATTGTCATTCTATTTTGTGCCGCCGTTTGATCCGAAGTCGCGGCCATAGGTGTGATTCTATATTCGACAATTTCGCCTTCATACAACAACTCACCACCAGTACTTACTAATTTAAGATTTGTTTGATTTAATATTACATTTTGTAATCTTTGTGTAAACGTTCTTTCAATACCTGGCTCTACAATATCTGCCATGTTTTGGAAATAATTCACTTGGAATGTCTTTGCATCTAATTTACCTGTACCCGTAAAATTGTAACTAACACTACAACTTGACAATATCAACACCAGTACTACTAAAAAGTATCTTTTAAAAATATTCATCTTTTACAAATCGAATTGTTTGATTTTTCTATAAAGTGTTCGTTCCGAAATCCCTAACTCATCAGCGGCAGCTTTTCTCTTGCCTTTGTTTTTTTCCAATGCTTTTTTTATCATTTCTATTTCCTTAGCCTCTAGACTTAAGGTTTCTTCCTCTTCTACCGTTTCCGCAAATAAATAATCATCATGATCTCCTTCATCTACAAATTCCTCTTGTTCCAAATCTTCTTCTACAGGAAAAACTTTCACACTTGTAGGCCGCTCTTCAAAAATAGGATTTTTATCTTCTACTGTACCATAAATTTTTTGAATTAAGGATTTACTTGATTCTTGTACTTTAGCTGCTCCGTTTTGCATCAATTCCAAGGTAAGCTTTTTCAAATCATTTAAATCACTTTTCATATCAAAAAGCACTTTATACAAAATTTCTCGCTCTGTACTAAAATCACTTGTATTTTTTGCTTCTGCTACAACTTGGGGTAAACTTCGTTCATTAGCTGGTAGATACCCTTGTAAAGCCGCTAAGCTAATATCTCGATTCGTTTCTAAAACTGAAATTTGCTCGGCAACATTTCGCAATTGTCTAATATTTCCACTCCATCGGTATTGCAATAAATAACGCACTGCTTCTTCTGTTAATTTAATTGGAGGCATTTTATATTTATGTGCAAAATCTGAAGCAAATTTTCTAAACAATAAATGAATATCGTCTTTACGATCGCGTAATGGAGGTAATTGAATTTCAACCGTACTCAATCGATAATACAAATCCTCGCGGAATTTTCCCTTTTCAATTGCTTCAATCATGTTTACATTGGTTGCAGCTACAATTCGGACATTAGTTTTCTGCACTTGAGACGAACCTACTTTTATAAACTCTCCATTTTCTAAAACACGTAATAACCTCACTTGAGTTGTCAATGGTAACTCTCCCACTTCATCAAGAAAAATAGTTCCTCCATCAGCGACTTCAAAATATCCTTCACGAGTAGCTGTTGCGCCAGTAAAAGCCCCTTTCTCATGTCCAAACAATTCACTATCAATAGTACCTTCTGGAATTGCTCCACAATTTACTGCAATATATTTACCATGTTTTCGATGTGAAAGCGCATGAATTATTTTAGGAATACTCTCTTTACCTACACCACTTTCTCCTGTTACCAATACAGAAATATCGGTTGGAGCTACTTGTATCGCTTTCTCCACCGCACGATTCAATTTAGGTTCATTCCCAATAATTTCAAAGCGCTGTTTTATGTTTTGTACTGATTCCATATTCCAATTAATTCAGGTTTTCAGTTTTAGATTAAAAATACCACTTCCATAAAATGTTTGGCATTTGTTAAAACTGAAACAAAAAAATTATTGCATTATTTCTGAATACCCTACTGCTTCACCAATTAAAGTTGCCGTAGTGCAATCTGTTATTTTTACATTTACAAAATCCCCTGGCTTATAATTTCCTTTAGGGAAAACGACCACTGTATTTTGCGAATTGCGTCCTGACCAATGTAAATTTGAACGCTTCGAATCTTTTTCGATTAAGACCTCTACTACTTGACCTACAAAACGCTTTGTGCGATCTAATGCCATTTTTTGTTGTAAATCGATAATTTCATTTAAACGTCTTTTCTTAACCACTTCTGGTACATCATCATCCATTTTTCTTGCCGCAAGCGTACCTGGACGTTCTGAATAAGCAAACATGAATCCGAAATCATATTTACAGTGTTCCATTAAAGACAAGGTATCTTGATGATCCTCTTCAGTTTCTGTTGGAAAACCAGCGATCATATCTTGTGATAAAGAAATTTCAGGAATAATTTCATATATTTTATCTACAAGTGTTAAATATTCTTCCCGAGTATGTTGACGATTCATTTCTTTTAAAATACGTGTACTACCCGATTGAACTGGTAAGTGAATGTATTTACAAATATTATGATGTTTAGCCATAACTTCTATAACTTCAATATGCATGTCTTGTGGGTTAGAAGTAGAGAAGCGGAAACGCATTTTTGGGAATTGAGTTGCGCAACGATCTAGCAATTGAGCGAAATCTACTGCTGTAGCTTTCTGAATTTCTGAAGCTTTTTCAAAATCTTTCTTCAATCCACCACCATACCATAAATAACTATCTACGTTTTGACCTAATAAGGTTACTTCTTTAAAACCTTTATCCCACAAATCTTGAATTTCCTGCAAGATACTTTCTGGCTCTCGACTACGTTCACGACCACGAGTAAAAGGAACAACACAAAAAGTACACATATTATCACAACCACGAGTAATCGATACAAAGGCAGATACACCATTACTACTTAAACGAACAGGCTGGATATCGCCATAAGTTTCCTCCTTTGAAAGAATTACATTTATAGCATCGCGTCCTTCTTCAACCTCTTTCAAAAGATTAGGAATATCCTTGTAAGCATCTGGTCCTACTACCATATCCACTATTTTTTCTTCGTCTAAAAACTTCTCTTTCAAGCGCTCTGCCATACAACCTAACACCCCCACTTTCATGGTTGGATTGATTTTTTTAATAGCGTTATATTCTTGCAAACGTTTTCTAACAGTCTGTTCCGCTTTGTCGCGAATAGAACAAGTGTTGACTAATACTAAATCTGCCTCTTCTAAATTTTGCGTTGTGTTATATCCTTGTTCAGACAAGATAGAAGCTACAATTTCACTGTCTGAAAAATTCATTTGACAACCGTAACTTTCAATGAATAATTTCTTTTGATTGCCTTCTTTTTGTTCTTGTACTAAACTGGTTCCTTGTCTAATTTCTTCTATAACCTTTTCTTGCATAACCTATTTCATTATAAAATTGGGATTGCAAAGATAATACTAATTTTGGTTTTATGACAAGATGTCAGTTTATTTTAAAGCAATTTTAAGAAAACTAATATTCTCTTTGTTATACACTTAAGTTAATAAAGCAAGAAAAACAAAACAGCAATTTAAAAAGCACCTGATTTCTAGCCGCAACAGCAGTATAAATCGTATATAGCAAATAGCAGAAAATTATGTAACCAAATAGAGAAATTATACGTTCCTAAAAAAAGAAAAAATACACCTATATATATATGTTAAAAAAAACTTCTACTTTTGCCCCAACAAAATTGTGAAAATGGCAAAGAATTTAGTCATCGTGGAGTCGCCAGCAAAAGCGAAAACTATTGAAAAATTTTTAGGTAAAGA
>CAYNNB010000114.1:0-3763 GCA_964398425.1 uncultured Flavobacterium sp.
GTAACTTCAAATAATCATTCTTCATGTCTCCATTTGGACTAATACCTTTTTGGATTGTACATTGAATAACATGAACAGAAATAGTTATAGGTGAAGCACACTGACTGATAGTAGTACTAGGCGTAAAGGTATAAACACTTATATTAGACTGACTAGTATCAACTTGAGAAGGAGACCAAGTACCTGAAATTCCGTTATTAGAAATTAAAGGTAAAACTATAGGAGTAGCTCCAACACAAAGATCTGAAATTGGTGTAAAAATTGGCTCAATGAATGAATTAACTTCAACAGTCATAGTTGTTGAAACAGCACATTGACCAGCATTAGGTGTAAAAGTATAAGTAGTTGTTGCAGTATTATTTTCAGCTGGTGACCATACTCCAACAACACCATTATTAGATGTTGAAGGTAAGGTAAACACATCTCCCGCACAAACTGGTACAACCTGAGTAAATGATGGAGTGACTGGGGTGTTAACTGTAATCGTCATAGTTGTAGATAATGCACATTGTCCTGGATTAGGCGTAAAAGTATAAGTTGTTGTTGCAGTATTATTGATTGATGGCGACCAACTTCCCAAAATTCCATTTGTTGATGTTGTTGGCAAAGCTGCTAAAGCATCTCCTGAACAAACTGGTGCAACCTGAGTAAATGATGGAGTGACAGGGGTGTTAACTGTAATCGTCATGGTTGTAGGTACTGCACATTGACCTGGATTAGGCGTAAAAGTATAAGTTGTTGTTGCAGTATTATTGATTGATGGCGACCAACTTCCCAAAATTCCATTTGTTGATGTTGTTGGCAAAGCTGCTAAAGCATCTCCTGAACAAACTGGTGCAACCTGAGTAAATAGTGGAGTTATAGTCGTCGTAAGATCAATTGTAGCAGTGTCAGTACCTGTATTAATACAATTAACAGAACTACCAGAGTAAGTATAAGTCACCGTATAAGAACCAACAGTGCTATTCGCTAAGTTAATAACACCCGTATTTGGATCAATATCCAAACCAGAAGGTGAAGCAGAGAAAAGACCTCCTGTTGTGAAACCTGAAGCTAAAGAAGGTACAGGGTTTGTAACATTAGAAGTACATACCGGTGTTGAATAAGAGAATCCAGTTGTTGGATTCGTATACGGAACTGCATCAATCGTAAAGGTTAATGGTGATGAATAACAATCATTAATTAAATCATGTACAACCAAGGAGTGATTTCCTGGTGTTAGTCCAGTAAAAGTTGTACCTGATTGATATGTCCCACTATCAACTGAATACTGATAATTTGAAACAAATAATGAATACTGACCAATATTAGAATAATTTTCAGGATCAGTTGTGCTCCATTGACTTGAATTCCAAGTTGTGCTAGGTAGTGGAGTCGCAGAAGGTAATCTTCTGTAAGTGTATCCTGGTTGATTATTTGGTGTAAATACGACACCATTAGTCGGTCCCCACATATCCACCTCAACATCGGCAGAAGTAGTTAAACGAATATTATCATTAGTATCTACTCCAGAGTTTGGTATAACTAAATTATGAGTAACACCTGGAATACTTGGATCATTACTAATTTTAATTACAAAAGTACTATTGTTTGCAATTGTTCCAGATAATGTTTGCTGCCATGTTGCAGTTGCATTACCATTGTTGTACATTTTTAATTTATAATTAGATAAATTCTTTGAAGCTCCTGTACCATTATATAATTCAACATAAGACAATGCTCCTGTATTAGCATCAGTAACTTCAGAAATAAATAAATCTGAAGGAACAACCGACGATTGTGCAATTGGTGATGTCACTTGAATATTACCAGTTGGTGTCGAACAAGTTGGTTGAGATGTAATTGAAATTGTTGGAGTTGGAATTGAAATAATGTTTACTTTGAAAGAAACTTGATTTGAACAATCCCCATTAGTTGCATACACATAAATTACTTGAGTAGCATTAATAATATCACCAGGATTTAATTGTGTACCTGTTGCATTAGAACCTGTATAATAAACACCTGTTGTTAATGGAGGTAGCGTATAACTATTACAACCATTTACATCGACTTTTATTGGTAACTGAGGAGCTGCCTTAATTTCAACAGATGTATTAGTTGTATAAGCTGGACATCCTCCTTGGGCAGGAACAGACATTGTTACGACATATGTTCCAGGAGTTGCCAATGAAGGAGTTATTGCTCCCGAAATAGGATCTAAAGCATATTGTAAACCAATCGGTGTTGATGAAAATGTAGTATTAGGACCACCTATTCCAGTTAAAATTATAGGGTAAACAGTAGAATCTGAATTACAATAAGAAGGACTTGAATAAGCCACAGAAGCATTCGGATTAGGAGTAATAATAACAGTTCTTGTACAAATAATTGGAGCATTTGAAGCAGGAGGCAATAAGTTAGGAATCAAAGTATTAGTTACTGTGTATGTCCCTGGTGTACTTGTTGCAAAATTAATTTCTCCAGTAACTGAATTAATTGCTAACCCTGAAGGTGATGCTGAGTAAGTACCAGCAGTAGCTCCCGCTACTAAAGTTGGTGTTTGATTCGCACTATTACTACAATATGTAACTGATGAATAATTAAATGTATTGTAAGGATAACAGAAAGACTGAGCTGTATTTGAACTATTTGGTGTAATTGTAACTGTACCCGCTTGATTAGCAAAATTTGTTACCATTAATATATATACTTGCCCTTGAGTAACCGTAATTGTAAAGTTCTCTGTAGCTGCTGTGGAATAACTACATTTTACTGGATTGTTGTTTGGAATTTGTATACAACCTGCGTCTCTACTGATAAATGGTCCCCAAAGAGCATAATCAACATCAATTGGAGTACCTGCAGTGGTAACTTGGTTAATAGTATAACTTAATGAACCATTTTGAGCTGCTTCTAAAAAGAAAAAACTTGCATTTGGAGATGATCCTAAACACCCATAAGATCCTAAATTAATAACTCCTGTAGCGTTTGGATATGTTCTTGGCTGATTACACAATGAAACAGCTTCAGGACAAGGTACCGCTCCAACACACAAACTAAATGAAATCGCTGAATTTGTTGTAGAAGTTGTATAAACTCTAATATAATAGGTTTGACCAATTACTAAATTATTAGCAACATAACTTGTAGATCCACACTGAATTTGTGTTAATGCATTACAAGTTCCAGAATATAACGCAAAATTGACTGTCGTTCCTGTTGGTAAAATATTTGACAAACTAATAGTATGAGTTGGTTTTACAGCTACAAAAGAGTACCAAACATCGTTAGCATTAGCTGAACAAGTCAATGCTGGAGTTATAGTTGGTGTAGCTCCTGTTAAAACACCATTATTTAATAATGTACAATTTAAATCATCATTAAGTTCTGCCACTTTAGCATTAGAACACAAATCATTAATTGGTGTAGTTGTAAAATTCACACCGTCTGTCCAAAAACTCTTATCTGATGTAGAACAAATTGCTCTAACATAAAAAGTATATGTTGAAGATGGATTTAAACCAGTAACTAAAAAAAATGGACTATTTGCTGTAATCCCAGTAAAATTAAATGCTGGTACGTTAGAACCAACTGGCAACACTAAAACCTGCCATTGCGTTGCACTACCTGATTCAGTCCAAGAAACTGATGCTGTTGTTGCTGTAATATTTGATACCGTAACTCCTGTTGGTTTGAAACAAGTTATAGGAGGCGTACAATAAATAGTTGCATCCCAACCTGTACTTGTTCCTGTTGCATTAGAACTGAACGAAAAAGTTAA
>CAYNNB010000115.1:0-3719 GCA_964398425.1 uncultured Flavobacterium sp.
AACTGGTGATACTTTAGTAATTATATAGGAAGGGATAATTAATACTAAACCACATATTACAACTGTCCCTACATTAAGCAGTACAATATAAAACCAATTAATATCTACAGGCGCTACATTTACATAGTAACTTTCTGGATTTAACTTTACGATTCCCAAATATTTTTGAAGATACAGCAAAGAAAGCGCAATCAAATTACCCCAAAACAAACCTCTACCTATCAAGTAGATTGCATTATAAATAAAAATTTTTCGAATGGACCAATTGTTTGCTCCTAAAGATTTTAACAAACCTATTAATTGTGTGCGTTCAAGAATCAAAACTAATAATGCAACCACCATATTAATAGTTGCAACTATAATCATAATAATTAAAACCACAACAATATTAAAATCAAATAATTTCAACCACTCGAAAATACTAAAATATTTTTCTGAAATAGCTATACTATTATAGGTAGGCGGAATCGAATGATAAACCTTATTCGCTATCTGATCTAACTGATCAAAATTATCAATGTAAATTTCATAGGCACCCACTTGGTCTTTACTCCACTTGCTGATTCTTTGAATATGCTCGATACTGCCTAGTACATACGAAGCATCAAATTCTTGGAAACCTGAATTATAAATACCTACAACTTTAAATTTACGAACACTAGGCAACTTACCTTGCTCCTTCATAAAAAAAGTATTAAATCGATCATTTAATTTTAAATTCAAACGCTTTGCTAAAAATTGAGAAATTAAGACCTCGTTATTGTTGTCAGCCGAAAAACGTGGTACGCTACCTTCGACAATAAACTCTTTTAGGCTACTCCAATTGTATTTATTATTTACTCCTTTAAAAACAATTCCTTCAAACTCTTTTTCAGTTCTAATCAAACCAGCTTTTGTAGCTACTGATTGAATATGAGTTACCTGCGGAATTTGCTTTAATTTATCCATTGGGAAAGCTTTTTCCGAAAGAGGCGCTACTGTAACTTGTGATTGATTATCATCAAATGAAGTCACAATAATTTGACCATTAAAAGCTGATATTTTTTCTCTAATTTTTTGTTGCAAACCAATACCAGTGGCAACTGACATAATCATCATCACAATACTAATTGTAATGGCCAAAACAGCAATTTTTATTATTGGAGAAGAAACACTACTTTTATAGCTTTTAGCGTTTATTAATCTTTTAGCGATAAAATATTCTAAATTCAAACTAATCTATTTTTATGAAATTCGGTTTATTAAAACATTTTCGATTCAAAATTACGTTTTTATTTTTTGGTTTACTATTAATTTCTTGTTCAACCAGTAGAAAATTGAGTTCTCATTCGTCTAATGATCAAACTTTCAATACTAATCAAACAATTGAGAAACAAAAAGGTCAAATAATTTTTGGTGCGGAACGTTTTGAACAATACTTTTTAGCTTGCAAAGATAAGAACATAGGAATTGTTACTAATCAAACTGGAGTAATTCCTAATCATCCAAATCCACAATTTCCTAATGAATTTACCCATATTGTTGATTTTTTATTAACAAAGAACATAAAGGTAACAACCATATTTGCCCCTGAACATGGTTTCAGAGGAACCGCAGATGCTGGAGAACTTATTAAAGATGGAAAAGATATTAAAACTGGTTTACCCATCATTTCGCTATATGGTTCTAATAAAAAACCTAAACCTGAACAATTAAAAGATATACAAGTGATGTTATTCGACATACAAGATGTAGGCGCTAGATTTTACACTTATATTTCTACTCTTCACTATGTAATGGAGGCTTGCGCAGAAAACAATATTCCATTATTGATTTTAGACCGACCAAATCCTAATGGAACTATGATTGATGGTCCAATATTAGAAAAGGAACACAAGAGCTTCGTTGGTATGCATGAAATTCCCATTTTACACGGGATGACGATTGGCGAATACGCTAATATGATTAACGGAGAAAAATGGCTAAAAGATGGTGCGCAATGTGATTTAAAAGTAATCCCTTGCTTACACTATACAAGGGATATGAAATATAGTTTACCTATAAAACCTTCACCTAATTTACCCAATGATCAATCCATTAATTTATATGCTAGTTTATGTCTATTTGAAGGAACTAATGTAAGTGTAGGGAGAGGAACAGAAAAGCAATTTCAAATTTTTGGTTCTCCTTTTTTACCTTACAGTGAATTTGTTTTTAGCTTCACACCAACACCTAACTTGGGTGCAAAAGATCCAGTTTATAATGGAAAACTATGCTTCGGAGAAGATTTAAGCGAAATTAAAAAAGTACACCGCTTGGAACTAAAATGGCTACTAAAAGCTTATGTAAACACTACTGATAAGACACTTTTTTTCAATGATTTCTTTACCAAATTAGCTGGCACAAAAAAACTCAGAGAGCAAATTGAAGCAGGTATGACCGAAAAAGAAATTAGAAAGACATGGCAAGAAGGTTTAGAACAATTCAAAGGAATGAGAAAAAAATATTTGATTTATGAATAGAAAGATAATAAAACAAATAACTTTTACTATAACTCAACTTTAATTTCTAAATTTTGTTTCTGTAGTTCTGCAATAAAAATCAATTTCTCTTTTGGTGATATAATAATGGTTTTTGAATCTCCATAACACACCTCTATTCTCTCGGTCAAAGAAGAAGCGGGAGCGCTCAGTATACTATCGCTTTTCTTAATAGATTTTATGCTTTCAATTGAAATGTTTTTATTTACAATAAATCCAGAATGAACTTTTAAAATTCCTTGAGTAATGACATAATAGGTGTCAAACAACAAATACATAACCATAGCAAAAACAGCCACCATAAGAGCTATTAAAACCCAATCTTTTTCTGTTATTCCAATGAGAATTGCCGGAATAGAACTTACAACAAATAAAATTGGTAATGCTATGTCAACTTTAGAAGCAAAAACTTTTCTCATTTTACAAAGGTAATTTCTTTTTCATTTGCTCAACAATATTATAAGTTGCAGGGCAAATTGCTACATTTTTCAGAGTTAAATTGGAAATTTGATGAAATTTTTGTCGGTTAGTATGAGGAAATTCACGACACGCTTTTGGTCTTACATCATAAATCATACAATAATTTTCATGATCTAAGAATGTGCAAGGTACATTTTGCAATACATAATCCTGCTCTTCATCAATTCGAAGATATTGTGCAATAAATTGTTGTGGCTTTAATTTTAAAAACTTAGCAATTCTTTCAATATCTGCAGAGGTAAATAATGGGCCTGTCGTTTTACAACAATTGGCACATTCTAAGCAATTCGTTTTTTTAAATTCATTTTCATGTAACTCTTGCATTATGTAGTCTAAATTTTTGGGAACTTTCTTTTTTAACTTTTCGAAATACTTTTTGTTTTCGTTATGCTTATCTTTGGCTAGTTTTTGTATTTCATTTAAAGACGGCTTCAACATATTGCAAAATTTAGAAATACAAAGTTATCACTTTAATTAAAGAATGCTTTACAAAGCACACTGATTTTTAATTTATCATATGAAAGATTTATTTGGTCAAGCCCTATTAGACTACCAAACCCAAAATGCTCCTGAAAATATTATTACTGAAACATCAATTTCAGAGGCAGATGAAATGGAGATTTCCTATATGTTTCGAAAATACAATGAAATGCCAAAAATTGAGCAAAAGGCGCTTCAACTTGCAAAAGGTGAAATATTAGATGTTGGCTGTGGAGCTGG
>CAYNNB010000116.1:0-3653 GCA_964398425.1 uncultured Flavobacterium sp.
GCTACTAACACTAAATTCCCAACAGAACTAGCCGTTAAAACCTATGTAGACAGTCAAGTAACTTCTATAGGAAATAATTTCTTACCACTTGCTGGAGGCACTTTAACAGGACAGTTATTTACACCTTCAGTAGTGTTCAATAACGGTAGTACATGGGAAGTTGGAAACTCAGGATCCAATTTTTCAATCTATCAAGGAGGATGTTGTAATCGAGTAATTATTGACAGTAATGGAAACCTTGGTATTGGAGGTAATTATTTACCTCAATTCAAGTTAGATGTTGAAGGTAGTGGACGTTTTACTAACGGTGTAACTGCTATTGCGTATAATATACCTGGAGGATTAGCGTCACAATTCTTAAAAGCAGATGGTACCGTCGACTCAAATAGTTATTTCATTGCAAATAGTTCTAATATCGCTATTGGTTATGTTTCGGGTTCTGGAGGACAAGGGGAACACTCAATTGCAATAGGAAGTAATACAGCTCAAGGAACTCAAGCTGAAGGAGCTGTGGCAGTAGGTTATGCTGCTGCACAATACAACCAAGGGGTTAATGCCGTAGCAGTAGGTTCTTTTGCTGGTAACAACAACCAACCTGAAAAAGCAGTAGCTATTGGTTACAATGCACAAACAAATGGTACTAATGCTATTGCTATTGGTGCTAATGCTTATGCTCAAAATCCAAATACTGTTCAAATTGGAGATTCTAACATTACAAATGTAAATACCTATGGCTCTATAACAGCAAATGCTGAAATAAGTGCAGAAATAACTAATAGTTTTACCATCAATGCTGCAAATGCAGAACTATATAAAGGAAAAGTATTAATCTGTAATCCTAATTCACAAATTACCATTACGTTTGAAAACAACATCCCTATCGGATTTAACTGTATGGTATTACAAAAAAGTGATGACGCTAACAAAATTAATTTTGCTGGTGGTAGTGGTGTAACACTAAAAAACCGCAACAACTATACCGCTACAGCTGGTAACTATGCCATTGCTACCATTGTAAATATTGGTGGTGGTATTATCGTTACTGCTGGAGACATGCAATAAACTCAATTACTATAGACTAAACAATAAAAAAAATGAAAAAAATAGCCTTAATAACCATCTTATTTTTAGTAGCTAACATAAGCAGTTATGCTAATAATTTAATCATAGGTACACCTACTGTAAGTGGCAGTACTGTTACCTTTACCATAAAATGGGACAACAGTTGGTATGTTACTACAGGACCTTCTAATTGGGATGCAGTTTGGGTATTTGTAAAAAGACAAAACTGTGTTAGCAATGCACCTAGTCCATGGGTACATGCAGATATTGCAGCATCTGGTAATAGTGTTACTGGGGGGGTATTACAAGTAGACCAAGTACTAGATAACAAGGGAGTATTCATTAGAAGAAGTGCTATTGGGATTGGAAATATAACTACGGCAACGGTTACATTAACACTAAATTCGCCTATTGGAAGTGACAACATTGGTGTCTATGGTATGGAAATGGTGAACATCCCTGAAGGTGATTTTTACATTGGTGATGGAGCCCAACAATACCTACATACTTTTTCAGATTCTAGTGGAAATCCTCTTTTAATCAATGCTGCTATTCAAAATGCAGGATTAGGTGCCGCTTCTAACTACCAAAGAGACAACTTAGGCTCTTCTGGGAGTTTGCCTGCTTCTTTCCCATTAGGATACAACCGATTTTACTGCATGAAATACGAAATTACTGCTGGTCAATATGTAGCCTTTTTAAATACACTTAGCTTTAATCAGCAAATTAGAATGCAAAGAGACTACCAAGCAAATCTTACTCCGCCTGATTCACCTGCAGGTACTGAATTTCACTGTTGGCCTTGTGGTAACAATTCGCCTAGAATTGTAATTGCTACACCAGGTAACAATACCTCTCAAATTATTCCTGCTGTTTATGCAAACGATTTAAATAACAACGGAATATTTAATGAAGATGAAGACGGTTTAGGCATTCCAGTAGTATTAAACGTGAAAAATTTTTTAGCGTTCTTAGATTGGGCAGCCATCAGACCAATGACAGAATTTGAATATGAAAAAGTATGTAGAGGAAACCAAAATCCTGTTATAGGTGAATTTGCATGGGGTTCAACAGACTTTAACAATACTTACGACGTACCTAACTATGGGTCCGCTTCTGCAACTAACAATTATTCTATGCTTGGTAATAGTACTGCAGGTACAAACCGTTTATACCGAGCAGGGATTTCAGCTACTCCTACTTCTAACCGTTTAAAAGCAGGTGCAACTTACTATGGCGTATTAGACATGACTGGAAATGTTTGGGAATCATGTATTGGAGGTTGGAATGTTGATTATTCTAACTTTACAACACAAAATGGAGACGGTAACCTATATGAAAATGGTCAATCTGTTGAAAATGGTTCTACTGATATGGCAACTTGGCAAACTAATCGCATTATAGTTAAAGGCGGTGGTTCTAACTGGGTTGGCAGTGAATGGATATCTGTATCTGGAAGAAACTGGATACAATTTAACAACTACTCTTTCTTCCAAGGTGGAAGAGGTGTACGATCATTTTAATTTGTACAACAATGAATAAAATAAAATATATAATCTGGCTTTTATTCATTGGATGTGGCGCTAATGCTCAAATTGCAATGCCAAGTATGCGAGGTGTTTTCAATGCTAAAGTGCCTACCACCATGTATTCTGGTGGTGTGGGTGTAGGTAATAACCAACAACTCCTCACCCAAGGCAATTGTATTGCTCCTTCTTTAGAAACCATTTATTATGGAGGAAATGGAACAGGATATGACGAACAACAATACATACAAAGCACTTGTGCCTATCCATTGCTTGAAACTATTTATTTTGGGGGAACAGGTTACGGAAATGTAGCAGCTACCCTATCACAAAGCACTTGTGCAGTTCCTAATCTAGAAACCATTTATATGGGAGGGACAGGATACGGAAATGCGCAACAAACAATAATACAAACTAGTTGTATTATGCCTATAACAGAATCCATTTTCTTTGGAGGATTAAGTGGAATGCAATCCCCGCAAATCATTATTCAAACCGATTGTAATACAATGTAGATATAAAAAAACCGTTGCTAAATCAAGTAACGGTTTTTTTTTATGAAAAAAAGCTAACAAACACACGAGTAGTTTAAAACAAACATTACCAACACCATTTTCCAAAATTCAATTTTTGAAACACAGTTTGATGAAATTAAAAAATCTTTAAAATTATAAGTACTATAATAGTTCTTAGAAGAATCCATCGCACTCTTAATTCATTTTCAGCATCTCACCTTCCTTGTCATGCTGAACTTGTTTCAGAAGTTCTCCTTTTGTCATGCTGAACTCATTCCAGCATCTCCTTTCCATAAATTCTCCCAATTAGGATTATACTCTTCAATTAAATTTATTTTCCATTGTCTGTGCCAATTTTCAACTGTTTTTCACGTGCAATGGCATCATCAATGTATTGAAATTCTTCAAAATACACTAGCATCTTTAGTTTGTACTTGGCCGTAAACTTTGAAACTTCACCTTTTATATGTCGTTCCATACGGTCATCTATACCACCTGTAACTCCTATGTATAAAGTTCCATTTGGTTTATTGGTTAGGATGTACACCCA
>CAYNNB010000117.1:0-3531 GCA_964398425.1 uncultured Flavobacterium sp.
TAATATTCCGAAAGTAAGTTTGTTAATTACGGTCATTTCTAAAATTGTACACAACTTGTTTATATGCGAAACTTTCGAACTAGTATTATGCCTTTTTGGCAAGATTGGCGAAAGTTTTGCCTGTTTTTATTTCGCTTATTTTTTGCTAAGCTAATCAAAAATAGCATAAAATAATTACACATCAAAAGGGTTTTTTATTTTTTTCAAACTATCATTTGTTACATGGGTGTAAATCATCGTGGTTTTTGGACTACTATGACCTAATAAATCTTGAATGTAACGCAAATCAGTACCACTCTCAAGTAAGTGTGTAGCAAAACTGTGGCGCAGTGTATGAAGTGTTATCGGTTTTCTTATCCCAGCTTTTTCTGCCGCTTGTTTTAAAATAACTTGAGCACTTCTACTACTGTACATACCACCAAATTGCCCTTCAAATAAATATTCTTTAGGCTTATAAACTAAATAATATTCACGAAGTAACAACAATACCTTTTCTGACAAAAGTGTGTATCTGTCTTTTTTCCCTTTAGCATTTTTTAAATGAATCAACATACGAATGCTGTCAATATCTTTTAATTTCATGTTTATCGCTTCACTTATACGTAATCCAGCGGAGTAAATTAATGCTAACAAGGTTTTGTGTTTTAAATTTTCAGTAGAATCAATTATTTTTAGCACTTCTTCTTTACTCAAAACATTCGGCAATGTCTTTTCTCGTTTCGGACGATGTATTTTGTCAATTTCAATTTTACTGTCCTTAACAATTTTAAAAAACAACTTAATTGCATTAACGATTTGATTTTGGTAAGAAGATGAAAATTTATTTTTTAGTATAAAATCGTTATTATAAGCAATAACATCTTCGTTAGTAATGTCTTTTATTGCTTTGGTATTGCAAAAAGTTAAAAACGATTTTAATGCCTCACTGTAAGTGTTTATTGTATTTAGGCTATATCGTTTCGATAAAAGGTAACGCTTAAAGTTTTCAATACTTGCAATTCCTTCGGCATTAGGAACTAAAGTTTGAGCTAAAGGCAATTTAAAATGTAATCGATTGGCTTCGGTATCAGGCAAATGCCAATAGCAGTTGGAAGCACTCCATCGCGCATCTTCAAAAGTTTTAATACGAGCAATTAATACAGCATTTTTTTCAAAAAAAATGGCAATTCTAGGGGTTCCTTTGTGTAGAATGGTTTTGGCTTTGTAATTCATAATGATTGGCTTATATAACACGAATATAGAAAATAATCTTTTAAACACTTGAAAAAAAAGTGCTTTTCATTTTGCTTTTTTATGCTTTCGAACGTACAATAAAATCAGGCGCTCAGGACTATATATTAAATTCCCCTAGGGGAATTGCTTATTTTCCCTAGGGCATTTATCTAATTCCCCTAGGGCATTTGTTTGGTTTCCCTAGGGGAATTTAAAAATTTCTCTAGAGAAAATAAATAAATACTATGAAGCAATTGATTTTATATCCCGTATAAAATGAAAATAGTAAACATAGTACTCATAAAAGCGTAAATACAGAAGTGCCTTTTAACGTCTTTGTATAATGAAGAAACTGAATTAAGAAGTTTAAAAAAATAATAAAAAAACAAACCGTCTTTAATTCTAAAATTAGAATTGACGCAAAAAACCTAAATTTTATTTAATGGTATTAATTTTTTAATATGAAAAATATTATAACAGAAACAAATCAAATATAATCCTCTGTTTTTGAGTAACTAACACTTAAATAATAAATAATTTTTGATATTTAAAAATTATTATATATTAGCAAATATTTAAAAACAAAACAATTGAATAGAATTATTTGGATATTGCTATTGTTATCAATTAACACAATAACTTTTGCACAATGTAATTGGTATACAACTAATACCGCTTGCACATCCAATGCTCCAACTTTACTTGGGCAATCTATAACATGTACCCCTCCTACAAACAATGCAGGAAGAAGAAATTTTGTTGTAAACAACATGATTTCGGGAAGTATTTACAGGGTTTCAAATTGTGGTTCAGGATTTGATACTCAATTAACTATAAGAGATGCTTCTGGCAATGTAGTTGCATACAATGATGATGATGGTGCTGTTTGTACAGGAAGTTCTGCTTCTTTAGACTTTACTTGCCCCTCTAATGGACAATATTGGATTCAATTAAATAGGTATAATTGTCAAACCGGTTCTCAATTAGATAATGGTCAAATTACAGTAACTCTTATCTCTAATTCAATTTCAATTTGCCCAAATGCATCAACCACTTTAACCGCGAGTAGTTCAACAACAGTAAATTGGTATTCTAGTTCTTGTAATGGAGTATTGATTGGTACAGGAACAAGTGTTTCAGTAAATCCTACGGTGTCTACAACTTATTATGCGACTAGTAGTAGTTGGTCAACTTGTATGAATACAACAGTTAATGTAAATCAAGCTCCCACTAATGTAAATGCGGGAAATGATGTTTCAATATGTAATGGAAACTCAACACAATTAAATGGAAGTACTTCTAATATTTTGTACGGATCAAAAAAATATTATTTTACTGGTGCAGGATATGACTCTGACAATTTTAGAATTGGAGGCACAACCTCTGGAATGCCTTCAAATGCAATAATAACATCAATAACTTACAACCCAACAATTGGTCCTAATTGTAATAATTGGTACGAATGGGATTTAATGGTTAACAATAATTATATTACATCAGGTTGTGATACATCAAATCTAACTTATAATGGATTAAATGGTCAATTAGCAAACAATCAATTATTACAAATAAGATCATGGGATAATGATTTTTTTGATGATGCTATTACTATGTCTGTTTTATTTACTATCAATTATTCTTATACACCTAATATTAATTTCTCTTGGTCACCAACAACGGGTCTAAATAATCCAAATATAGCTAACCCAATTGCATCACCAACTAGCACTACAACATATACAATGACAGCAACTACAAATGGATGTAGTACAACAGACTCAGTAATTGTTAATGTATATCCTAGTTTAACTGCCGGAGCTCACAACACCACAGCATTAACTAAATGTGTGGGGTTTAATCCAAGTGTATTAACTTTTACAACCGTACCTAGTGGTGGGAATGGAAGTTATACCTATCAATGGCAATTAAATAGCAGTAACATTACAAGTGCAACGAGTAGTTCCTATGATCCAGATGCCCTTTTAACCCCTGGTGTGTATTCTTATAGATGCAAAATAACAGATGGCTGCGGAAATACTGTATATACAAATCCAAAGGTAATTACCATAGTAGCCGATCCAAATGAACCTTCATGCCAAAAATCGCCCAATTTAGCTGCTGTGTGTATGGGAACAACACTCACCATAGCTAATAGCTCTTGTACCTATGGAACGGAAAGAGGTGAATCTTGTCCTTTAGAATATTCGTCTTCATCAGACGGTATAAATTGGTCAACTCCTTCAACTACAGTTCCAGTACTTACTGCTAGTGGAACAATAAATTATATTCGGGTTAGGGTTTCCAATTGTAGTTCTTGTA
>CAYNNB010000118.1:0-3516 GCA_964398425.1 uncultured Flavobacterium sp.
TTAATTTTATTATAATCCTTACCCTCAAATTCATTAAAAGTACTTTCATCAATATTATAATATTTATAGTCAGGACTTATCTTAATTTCTTCTTTTGGCAAATTCTTTATTTTAAGAATTTTGTGAATAGAGTCCACCTCAAATTTTACTTGACTTAAATCAAAACCAACTGTTACCTCCGCATTAATAACAACAATTGCTTTTTTCTCAAAGGATAGCCAATCACCAAGGTACTTTTTTTGATCCTTATAGGTCATTACCTCAGAAAAATGCCCTTCAGTAACAACTAATTTACCAACATTCTTAATTTGTTGTTGAATCAAAGCAGTATCATATTCAACTGTCGTGGTAGAGGCATCCGTTTTATTCATAAATTTATAAACTAAAAACAGTAAAACAGCAACTAGCATCACGACTAACCATTTTCGAAACTCTATAAGCTTACCAAAAAAAGAATTTGTTGTGTATTGTGTCATCTTAAAATTGAATATGGGTTACTTTATTTTGAATTATTTTTATTTTCTGTTGAAGTGCAAACAAAAATTTTTGATGACTCTCTGTACTTGGATTAAATGATCTATGAGCTAAACCTTTCTGAATTGAGTCTATTTCCTTCATTATAGAATGAGTTAATTCCGTACAATACACCGAAGTCAATTGCTCCCAAATGTAATCGATAGCTAACGCATTAGGATGCAACATATCTTTCTCAAAAAAACGATAATCCCTAAGTTCGTCTTGAACAATTTCATAAGAAGGAAAATAATCCACTTTAGCACCAACCTCTGAACAAATTTGATGCAAAGCTGCAAACAAATGACCTTTACTCACCTGATTTTCAAAGAAACCATCTTTGATATGTCGAACAGGCGAAATAGTAAACACAAGCCGCAATTTTGGATTCAAGGCATAAAAAAAAGAAATCAAATTTTGAATACTTACTCTATTTTGATCTACGGAAAGCAACTCCTTTTCAAAGACTTTTTGTGGCACTTTATGACAATTGGCAACTATTTGTTGAGTTTCTCTATGTCGATAAACCCACGAAGTACCAAATGTTATGAAAATATGTGTAAGTTCTTTTATTTGTTGATTTAATTCATCCAGTTTATTGTTCAAAACAGTCAACAATTTATTTTGATCTGGATGTGATAAATCAGAATGAACCTCAAAGCAATGCCATAAATCCTGATGAAAAAAAACATCTTGTTCTGTAAAGTAGTCTTTATTTAAGCAGCGTTTAATCAATAGTTCCAGCGATGCAGCATTAAAAATAATTCCGAAAGGATTAATCGTAGTTTGAAATTTAAAATACGTAAATTTGCTTCCAATATTTTCTGAAAAACAAGAACCTAACAAGAGTACTTTTGATTCATAATCTAAAGGATTTAGTGATGGAACTAACGGTACTTTTAAACTAAATTGCATGTTTTCAGAAATATCTACTGGTTCTTTAAACCAAAATTACTAATTAAATTGTTATGAATCTATTATATTCTTATTTAAAAAAACATTATGTCTTACTAGCAATTGCACTAGTAATGGCTGCATTAAATATTTGCTTTAGTTTGAGTGATTCCGTTATCACAGGTAAACTTATGCAAGATTGTGGCGTAGGAATTACAAAATACAAAGGTAATGAAATGGGTTTCTTGAAGTCCGTAGGATTTTGGCTTGGACTATCTGTTTTCATAGCTATGATCTCTCGTATTACAAAGAACTTCCAAGATTATTTTACTAATATTGTCATTCAGCGCACCGGAGCTGCCATGTATACCGATGGTATTAAAAAATCATTGGATTTACCCTTTGCTCAGTTTGAAGACCAACGCAGTGGTGAAACACTAAATAAACTACAAAAGGTACGTATTGACTCTGAAAAATTAATTAACTTATCTATCTCATTAGTATTTCAAACAGTTGTAGGCTTTGTATTTGTATTCATTTACATCGCTCGAATTGATGTGAAAATCGCATTGATTTTTATAGTTACGGCTCCAATAATTGGCTTAGTAAGTTCGTATTTAGGTAAAAAAATAAAAGAAGTTTCCAAAACAATTGTAAAACAAACCAATGCATTAGCAGGCGCCACTACTGAGAGTTTACGCAATATTGAATTGGTAAAAAGTTTAGGCTTGACCCATCAAGAAGAAAACCGACTAAACTTAAATACGTTAAAAATCCTTAAATTAGAATTACAAAAGATTCGTTATATAAGAAGCTTAAGTTTTATTCAAGGTACCACCGTGCATTTTATGCGTACTCTAGTGGTTTTTACTTTGTATTATTTCGTTTTTCAAGGCAAAATAGTAGTAGGTGATTTATTAACTATGACCTTCTTCACTTTCTTTATTTTCAATCCTCTACAAGAAATGAGTCAGTTTATCATTGTAAAAAATGAAACAAAAGTTTCGTTAGATAACTTTAAAAACTTATTGGAAAAAGAATCTGAATATAAACCTGCACAACCAACTAAAATAGGCACTATTGAAAAATTAACATTTTCAAATGTAAGCTTCCAACACCAAACAGCCAATTTTAAAGCCGTTGAGCATATAAACTTTGAAATAAAAAAGGGAGAAACCGTGGCCTTTGTTGGCCCATCAGGTTCTGGAAAAACAACCCTGGTAAAGTTATTAGTAGGTCTTTATAAACCTAATGAAGGCTCCATTGCTTACAACGGGATAGATGAAAAAGAAGTAGATTTAATTGAATTAAGAAAACAATTAGGATTTGTAACCCAAGATGCCCAATTATTTTCAGGAACAATTAAAGAAAATTTATTATTCGTTAAACCTAGTGCTACCGATGAAGAATTGTTACATGCCTTAGAACAAGCGAGTTGTCAAAATTTATTAAAGCGAGCCGAAAACGGATTAGAAACAACCATAGGTGAAGGTGGAATTAAAGTTTCTGGCGGAGAAAAACAACGTCTTTCTATTGCAAGGGCAATTTTAAGACACCCGAATTTATTGATATTTGACGAAGCCACTTCAGCGTTAGATTCCATTACTGAAGAAGCGATCAATGAAACCATTAAATCGATTTCCAATCAAGATCGTATTACCGTTTTAATTGCGCATCGTTTATCCACTATCATGCATGCGGATAAAATCTTTGTGTTGGAGAAAGGAAACATCATAGAACAAGGCAAACACCAAGAATTAGTAGACAGTAAAGGCTTGTATTATGCCATGTGGCGTCAACAAATTGGAGAACGTAAATAAGTTATGTTAGAAAAGGAATACATAGGCCCAAATGCCGGCTTTTCACAAGTTGTTAAAGTTGAAACAACAGAAACCATTACCCTTTATATTTCAGGTCAAATTGGCATTGGTAGCAACTTAGAAGAACAAAGCATAGCAGCATTTAAAAATTTAGAAGAATTACTATACCGATGTCAGGCTACATTTAAAGATGTGGTTAAGATGAATACGTACATTGTAAATTTCAATCCAGAAATTGATTTACCAATATTTAGAAAAGTGCGTGCTTCTTTTTTAGGAGATTCCGACT
>CAYNNB010000119.1:0-3495 GCA_964398425.1 uncultured Flavobacterium sp.
TAAAATTAATAAAATAGCTAGGGCCAATTTAGCTAAAAAAATTAATTCGTCTTCGTTAAAAACAGATGCTAAAAAACGATTAAAGGAGGAATTGTATAAATTATATTCATTTGTAGAAATTTTAAAATGGAAGGTTGAGATAGAAGGTGTTCTGGTAGATCATAAAGAGCAAATGAATGAGTTTTTGAATTAATTAAAAAAGTCCCGAAATTATTCGGGACTTTTTTATAATTTACTTTCTAAACTTTGCCAACCTCCACCGTTAATACAATCTATTCCGTTTTGTTTTAGAATAGAAGTGGCTTGAGCACTTCGCATTCCTGAACGACAACAAGCAATCACAGGTTTGTTTAATTTTTTAATTTCATTAATCTTTGACCCTAAAATCTGTAGTGGAATGTTTTTTGAGCCTTTAATGTGTCCACTTGCAAATTCTTCATAAGTTCTAACATCTAAAATTATAGCATTTTTTTGTGTGTAAGCTGCAATTTCATTAGTTTTATTTCCAAAACCAAGCATATCTAATATTCCCATATTTCTTTTTTTAGGCAAATGTAGCCTAGTTTTCCTAATGGTGTTGTAACAAACGTTACAATTAGGCCATTACAGGGGAAATTAGTTCTAATCCATTAGTGATTAAATGAGCAATTTCTGGGCGATTAGTTTTTACTTTTTCTAAATGGTTTTGAACTTTTTCAATAAAATCATGTTGGTGGTTTTTATAAGCTAATTCTAATATTTCTAAACTCAATAGCCAATCATTTGGATGAGCAGATGAAACAGCAGCAAAAGCTTCTTTTAAGGTAATTTCCGCGACTCTATTTTCTCTAATATTTCTTACGTTCTTGTATAATCGTTCTAATTCTTCACGCTCTGGAGATTTTTTTTGTTTTATGGTTTGACTTGAAGGAACATGGTTAATCATATCAAAACTAGTTACATCAGCTGGTCCAGAGAACGCAGATATAACTTCCTTGCCTACAGCCATATCATAAATACCCCATTCTGGTTGGAATAAGACAGTGTCGCCATGAGTAACGATGCAATTTTTAAATTTAATCAGTAATATTTTGCCTTGAATATTTCTAGTGCCTGTTATAATTTCACCACTTACTTTGATATCACCTTCAAATTCTAGAGTAACTTGTTCTCCTTCATAGATAGCATAAGCATTCAAGTCTCTTGGACTCATGTCTTCAATTGCTAAATTAATTCCCTTTAATTTTCCTATTGGGGATCCAAAACCTTCAGCATGATAAGCGGTTCCATGGCCTACTAATTCTTTTTCACGATAAGAAAGTGCTGTTTTCCCTGTAGTTTGTACATAAATTGGTTTTCCTTCTTGTTCAATCACGTTTGAAAAAATTCCAGATACTTGGAGTCCAGTACTTAATTCTATAGTTCCAAGCGCTTTTGAGGCTATTAGTTTTCTAATTCCTGAAAGACCTCCAGTACGAAGAGCCATTTTATTTGCGAACTCTTCTAGTACCATGCTTAAATGAGCAAAGTCAGGAGTTACAAAGAGTTGAGGTTGGGGTTTAGTAATGTCAAAACTTACATCAGCGGCTTTAATGTCATAAGGTAGTTTTTTTACATGATCTGTCATACACCAAGCACTCTCTCCAATAGAAGAAAGCAATCCCGCACCATAAATTTTAGGATTGTCGATCGTTCCTATTAAACCATATTCAACAGTCCACCAATGCAAATTTCTGATTCTTGACATTTCAGATAATTCACCCATGTTATTTTGAAGGAAATCAACTTTTGCTTCAGCTTTTTCAATTTCTTCTTGAGAAGTATCCTCAGCTTCTTTTAGGATAGAAAGCAAACGAATAGCTTCATACAATTCATAATCACGTGATGAAGAAATAGCCTTACAACCAATTTCGCCAAATCGTCTCAAGTATTCTGCATATTCTGGATTCGCAATAATAGGGGCATGACCAGCACCTTCATGAATAATATCTGGAGCTGGGGTGTATTCAATATGTTCTAATTGGCGAATGTCACAAGCTATAACTAAAACATTATACGCTTGAAATTCCATAAAAGCATTTGGTGGAATAAAGCCATCTACAGCTACAGCAGCCCAACCAATTTCTTTTAATATTCGATTCATTCCGTACATACTTGGAATAGAATCAATATCAATCCCTGTTTTATGAAGTCCTTCTAGATAAGAATCATGCGCTACTTTTGATAAATAATCCACATTTTTTCGCATCACATACCGCCATACAGCTTGATTGATTGGCGTATAATCTTCATAATTTTGTGGTTTAATAAATTGTTTTAAGTGAGCAGGTAATCTGTCAATCAACGGATTGCTTTCAAAATGTGTTTCCATAATTTTAATCGGGTTGCTTGAGGTAAAATTACGAATTTTTCAGAAATTAAGAAAGCAATTTGCGAATTTGGTAATTTTTATCTTTTCAAACTAAAATGAGCCTTGAATTCTTTAGCAACTCCGTTTTCCTTATATTCTAATAAGAACCAGTAATCTGTAGAAGGCATTGCTTTCTCATTGTAAGTTCCATCCCAGCCGTTACTATTTAATGTAGGACTTAACTGTTTGATTAATTTACCATATCGATCAAAAATGTACAATTTTGCATCGGGTTGATTTAATGTGCTAATATTCCAAGTGTCATTGTATCCATCACCATTAGGGGTAAAGAATTTAGGATAATCTATTATAAGGAATTCTTTTTGTAAAAAAGTACAACCATCAGTATCTATTACAGATATAATGTGAGTTCCACTACTAACATTAGTAAATACATTGGAGGATTGTATTGGACCTTCATCAAGATAATATTGTAAGGTTCCAGTCCCATTTAAAACATTAGCTGTTATTGTAGCGTTTTCACTAAAATAATCACTTTGAATTACTGTTAAACTTGATGCTGGTATAGTTTGAGTTATTGTTGCCGTTGCAGTAGTTAAAGTCGGATCAGAAGTACAACCCGTAATGGCATCAATAGCAATTACACTATAGGTTCCTATTTGGTCTACTTCATAAGTAGCATTTGTAGCTCCTGGAATTAAATTACCATTGCTATCATACCATAAGAAATTATAATCACTATCATTTAAACCTGTATCGAGTGTAAAGGTTTGTAATGTGCTTCCTGAAGGTGATACACAAATGGTTCCGTTTTTAAGAATTGGAGTAGGTTGTGGATTTACATTTATTCTATAATCAGTGTAAAGACTAGTGCAATTTCCTAAAGTTGAGGTGATTCTATAAATGACATAGCCACCTAAAGTTGAAGTTAAAATATCATTTATCGGTTGAGGTGCTATTCCAGAACCCGAGTTGGCACCAGTTACATTCACTGCTGCTATTACTTGCCAATTTAATGTGGTACTTGGTGTAAAAGGAGAAATGCCAATCATTAAATTAGTTGTATCTCCACTACAAATAGTTGAATCAATAAGAGGAATAGGTTGGCCTGGGTAAGGTGTTAATGAAACACTTCCGTTTAACGT
>CAYNNB010000120.1:0-3385 GCA_964398425.1 uncultured Flavobacterium sp.
GTTTAGCCCCATCTTTATCTAAATATTCAATCGTGATGTCTTTATCCGTACTTAAAGGGAATTGATCTTTCAATAACATTTGAATTTCTTCTTTTTTGTTGTTTCTTACCGAAATATCATACGTAAAGGTTTGTTCTTTATAAGACGATAAGAATTTAGTTCCTGATTTATCAATCACTTTTTCACGTTTAATGGCAATTTTTTTATCTCTACCCATACTCAAATTCAAAGTATCTTGCGTTTGGTTTGGATTGATATAAGTTTTCCCTACATTCATGCCTTCAAAAATGATGTTGGCTTCTCCTGGTAACAAATTGTATTTACCATAATCACTTAATTCCGCTAATAAAAAGGCTTCTTTTTCCATTTTTGGAACAGCATAATATTTATAGCTTGCAGGTAGTTTTAAATCTTTCAAAGCCACACTGTGCATTTTTCCATTCGACAAAATATCATACGGAATATCAATATCAAAAGTAATGTTGAGTTGGTTTTCTTCAATTGAAGTATAATCATTCATATCTTTTGTTGAGACTTGTATAACGCCATTTACTCCTTGTGCACCATAAAGTGCCGCTCCTTGCACTCCTTTTAACACATTAACTGATTTTATAACTTCTGGAGGCAATTGTGTTAAAACGGATTGATTTGAAATTTGTCCATCTATTACTACTAATGCGTTATTCTCACCAGTAATACTTCGATTACCTCTCAATACAATTCTTGATTCAAAATCTTTATTTTCATTTATTTGTAATCCAGAAACACTACCACTCAATGATTGAATGGTATTACTCATGGGCGCATTTTGATAATACATTTGGTTAGGATAACCGTATCGTAAAAACCAAGCACTCAAAAGAGGAGCCGTATTACTTTGGTTAGGGTTGCCATTGGATAAAGCCAATTTTACTTTTTTCCAATCCACACCAGTGTTTTGCATTACTTTTCCTTTGTACAATAAATTGATTGGAGATGAAGTGTTTTCAGCTCTTAAATCATAAAACGGTTGCCACGACGCATTATTTGTAATATAGCTAATGTCTAAATTTACGGTTCCAGCTATTTCATTCATGACTTGTAAGACTAATTTTCCTTTAGAAGCTTTTTCTTCTTTTTCAGTATTGATTTCTAGTTTTTTATTTAATAAGTCAATCTTTTTTTGAATACTAGCTTCTTTGTCCGATAACTCATTCATGGCATTATTCAACTGGGTACGTTTGGTGTTGTAATACTCTACCAATTTCATTAATTCAGCAACATTTATACTTGAATTTTGACCCGAAATTTGTTGGTTTTTGTCCAATAATTCAATGGTTTTTGAATGTGAAGTACGCTCGTTTGTATACCTTAATTTGGATTTTTGAAGCAAATCGATACTATCACGAACTTTTCTAATGTTAGGATTATTTTCATCAATTTCATATTCCGAAATATAATTTTGAGTAAACTGAATGGATAAAATTGTTAATGTACTTGGTGCACCAATTTGAATGGTGTTTTCATTCAATTGATCGGCCACATTTTTAATAACAACTTCATGTGTTCCAGTGGGAAGATTTAAAGAAGTGGTTTGCATTAGTTCTGCACCACTAAAATAAACGGTGGCTGCCTTTGTTTTGGCAGTGGTAAAAAAAGGTTTTTGTGCGAAAACAAAACTTGTAATCAGTAACACAAAAAGGACAATATTTTTTTTCATAATCTATAATTTAGCTTGTTGCTATTTATATAGATTACATTTTCGAATCAAAGGTTGGAAAGACGGTTAAAAAAAATTAAAATTCGATTTCATCTATTACTTGAATCGTGTCTTGTTCTGAGGTTTTAATTTTTAAAAACGAACGTGCATTTCCAGTAATTTGCAAGGGAATTGATTGGCCAATCGTATCTGTTTCCAACAATAAACCACGTTTTAACATTAAGTTTTTAATAAAAATTTGATTTTTTTGAACATAATCTTTTTGATTTCCTGTTGCATCAAATTGCCACATGAATTTTTTTGGTTTAGGAACTATTGTGGCTAAAAACAAACACTCATTTAAATTTAATTCTTGCGGTTTTTTATTAAAGTAAAACACAGCAGCTTCGCCAATTCCATAAATATTTGGTCCCCATTCAATAATGTTGAAATAGACTTCTAACATGCGCTCTTTAGAAGTAATTCGGTTGTTTTCTAGAATATATACTAATAAAATTTCTTCTAACTTTCTAGACAATGTTTTTTCACGGGTTAAAAAAACATTTTTAATTAATTGCATACTTATGGTACTGGCGCCACGAGCAAATTTTTTAGTTTTAATGTTCTTAATTATAGATTGTTTAAAAGCTTCCGTAATAAAACCTCTATGCTTCATAAAAGAGGGGTCTTCACTGGTAAGTACGGCATTTTTTAAAACAGTTGGAAGTTCTTCATAGGAAGTAAAATGAGGGTTGGATTGCCCAACGATGATTGGTCTCTGTAAAATTCCGTTTTCTAAGGCACGATAAGTAAATTCATGATTTAATTTTTCTAAATCTGCTTCTCCATATTTTACTATTTGTAAATTATTTTTATGAAATTGACTGTCAAAGATCAATTTATTAGGCTTGTTTTTATTGAATTCAAAATCCAAATTATAGTTAAAACTTCCTTTTGCTTCCATGCCTTCAAAATGAGAGAATAATCCTTTGGGTAAGGAAGTAATAAAGTCTTGTGCTTGGGTTTCTGGAATTTTAATTTTCAATTTAAAAATGGTGTCTTCTTCTGTATTGTATTCTACAAATGGTTGTACTTTTATTTCATTTAATTGTGCCGTTGAGGTACTGTCGATAGAAATGAAATCAGTACCTAGAAGAAATTTATAATCAAATTTTGCTTTTTCAATTAACACATCTTTGGAAGCAATTTTTGGATGGTTAATTGTAAATTGATTAATAGAAGCAATTCCATCAACATGTAATTCATTGCTTGAATAATCAATATTGTTTAGTTGTAAATGAATGTTTTTGAAATTAGATTTTAATCCAAATCGTTCTTCTATATAAGGGATTTTAATGGTTGAAGTATCTGCGCTATGAAAGCGTAAATCAGATTTCATTTCTCTTGGATTGGCCTTGCCATCTAATAGCCACGTTTGTTTTTCGGAAGCACTGGTAACGATAATTTTTGAATTCAATTTTTCGTTTTGCAATTTTAATTGTTGCATATTGAAATTCACCTTTCTCCCCATATCATTAATTTTTAATGACAAATTGTTCAATTTCATTTCAGAAGGAATTAAATTCAACACCTTAGAAATTAATTTATAGGCTGTTTTAGCATAATTTTTTCTTGAAGTAGCAGTTGCTAGAGTGTCTTTTTTTAAAAAATTATCGAAATTTCTTCCTTTTTCATTTTTAACTAATT
>CAYNNB010000121.1:0-2018 GCA_964398425.1 uncultured Flavobacterium sp.
CTTAATTCCATTGAAAATCAAAAATTATTAAGTTGGATTGAAAATAATAAAAGTTCCAAGGTACTTTCTATAATAGGAATGACAGATACAAAAGGTACTGCGGATTACAATGATGAACTTTCTCTAAAGAGAGTTGACCACATAGTTAATAAGCTAAAAAATCAAATTCAATTTAGATCAGATTTTAAATCTATTGGTTTAGGTGAAACTATTTCTATAACTGAAGAAGAAGCACTTAACAGAAGGGTGACAATTTATTATTTAATAAAAGAGCAAATCTTTTTAGAAGAATATATTGTTAACGATTATCAAGTAGCCAAACAATTAGATTCAATTTCTATAACAGATGTAGAGAAGTTAAATATTTCACCTAAATGGACATTAGGTCAAATTATTAGTATAGTGCCAAAAGGTACATTATTTACTCTTGAGGATATTCAATTTCAGTTTGACTCAGCTCAATTGTTAAGTAATGCTAAAATTGAATTAGATAAATGGTTACAAGTTCTTAATGATTATCCAAATTTAAAGATTGTAATTCAAGGCCATATTTGTTGTATTCCGAAAGATGAAATTTTATTATCGTCACAAAGAGCAAAATCTGTTATGACTTATTTTTTATCTAAAGGAATAGCTCCTAATAGATTGGAATATGTAGGATTTGGGTCTTCAAAACCAAAATTTAAAATTCCTGAGAAAAATGGTTATGAAGCTTTAATGAATCGAAGAGTTGAAATTATTTTATTAGAAAAATAATTTGTTACATTTTTATTCAATAACCTACTAATTAGTTATTTCAACATAAGTTGTTTATGAGAGGTATTCATTTTCTTCTTTTTTTTGTTTTATTTATTAATGTTAAAGCTCAAAAGCGAGTTACAATTTATTTTGAAGCTAATTCGTCAGTTGTTGATGAAAAAGAATTTAAAAAGCTTTACGATCTATTAAAAATAAAAGATGTTAGAATTCAAAAAGTTATAGGTTATTGTGATTTACGTTCTTCAGAAATTTACATTGATACTTTGGCAAAAGCTAGAGCTTCTAAAATTTCTAATTTAATTAAACTTATAAATCCACAGCAAGAATTTGAAATAAGTTACAAAGGAGATAATTATAATAAAAACAAAACACTTGAATTAACACGAAAAGTAGAAGTTTTTTTTAAAATTGAGCGAGCGATTATAACTCAAAAAAAAGATTTAACTCAATTTTTTAATAAAGCAAAGGTGGGCGATACTTTGGTTCTGAATCAACTTTATTTTTTTGATCGCACAGCTGATTTATTACCAGAGTCTTATCAAATTCAAGAGGCTTTATTTGATGTAATGAAAAAGAATGCTAAATTAAAAATTGAAATTCAAGGCCACATTTGTTGTACACCAGGTAAAGATGAAGAAGAAATTGCGCTTAAAAGATGTATTGCTATTTATGATTATCTAGTTTCAAAAGGGATTTCTAAAAAAAGATTGAGATATAAAAGTTTCGATGCCACAAAACCCATATTTCCTATTCCTGAAAAAAATGAGGAAGAGAAAAAAGCAAATCGTCGAGTTGAAATTCTCATATTGGATAAATAATCTTTTCAATAGTATCTTTGATAAAAATAATATTTATGAAGAATTTTTTTTATTTCTTTTCAACCATACTCTTCACACTTAATTTTTATGCACAAGAGCAAGTTGTTTTTTATTTTGATAATAATAAATCTGAATTGAATAAGGTTGAACAAGCTAAACTAGTAAAATGGATAGCAGAGAATAAGACTTCAAAAATTCTATCAATTACTGGTTCTACAGATGAAGTTGGGAGTAATGGTTACAATGATACATTATCACAAAAAAGAGTTTCTTTTATTTTTAATCAAATTAAAGATAAAGTAAAAATAAGAGAAGATTTTAAGAGTATTTCATTAGGTGAAAAAGGAGCAAAATCAAAAAATAAAGCAGAAAACAGAAAAGCAATTATTCATTTTTTGTTAGAAAAAGATTTAGCTAAGGAAAATGAAATTTTAGGCATTA
>CAYNNB010000121.1:2118-3377 GCA_964398425.1 uncultured Flavobacterium sp.
GAAGAAGTGGATATGCATTTTCCTGCTGGTGCTACTTTAGAAGAAAAAGTTTCCTTATCAAAACCCGGAACTTTAATTGTTTTACCAGAAATACAATTCTATAAAAATTCATTTGGAATTATGCCAATTTCCAAAAAATCCATTGATGAATTGATTTACATTATGGACAAAAATCCTAATTTAAGAATTGAAATTCAAGGGCATATTTGTTGTGTAACCAAAGACCATAATAATTTATCTTTGGAAAGAGCTAAACAAGTGCGTCGTGTATTAGTAATGAACAGTATTAGACAAGATAGAGTTGTGGTTAAAGGTTATGGAGTTACTAAACCAAAATTTTCAATTCCAGAAGCAACAGAAGAGCAAGCCGCTGCAAACAGACGTGTTGAAATCATGATTTTACAGAAGTAAAAGGGATTGGTCATTATGTCGATTTTTCAAAGTATCTATTCTAAATGAAATGACACATTGGCCCATTTAAAATATTGTCTAAGTAACATATTTTTTATATTTTTGCGCAAACAACAACAACACAACATAATGAGCGCTGAAGCAAGTCAACGTTACAACCTTAGAGGTGTTTCTGCATCGAAAGAAGATGTGCATAATGCCATCAAAAACATCGATAAAGGTTTATTTCCAAAAGCCTTTTGTAAAATTATCCCCGATTACTTAACAAATGATGAAAACTATTGTGTGATTATGCATGCTGATGGAGCAGGTACAAAATCATCTTTAGCTTATATGTATTGGAAAGAAACGGGTGATTTATCTGTTTGGAAAGGAATAGCACAAGATGCATTAATCATGAATATTGATGATTTATTATGTGTAGGTGCTACCGATAATATTTTATTATCAAGTACCATCGGACGTAATAAAAATTTAATTCCAGCTGAAGTTATTTCGGCAATCATAAATGGTACAGAAGAATTAATTGCTGAACTAAAAAACCATGGGGTTACCATTCATTCTACAGGAGGTGAAACTGCAGATGTGGGTGATTTAGTAAGAACGATAATCGTTGACTCTACTGTAACGGCTCGAATGAAACGTTCTGATGTTATTGATAACGCCAATATTCAATCGGGTGATGTTATTGTTGGTTTAGCTTCATTCGGACAAGCAACTTATGAATCTTCATATAACGGTGGTATGGGAAGTAATGGTTTAACTTCTGCTCGTCATGATGTTTTTGCCAAATATCTTGCTGAAAAATACCCAGAAAGTTATGATGCTTCAGTTCCAAATGAATTAGT
>CAYNNB010000122.1:0-3370 GCA_964398425.1 uncultured Flavobacterium sp.
GTAACTTCAAATAATCATTCTTCATGTCTCCATTTGGACTAATACCTTTTTGGATGGAACAAACTACACTATCAAAAGTTACTGCAACAGAAGTGACACAACTTAATGCGCCTGAAGTCAACGTGACATTGCACGTATAAATACCTGGCGAATTAGCTATAACCGAAGAAGTGGTCCCTACTTGTGCACCCGATGGATCTAACCATTGGAATGTATAAAGTTCTGGATTTGCTATTATTGCTTTAACCACAAAAGCACTTCCCTCGCAACCACCAACAATTGTAAACTGTGGCGAATTAACAATAGTTACATCAAAACTAGATTCATCTGTACAATTTGGAGTTGTTCCCGTTTGAGCAAAAACATAAACTGTTTGATTTGAATTAATTAAATGTCCTGGGAATAACTGAACTCCTTGAGCATTCGGCTGAGTATAATAAGAATTCCCAATACTTAGTGCAGGTAATTGATATGAATCACAAACAAAAACATCTGTAAAAATATCTGCCGTTGGCATAGCAATTGAGTTTACAACACAAGTTTGTGTAGCAAAACAACCTTGAGAATTTGTTACTGTCACTGAATAAGTACCTGATTGATTTACAACAATTGAAGAGCCTACATCTGGCAACGTAGTTGTGTTAAATGACCAAACATAGGTTACATCACTTAAATTAAAGTTAGTTGGGCTAACACTTAATGTATTGTTGGCATTCTGACAGAATGTTAAATTAGATGGAATTGTAAATTGTGGAATTGAAACCACAGAAACCACTACAGCACCCGTTAATGACTGAATACATGAACCTTGAGAAACATTAATCAAAGAATATGTCTTGGTTCCTCCAACATGATTAACAGAAGCTGTTCCAGCAGCATCTAAAGTAATTGTCTGATTTGTATTTCCGTCATTGTAAGTTACAACTGCCCCTGGTGTACCTACAAAAGAAACCGATGTTGAAATCCCTTGACAAATAGTTGTACTTCCTGAGACACTTGCATTAATAGGTGCATCAATTTGAATAGTAAAAGTATCATTCGCTGAACAAGTCCCTGTTCCTATCTCATATTTAATAGTATATGAACCTGGAAGCACTTGATTATTCCAAGTAACAGTACCTGTATTATCAACAAAAATATTTGCAGGTGTTCCTACAACAGAATAATTTCCACCTGTTACACCTGTGAAAACAACATTAGCTACACCTGCATTATAGCAATAAGGAGTGCTATCATAACTAATGTCAGCAGTTGGTAGTGCAATGGTAGACAAATCAAATTCTTTAACTCCATAACATGATGAATTTGTATTAAAAATTCTCACCCAAATAGTCTGAGGATTTGAAACAGGAACGTAAGAAGCAGGATTAGCAATTGCATTTGTTCCAGCTAATGCATCCGCTTGAGTCAAATAATAAGTTACTTGATAATTAGCTGGAGTGGCAAAATTAGCAAGAACAATTGGTGTGTTCTGTGTTAGATCAAAAGTTGGACTTGAATTACAAACTGTTAAATCGTTTGGTTCTGGTGTATTTAAAGATAAATCAGGGTAAAACTCTACCAGTACAGTATCTTCTCCAATACAAGAAGATCCTACATAGTGAGCAACTAATTTATATTCACCTGGAGCTGTTACACTTAATGTTGGTCCTGTTTGACCTGCAATTGCAACGAATGAAGAAGAACTAGAATCTCTAAAATACCAAGTAAATTCATAAGGTGGTGCGGTTAATCCACTATTAATTGTATAAGATTGTCCAACACATAATGCATTGTTACTTGATACAGTCAAATCATTTCCTAAATTCACATTTCCTATATCAAATTTACTTAAGAAAACAGCACTATCATATGAAGCATCATTTCTATCACCAACAACAAATTTCATATGATATGTTTGTCCTGGAATTACATTTCCTACAGCAGACATTGGAATTGTATAACCATTAAAGTTAATAGGATCAACCACATCTGGAAGTCCATTTTGTGGATTACCAGTACCATAAAACTTATCAAAGAAAGTTGGATTAGCCGAAGCACAACTTGAATTGTATTGATTCTTTCTAATTGTAGTAACGGCCACTGGAATAGGTGGTGTTGAACCTGGAATAACAGCTAAATTAGTAGTTACTCCCGTTGTTGTATTAGTCAAGAAGAAGGCAAATGCATCTGAATAATCACATTGAAAAGTTCCATATTCATCAGAGGCAAAAATGAAATCAAATTTTACTTGATCAGCTATAGGCACAAAATCAAATTCTAATTTCGATGAATTATAATAGTTTGTAACTGATTGTCCTACTGATTGCATATAAGAAAGCAACTGTGCATCACCGAGCCATGTTGTTGTTCCTTCTGACCCCGCCGTATTAGGGCCGTCACATGTATCAGCCGAACGAGTAGCTAAAATAATCCCTTCATCTAAACCAAAAGAAGAGCCATTTTTGTTAAAATATCCAATTCCATTCTGTTGACCATAATTTGTTCCTGTTGAATAAGTAATATTTGAAACTATTCCACAAGGAGAAGTTACTAAAACGTCAGTAACCAGCTGCTGTACAGTATATGTTGCAGGTGAAGTAGGTGTTGAAGCATTCTGAGCATAAATTGGAGGTAAAACTTTATTTATACACACATTAAAGTTCACATTTTGATTTAATGCTGTGGTTGCTGTCCAAACTCTAATGTAATAGGTTTGACCAATTGTAAATGTGTTGTTGTAACTAAAATTGTTAATATCACAATATTTTAAAGTTAAAGCACCACAAGTTCCTGAATATACTGCATGAGATAAATCTGTTGTTGTACCCACAATATCATTAAAATTAATAATGTGTGCTTGTGAAGTGGCTGTAAAAGAAAACCAAACATCATCATCTGTAGTTCCTCCACATGTTGAAGCAGGCAGGCCAGAATTAGTTGCTCCGATAATAACTCCTGGAGTCACTAAAGTACAGTTTAAATCATTATTAACAGGAACATTAATAGCTCCTGCACATTCATCATTTATCGGTTTTGTATAAAAATTTGTTCCATTTGAATAAAAACTATAATTTGTATTGGAACATTTGGCTCGAACAAAATAAGTGTAAGCTGTTCCTGGGTTTAATGGTCCAAATACATATGAATTAGTACTTACTAATAACCCTGGTGTTCCTGGTGCAGGTATAGGAGAACCTAAAGGCAATACTATAATTTCCCATTGTGTTGCGGTACCGGTTTCAGTCCAAGTAAATTGTGCCGAATTATTTGTAATATTAGAAACTAGTAAATTCGTTGGTTTTGGACAAGTAATTGCAGGTGTACAATAAATCATTGCATCCCAACCTGTACTTGTTCCTGTTGCATTAGAACTGAACGAAAAAGTTAA
>CAYNNB010000123.1:0-3303 GCA_964398425.1 uncultured Flavobacterium sp.
GGTTATGAGCCCGACGAGCTGCCTACTGCTCTATCCCGCGATTTGTGAGTGCAAATATACAAATAATATCGATACAAACAAGAAAAAAATAAATTAATAAAAAAATACCCTAGCTTTTAACTAGGGCATTTCATTTTATTACATCATACCTGGCATTCCTCCGCCCATTGGCATAGCTGGTGCATCTTCTTTAATATCTATTAAAGCACACTCTGTTGTTAAAATCATACCCGCTACTGAAGCTGCATTTTCTAATGCTACACGAGTTACTTTTTTAGGATCAATGATTCCTGCTTTCAACATGTCTACATATTCTCCTGTCTTCGCATTGAATCCAAAATCACCTTTTCCTTCCGCTACTTTTGAGATTACTACAGAACCTTCTCCGCCTGCATTTTCTACAATCGTACGCAAAGGAGCTTCTACAGCTCTATTTACAATTTGAATTCCAGTTGCTTCATCCGCATTCAAAGCGCTCAAACCATCCAATACTGCTTTTGCACGAACTAAAGCTACACCTCCACCAGCAACAATTCCTTCTTCTACAGCCGCTCTAGTAGCGTGTAATGCATCATCTACTCGATCTTTTTTCTCTTTCATTTCAACCTCTGAAGCAGCACCAACATATAACACAGCAACTCCACCAGCTAGTTTAGCCAAACGCTCTTGTAACTTCTCTCTGTCATAATCAGACGTAGTCGTTTCCATTTGTGCTTTAATTTGGTTTACTCTTGCTTTGATATTCTCAGCATTTCCAGCACCATTTACGATAGTTGTGTTATCTTTGTCTATTGTAATTGTCTCAGCCGTTCCTAACATTGCCAAGGTAGTGTTCTCCAAAGAATATCCACTTTCTTCAGCAACTACAGTACCTCCTGTTAAAATAGCAATATCTTCTAACATTGCTTTTCTTCTATCTCCAAAACCAGGAGCTTTAACCGCTGCAATTTTCAATCCACCTCTTAATTTATTCACTACCAATGTAGCTAACGCTTGTCCATCTACATCTTCAGCAATAATTAACAATGGACGACCCGATTGAGCTACTGGCTCTAATACTGGCAATAATTCTTGTAAGTTAGAAATTTTTTTATCGTATAACAACACATATGGATTGCTTAATTCTGCAATCATTTTATCGGCATCGGTTACAAAATATGGAGATAAGTACCCTCTGTCGAACTGCATTCCTTCTACAACATCTACATAAGTATCCGTTCCTTTTGCTTCTTCTACCGTTATTACACCTTCTTTACCAACCTTAGTAAAGGCTTTTGCTATTAATTCGCCGATTGTTTCATCGTTATTAGCCGAAATAGAAGCTACTTGTTTAATTTTTTCAGATGAATCACCAACTGCTTCTGATTGTTTGCTTAATTGTTCTACAATAGCTTCAACTGCTTTATCAATTCCTCTTTTCAAGTCCATTGGATTTGCACCTGCAGCCACGTTTTTCAATCCTTCTTTAACAATAGCTTGTGCTAACACTGTTGCTGTAGTTGTACCATCACCTGCTAAATCATTGGTTTTAGACGCCACTTCTTTTACCATTTGAGCCCCCATATTTTCTAGAGGATCTTGCAATTCAATTTCTTTTGCTACAGACACACCATCTTTAGTCACTGTAGGCCCTCCAAAAGATTTGGAAATAATTACATTTCTACCTTTAGGTCCTAAAGTAACTTTCACCGCATTTGCTAATGCATCCACTCCACGTTTTAACCCGTCGCGAGCTTCAATATCGAATTTAATTTCTTTTGCCATTTTTACTAATTTTAAATTTAAACTTTACTCACATTTAGATTATTGCGTAGATTTCATCTTCACGCATGATTAAATAATCTTTTCCCTCTAATTTTAATTCTGTCCCTGAATACTTGCCATATAAAACAGTATCACCAACCTTAACGGTCATTTCATGGTCTTTTTTTCCATTTCCTACGGCAACAACAGTTCCTTTTTGAGGTTTTTCTTTTGCTGTATCTGGAATGATAATACCAGATGCTGTAGTAGTTTCAGCTGCTAAAGGCTCAATAACTACTCGGTCTGAAAGTGGTTTAATGTTTAACGACATATTTTAAATATTTAAATTAAATTTTACATAACTTTTTTTTCAGAAATTGTGCCAAATCGAATTTCTGCCATTTTTACTGCAAATAAAAATGCCAGCACTGACAGGCTGGCATTTATTATTATTTTTGCATGTAATTTATTTTGCTGAGTCTGCTGCTGTTGATTTAGCTGCTGGCGTAGCAGGAGCAGAAGTAGTAGGTACTGGAGCTGGTTTTGAAACTGCATCATCTACAATTTTAGACCCACCATTTCCATTTGACGTACTTAATGTAGACAGTAAAATTAAAAGAATTAAAGCGCCTCCTAAGTACCAAGTTGATTTTTCTAAGAAATCTGTTGTTTTTTGAACACCTCCCATTTGGCCTCCTCCACCGAAAGCAGATGATAATCCACCACTTTTAGGATTTTGAACCATAATCACTAAGATTAATAAAAAACAAACAATTACTATTAAAGCTAAAAAAATTGTAAATGGTATCATTTTGTGTTAATTATTTTGTTGTAAAATTTTAATATCATTAATTCGGTCTGCAAAGAAACTACTTTTTTCTGGATATTTCAAAATTAAAATTTCATAAGCTTGTATTGCTTTAGTATATTTTTTTTGCTCTAAGTAGATTTTAGCCAAAGTTTCTGTCATAATAGAGGATGGCATTTCATTGCTTTTAGCTATATTTACTGGTACTGGCACGGCTTCTTTTGTTGGTGCAATTTTTGGACTTAGTTCAATAAATTTTTCAATTAATTCGAATTTTTTTTCGATTTCTGAATCATTTTCTAGTTCTTTTTTATCCTTTTCTCGTTCTATTGGTGCTAATTTTGACAATTGTAACCATTCGCTAAATGAGTGAGTTTCTGATTTTTCAAAAACTAAAGGCTTACCTATTTCCAGTTTATTTTCAATTTTATCGATTAAAGTTATCTCTTGGTTTTGTTGTCTCTTTTCTTTCTTTTTTTCCTTTTCCTCCTTAACTACTTCAAATTCCTTTACTTCAATACTTTGCAGTTCCAACTGAATTTTATCATAGTTTTCTTTTTTAAAAACTATGAAATCATCCGAAGTAATAAAATCAAATAAAACCGATCGATCAGTTGTGTGCGCTGCCGCCTTTTTTAATTCATAATTGTATCGAAAACTTTCCTGATTATACAATCCTTTTAAATATAAGGCTCTGGCACTTTGAAAAAAAGGAAATTCTTGCACAATTGATTCTAGCATCAATGTTTGTT
>CAYNNB010000124.1:0-3285 GCA_964398425.1 uncultured Flavobacterium sp.
TCCATTTCTATCAACTTACAAAGATAAAAGTTGCAATGAAATAACCATAAAGTTTAGGAGAAAAGTTGAAAACATTAAAAATATAATTTCAAGAATAATCTTAAAAACAAAACATTTAAAAAATCACTCACTTTAAAAAATCAATATTTCGAAGTAATCCTTCAAACTTGGTTCGTTTCACAGCTGAATTTTTAAACACTTTATTGAAAGTTTCTTGGGTGAGTTCTTGCCAATCGCGCTTTGAAAAATGTAACAACTCGGGCTTTGGTTGAAAAAGCGGTTCGTGGTGAGGTTTTGCAAATCGGTTCCATGGACATACGTCTTGACACACGTCGCATCCAAAAACCCAATCCTCAAAGTGCCCTTTCATTTCCTGAGGCAAATTATCTTTAAGTTCAATGGTAAAATAAGAAATACATTTACTCCCGTCCACTACATAAGGTTGAATTATGGCTTGTGTAGGACAAGCATCAATACAGGCTGTGCAGGTACCGCAATGATCTGTAGTAGGTGTATCATATTCTAATTCGAGATCTATAATTAATTCGGCAATAAAATAAAATGAACCAACTTTTTGTGTAATTAAATTAGCATTTTTCCCTATCCAACCTAAGCCGCTTTTGGCTGCCCAAGCTTTATCTAAAACAGGAGCAGAATCTACAAAAACACGTCCGTTTACTTCACCAATTTCTTCTTGAATAAACTGAAGTAAGGATTTTAATTTATCTTTGATAACAAAGTGGTAATCTTCGCCATAAGCATATTTTGAAATCTTATAACTCTCTGGATTTTGTTGTTCGGATGGATAGTAATTCAACAATAAGGAAATAACACTTTTAGCACCATCAACTAACAAACGTGGATCTAAACGTTTATCAAAATGGTTTTCCATGTAGGTCATTTGGCCGTGATAATTTTTATTCAGCCAGTTTTCTAATCGTGGTGCTTCTTGCTCTAGAAAGTCCGCTTTCGAAATACCACATAACAAAAATCCTAAAGCAATTGCTTTTTGTTTGATGATAGATGTTTGATGTTTGGTGTTTCTCACTGTTACAAAAACTAACTTAATTTCGATTTAAAAGCTAAAGTTCTATTCATTAATTCAAATGAGTTCAAATATATTGAAGTAAATTTATCTTCATCAATATAATTTCTTCTTCTTGCTTTGTGCAAACATGTTACAACTTCAGCTATAGACCTAATAGAATAGTTTAAAAATCTTTTAAAATCAGCATTTGATTGTTCTATTGATCCTTCAGATATATTTAATGCAATAGAATCAGCAGCTCTATTTATTTGAGAAATCAAATTATATTGTTCTGTTTTAGGAAAATTTGCTGAAATAGAATATATTTCTTCAGCGAAATCCATTGCCAATTGCCAAATTATTAATTTTTCAAACTTAAATTTATGTTCCAATTATATATTTTTAATTAATTTGACAATAAAACTGCTAACATCCAACATCTAACCTCAAGCATCCTGCATTAAAAAAGCTCCCCTTGGTTTCCTAATCTCAATCGACCTAAATGTTTGTAGGCTTTATCCGTTGCTTCTCTTCCGCGAGGAGTGCGCATTAAAAAGCCTTCTTGAATTAAAAAAGGTTCGTAAACTTCTTCTAAGGTTTCAGCATTTTCAGCAACAGCGGTTGCTAAAGTTGTAATTCCGACTGGTCCGCCTTTGAATTTATCAATGATTGTAGACAAAATTTTGTTATCCATTTCGTCTAATCCATGCGCATCTACATTTAGTGCTTTCAGGGCAAATTGGGCAATCTCAGTATCGATGCGCCCATTACCTTTGATTTGCGCAAAATCGCGCACCCTACGTAACAAGGCATTAGCAATACGCGGTGTTCCTCGACTTCTACCGGCAATTTCGATAGCCGCTTCTAAATCGATCGGCACATTTAATATCGATGCACTTCGTTCGATAATCGTTGCTAATAATTCGGTATTATAATATTGTAATCGGCTTTGAATTCCGAAACGGGCACGCATTGGTGCAGTTAGTAATCCGGAACGCGTGGTAGCACCAACTAATGTAAACGGATTTAAATTAATTTGAACCGTACGCGCATTGGGTCCACTTTCTATCATGATATCGATTTTATAATCTTCCATAGCAGAATACAAATATTCTTCTACAACGGGAGACAACCGATGGATTTCATCAATGAACAACACATCACGTTCCTCTAGATTCGTTAACAAACCAGCTAAATCGCCAGGTTTATCCAATACGGGTCCAGATGTAATTTTAATACCCACACCTAATTCATTTGCTAATATATTCGCTAAAGTTGTTTTTCCTAAACCAGGTGGTCCGTGAAACAAAGCATGATCCAACGCTTCGCCCCTTTGATTGGCTGCAGCAACAAATATTTTTAAATTCTCCAATACATGATCTTGACCTGCAAAGTCATCAAAACTAAGTGGACGAAGAGCGCGCTCGATATCCATATCTTGCGGCGTGAATTTATCTTTATTTGGATTTAGATTTTCGTTCATAAGACAAAGATAACTAAAGTTTGAAGTTTTTTAGTTGCTAATAAATATATGAATTAAAAAAAGGTCGTGATGAATAGCCCCGGTTGAAGTGACATCTTTTTTATTTTTACTTTAAAAAAATAAAACGGAAAACGGGACTGCTTTTGTGTTAAGCAATAAATAGCTGCTTCGAATTAAAAACCAAGAATTGCTTTAGCGATGGTGAAATAGATTAAAATTCCCATAATGTCGTTGCTCGTGGTGATAAATGGCCCAGTTGCTAAAGCTGGATCTACACCGTATTTATCTAAGATAATTGGAATAAATGTACCAATAAGTGAGGCAAATATAATAACACTCAATAGTGCAATAGAAACCGTAATCCCTATGGAATAGTCGAAACCAAAAACAAAGTGACAAACAAGGATTAAGATACCCGATAAGAAAGCACCGTTCATTAAACTTAAACTAAATTCTTTAATTAGTCGGTTTATGATACTTCCTGTAATGGTATTATTGGCTAAACCTTGAACGATGATGGCGCTGGATTGCACACCAACATTACCACCCATAGCAGCAATAAGAGGCGTAAATAAAAATAAGGTTGGATGATTTTCCATAGCAGGTTCAAATATCCCCAAAACGCGAACTGAAATAAATCCACCAAATAAAGCCAATACCAACCATGGCAAGCGCGCTTTGGTTAATTCAAGAATACTATCATCCGCTTCTACGTCTTGAGAGATACCGGCTGCTAACTGGTAATCTTTATCGGCTTCTTCTTTAATAATGTCAA
>CAYNNB010000125.1:0-3201 GCA_964398425.1 uncultured Flavobacterium sp.
TACTTCCTTGAACAATTGGAAAAAAAGCTTGTGAATAACCATATTTAAAAGGTAAGGTATCCAAATGTGCTATACAACGATCTAACCAACGATGTGTCATATGCATAGAACGCTTAGCATAACGATAATCACATGGATAAGGTGTGCATTCGTCAAATGCCATAATAATATCAGCTCCGATAGTACGTTGGATTTCCATTACATTTTCGGGAGAAAAGAAATGATAAGATCCATCAATATGCGATTTAAACTTAACACCTTCCTCTTTAATTTTGCGGTTTGAAGACAAAGAATACACCTGATACCCTCCTGAATCGGTTAAAATATTTCTATCCCAATTCATAAATTTATGTAAACCACCAGCTTTTTCAAGTATATTGGTTTGTGGTCTCAAATATAAATGATAAGTATTACCTAAAATAATATCTGGATTAATATCCTGTTTCAACTCTCTTTGATGCACTCCTTTCACCGAAGCTACAGTACCTACAGGCATAAAAATTGGGGTTTCAATCACCCCATGGTCTGTGGTTACAACTCCGGCTCTGGCCTGACTTTTTGGGTCTTTCTTTAGTAAATCAAACTTCATATATTCAAATTAATGGGCAAATATAATTCAAAAGTTATAAGTTAAAAGACCAGTTTTAGAAGTTTTTTAAAAATTTACCATAAAATTAACGGTCTAGGAATTAAAATAGTGCATCAACATTTTGCTAATTAATAAAAAAAATATAATTTTGCACCCACATTTGACCAACCTCTGGCGAAAGACGTGTATGTTGCTCAGGTTTAATTATTTATATATAAAATTATGTCAAATTTAGTTGATTTCGTTCAAAACGAATTTGTAACAAAAAAAGATTTCCCTCAGTTCAATGCAGGAGATACTATCACTGTATACTACGAAATTAAAGAGGGTGAAAAAACAAGAACACAGTTCTTCAAAGGAGTAGTTATCCAAAAAAGAGGTACTGGTTTAACTGAAACTTTTACAATCAGAAAAATGTCAGGTGCTGTAGGTGTTGAACGTATCTTCCCTTTAAACATGCCTGCTTTACAATCGATTGAAGTGAATCAAAGAGGTAAAGTTCGTAGAGCTCGTATATTCTACTTTAGAGAACTTACTGGTAAAAAAGCAAAAATCAAACAAAGAAGAGCTTAATACTCTTTTTGAAAGCAATAAAAAATCCCGACATGTTCGGGATTTTTTTATATCCGTAATTTTACAACTTGTTTTTTAAAAATATCGTTTTTTTTAATCCATTTATTATCAAATCCCTAATAATCAATTTTGAAAGGGTAAATTTTCAGGCAATTTCTTAAAATCACTATATTTGCTACACAAATACAAACAAACAATTTATATCATGTCTAATTCAAAAATAATTTATACCATTACGGATGAAGCACCTATGCTTGCCACTCATTCGTTCCTTCCAATCGTACAGGCTTTTACAAAAACAGCAGGTATTGATGTAGAAACTAAAGATATTTCTTTAGCTGGCAGAATCCTTGCTAATTTCCCTGAATCTTTAAAAGAAGAACAAAAAGTAAATGATGCACTAACCGAACTAGGGCAGTTAGCCAATACACCGGAAGCCAACATCATCAAATTACCAAATATCTCTGCCTCAGTTATCCAATTAAAAGAAGCAATTGCAGAATTACAATCTCACGGTTTTGCAGTGCCTAACTATCCCGAAGAACCTCAAAACGAAGAAGAAAAAAACATAAAAGCCAAATACTCTAAAGTATTAGGTTCAGCTGTAAATCCAGTGTTACGTGAAGGAAATTCAGACCGCCGTGCTCCAAAAGCAGTTAAAAACTACGCTAAAGCAAATCCTCACCGAATGGGTACTTGGGCTGCTGATAGCAAAACTGAGGTAGCTCACATGAATACAGGTGATTTCTACGGAACTGAAACTTCTACGACAGTTGAAAAAGATGGAAAATTTAGAATCGTTTTCAATTCAGATAAAGGTTCAACAACTATTTTAAAAGACTTCGCTAACTTAAAAGCTGGAGAAGTTATCGATAGTTCGGTTATGAACTTGAATGCTCTGAAACAATTCGCTAAAGCAACTATTGCTGACGCCAAAGCGAAAAATGTAATGCTTTCAGCACACTTAAAAGCAACGATGATGAAAGTTTCAGATCCAATTATCTTTGGAGCAATTGTTGAGACTTTCTTTGCCGAAGTATATACTAAATATGCCGACTTATTCAAATCATTAGATATAAATCCTAATAACGGATTACAAGATTTATACAACAAGATTACTGGAATACCTCAAGAAGCAGAAATCAAAGAAGCCATAGCTAAAGCTTTAGCTAATGGCCCGAGATTAGCCATGGTAAATTCAGATAAAGGAATTACCAATTTCCACATTTCTTCAGATGTTATTGTAGATGCTTCTATGGCTGCTTTAGCAAGAAATGGTGGGAAAATGTGGAATGCTGAAGGAAAAGAAGAAGATACCATAGCTATTATACCTGATCGTTCTTATGCAGGTTTTTATGCAGCATGTATTGATGATATGAAGAAAAATGGAGCGCTAGACCCTACAAAAATAGGATCTGTACCTAATGTTGGATTAATGGCTCAAAAAGCGGAAGAATATGGTTCACACGACAAAACATTCCAATTAAATGCTGCAGGAAAAGTTACTGTGGAAGACGAAAACGGTAATATTTTATTGGTTCAAAACGTAGAAGCAGGTGATATTTTCAGAATGTGTCAAACTAAAGATGCTCCTATTCAAGATTGGGTTAAATTAGCCGTTAATAGAGCACGCTTATCAAATACACCAGCTATTTTTTGGTTAGATAAAGAAAGAGCACACGATAGAGAGATCATCAAAAAAGTAGAATTATATTTAAAAAATCACGACACCACTGGTCTAGACATACGCATCATGGATGTAAAAGATGCAATGACTGAAACATTACGTATCATTCGTGAAGGGAAAGATGTTATTTCTGTTTCTGGTAACGTATTACGTGATTACTTAACCGATTTATTTCCTATTTTAGAACTAGGAACTTCAGCTAAAATGTTGTCTATAGTTCCTTTAATGAATGGAGGTGGATTGTTCGAAACAGGTGCAGGTGGTTCGGCTCCAAAACACATAGAGCAATTTTTAGAGGAAGGCTATTTACGTTGGGATTCATTAGGTGAATTCTTAGCATTACAAGCTTCAC
>CAYNNB010000126.1:0-3137 GCA_964398425.1 uncultured Flavobacterium sp.
ATATTGTCTAACTTCGTTTGAATATCACTCGCTTTTGATTTGTCTATACTTTGACCAATTTTCAACGTGTCGTTAATAAACTGATAGCGTTTAATGGTTTCTTTTTGTTGTAAACGTTTAAGTTCGGTATGAGATTTGGTAAAGTTATTTTCAATTTCTTTTCGTTGTAGGTTCAAGAAATTAACATCTTGTGTAATAACTAACCAAAGTTTATAAAGTAATTGATTAGGAAAAGCCTTTCTTAATCGATCGAAATATTCTGGATCTATGGAACTCGCATTTAAACAAGGTTCAGTTGAAAGAGATTTGTAATTTAAAATTAGTTCTTTAATAGCTTCAATTCCTATGTTTTTTCGAGAACTAACTAAGGCAATTTTTGTTTTTAATGTTTCTTCTAAATAAGGGATATCTAATTCTATTCCTTTTAGTTGCATTCGGTCGCTCATGTTAATGACTAAAAGGGTAGGGATTTCTAGATCTTTAATTTGAGTGAAAAGTAATAAATTGCGTTTTAAATTTTCCACTTCAGTTACAACGACTACTACATCTGGAAAATCCTCGTCATTTTTATTAAGTAATAATTCAATAACTACATTTTCATCAATAGAAGAAGCATTTAAGCTATAAGTTCCTGGTAAATCAATGATTTTGGCACGTGTAGTTTCATTTAATTTAGAAACACCTACTTTTTTATCTACGGTAATTCCAGGATAGTTACCCACTTGTTGATTCAATCCAGTAAGGTGGTTAAAAACCGAAGTTTTTCCAACATTTGGATTCCCTATTAATGCTACTTTTATATTTGCTGTTGCCATTATTGAATTGATGCTGGATTGATGTAAATTTCTTGTGCTGTTTTTTTACGAATGGCTACCTTTGAATCGTTTACATTAAAAAATAGTGGATCTCCCAGAGGGGCTATTTGGATGAGCTCAATAGTGTTGCCGGGTAAACAACCCATTTCTATCAGTTTTAGAGGGATTTCATCTATATTGATTTCAACAATCTCTGCTTTTTGACCTTTTTTTAAAAGTGCTGAATGACAACTTTCCACTACTTATTTAGATTGAATTAAAATACAAAGGTACACAAATGTTCATAGAAAAACATAACAAAAATCATGTTTTTAGTTGGGCTATTTTTTTGTAATTTCGTAGTATTAAATACTTATACCCCAAATGAAACGAACTTTAGTTGTTGGAGATATACATGGTGGTTTTCGTGCTTTAGAACAAGTTTTAGAACGCGCAGCCGTTACTACAGAAGATACCTTAGTTTTTTTAGGTGATTATATGGATGGGTGGAGTGAATCACCAAAAGTTATAGACGCTTTAATCCATTTACAACAAACTCATACTTGCCTTTTCATTAAAGGAAACCACGATGAACTAGTTTTAGACTGGTTAGAGGGAAGGTTTGAAAATATCAATGAATCTTTATGGTTTAAGCACGGAGGAAGGGCAACTGTTGAGGCTTATGAAAAAGTTGAGGATGAAAGAAGAAATAAGCATATAGCTTTTCTAAAAGCCCTAAAAAATTACCATTTAGACGCTGCAAACCGATTATTTGTTCATGCTGGATTTACTAATTTACATGGAGTGGAATATGAATATTTTCCCAAATTATTTTATTGGGATAGAACCCTTTGGGAAACGGCTCTTGCATTAGATCCTCGAATGGATAAGCACGATTTGTTGTATCCAAATCGCTTGAAATTATATACGGAAATTTATATAGGTCATACGCCTACCACTCGAATCGAAGAAACGACTCCTGTTCAAAAAGCAGGTGTTTGGAATGTTGATACAGGTGCCGCTTTTAAAGGACCACTTACTATTTTAGATGTTGACACTAAGGAATTCTGGCAGAGCGATCCGTTACCAAGCTTATATCCAGATGAAAACGGAAGAAATTAATCTGTTATTATTATCTTTGTATAAAATTTATCACATATGAAAAAAATACTTTTAATCGCTTTTTTAATGATCAATGCTTTTGTAAATGCACAAGCTTATAAAGGAAAAGCCGATAAAAAAATACAAATTGGAGCCTTAATTCAAGATGGTGGTTCAGGTATTGTTGTGGCTAACGACTATGGAATAGGGGAGAATATGTCTTTTGGTTTTGTAGCTAGTTATATGTTGAATGCTGAAAGTACTGTGGTTTTAAATGAATCTATCAAACCAGCATTTAAAGATAGAGCAGATCTAAAAGTTAGATTTAATGCTAATATCGGAAATGTTATTGGTTTAAAAGAGCATATGGATTTGTATCCTGGATTACACTTAGGGACTAGAAATTTTGGAGGTCATTTAGGATTTCGTTATTTCTTTACTGATGGTTTTGGGGTTTATGCTGAGACGGCTGTTCCAATTGCAAAATATGATACTACTCCAGGTATTTTTGGAGACTATAATAACCAGTTTACGTTCCAGATTGGAGCAAGTTTTAATTTATAACCCAATAAAATGAGTATTGTAACCGAAAAAAGATTAAGAGACAGAAGTGGAAACACTTGTGAAATTAGTGGTAGTGATGAAAATTTAGTAGTGTATTTAGTGGAGCCAAAAACCGAGGCTACTCCTGAAAACTGTATCTTAATCACGAAGACTTTAAAAGAGCAAATTGAAAATAAAGAACTGATGAATCCTACTGATTGGAGAGGGTTATCAGATAGCATGTGGAATGAAAATTTACCAGTACAAATTGTTTCTTGGCGCATGTTAGCCCGTTTAAAGAATCATGATTTATTAGATATGATGTATTTAGATGAAGAAGCGCTTGAATGGGCAAAAGCAACAGGTGAAGATGAAGATGAAGAAGGTAAAATTATACATAAAGACTCTAATGGTAATGTTTTACAAGACGGAGATTCTGTAGTTTTGATTAAAGATTTAGATGTAAAAGGTGCCAACTTTACCGCAAAACGAGGAGCAGCTGTTCATAACATTAAATTGGTTTGGGACAATGCCGAGCAAATTGAAGGTAGAGTAGAAAACCAACATATTGTAATTTTAACTCAATACGTTAAGAAAACAAAGTAATTTTCAATATGCCGTTGTGGCAATGTGATAATAAGAAACCCTGCAAATTTGATTTTGTGGGGTTTTTAGTTTTTAATTATCCCTATTCCTTTT
>CAYNNB010000127.1:0-3127 GCA_964398425.1 uncultured Flavobacterium sp.
ATCCAAAAAGGTATTAGTCCAAATGGAGACATGAAGAATGATTATTTGAAGTTACGAGCTGAGAAAGTTGAGATTTTCAACAGATATGGTAAAGAGGTTTACAGTAAGGTTAACTATGATAATGATTGGTATGGTCAATCGAATAATGGTTCTTCATTATCTGATGGTACTTATTACTATGTTATTCAGTTATTAGGAGGAGAGACTAAATCGGGATGGATTTATATTAACAAACAGGATTAATTAAGCAAAAGGGACTATCTACCTTAATATTATTTGAGGTAGATAGTTTTAAAAATAGACATTATATGAGAAGAATATATTTAGTATTATTTATAGTATCGTTTTATAGTTTAGGCTATGGTCAGCAGGATCCTCATTATACTCAGTACATGTATAATATGAGTGTTATGAATCCGGCGTATGCTGGTAGTAAGGAGTCGTTGTCTATGGGTTTATTACATAGGAGGCAGTGGGTTGATATAGAGGGTGCACCTACGACGAGTACTTTTTTTGGTCATTCACCTGTTGGTAAGAATGTTGGTATGGGTTTATCGGTTATCAATGACAAGTTAGGTCCTATAGAGGAGAACAACATTTATGGTGATTTTAGCTACACGTTACAATTAGGAGGGGACCATCGATTAGCTTTGGGATTAAAGGCTGGTTTAACGCTTCATCATGTTGGATTGTTTAGTGAGATTGGAGATCCGAGTTTAAATGCATTACCTGATTTGGGAGATGAGGCCTTTTCACAGAATACGAGTAATAGTTATTTTAATTTTGGTTCTGGTTTGTTTTATTATACGAACAAGTACTATTTGGCTTTTTCGGTTCCTAATATTGTTAAGGGAGTTCATTTGGATGTAAATGGTAGGAGTTATGGTAGTGAGGTGAGTCATTATTTTTTAACGGGAGGATATGTTTTTGATTTGAATGAGAGTGTTAAGTTCAAGCCTTTTTTCATGTTGAAGAGTGCGTTTAGTGCGCCTACGTCGTTGGATTTATCGACTAATTTTTTATTCAAGGATAAGTTTGAGATTGGAGCGACATATCGTTTAGATGACAGTTTTGGAGCGATGGTTAATTATGCTATTACTCCGAGTTTAAAGTTGGGTTATGCTTACGATCATATTGTATCGGATTTAAAGGTTACTACGCCTGCATCACATGAGATTATATTGTTGTTTGATGTTAACTTCAGTAAGAAAGTATCTCGTTCACCACGTTATTTTTAATCAAATCAAAGATTTTCAAAGATGAGAAGACTATATATATCAGCCGTTGTATTGTTGCTGAGCAGCAGTATCTATGCACAGAATAAAGACACGAAAGACGCGGATAAGCTATTTGACCGATTAGAGTATGTTGATGCGGCTCATGCGTATACTAAGCTTGTAGATAAAGGCAAGGCGGATGCTTACGTTTACAAACAGCTAGGGGATTGTTATTACAATGTGTTCAACACTAAAGAAGCTGTAATTTGGTATGCTAAAGCATTAGAGAGTAGTCAAGAGGCAGAGGTTTATTACCGTTATGCGCAGATGTTAAAGGCGGAAGGGAACATGCAGGAGAGTAACCAACAAATGGCTCAATTTGCTAAGATGCAGCCAAACGATGCTCGAGCTAAAGCGTTTACCAATAATCCTAATGTATTGACACAACTAAAACAACAGAGTAAGTTATACAACATCAAGAAATCGGATGTTAGTAGTGATAAGGCGGACTTTGGAGCGCAGTTAACCAGTAACAATGAGGTATATTTTGCCAGTGCTAGAAATACAGCAAGAAAGAAAAACGGTATGGATGAGCAGCCGTATTTAGACCTTTATAAGGCAACAAGAAACACAGACGGAAGTTTGAGTCAAGCCACAGAAGTAGAGGAATTAAACACCAAATGGCACGATGGTCCTGCGGCTATTACCTCAGATGGTAGTACGATTTACTACGGCAGTGAGAGTTTCAACCAAAGTGAATTTCAAAAGGATAAAACAAAGAGATTAAAATACGGACAAATCTACTTATACAAAGCCACTAAAGGTGAAGGAGATAAGTGGACAAATGCCAAGGCATTACCCATTAATAGTAAAGAATACTCGTTACGAAATCCAAGTATCAGCAAAGACGGTAAGACCTTGTATTTTTCATCAGATATGCCAGGAGGTATGGGTGGAGAAGACATCTGGAAAGTAAGTGTTGATGGCGATTCATATGGTACACCAGAGAATCTAGGAAGTGGAGTAAACTCGCAAGGCAACGAGAGTTTTCCTTTTATAACAGATGACAATGTGTTGTTCTTTGCTTCAAACGGTAAACAAGGATTTGGTGGTTATGATGTGTTTACGTATAACACCACTACTAAAGAAACCAAGAACGTAGGTGCACCGGTAAACACGGAGAAAGACGATTTTGCATTTAGCTACAATAAAGACAAGAAAGTAGGTTTCTTTTCAAGTAATAGAGAAGGGAACGATGATATTTATCAAGCCGATCCGATTTGTGGAGTTGATGCTTTAGTAAAAGTTATGGATGCAGAAACAGGTAAGTTATTAGCTGGGGCACAAGTAACGGTGACTGATGCAAAAAACAAAGCTGTAGGTACACAGGAAACCAACGAAGTAGGAGAAGCCAAGTATGGATTAGCTTGTGAGCAAAGTTATGGCGTAACAGCAACAAGAATCGGATATGAGCCTGGAAGTGCTACAATGAAACAGAGTGAAGGTGGAAGCGAAGTGATAGAAGTAAAACTAACTCCAATTAAGCCAATTATTACCGAGAGAGAAGTGGTATTACAACCGATTTACTTTGAGTACGACAAGTCGAACATCACAGCACAAGGCGCTGAAGAGTTAGACAAGTTGGTAAAAGTAATGAACGAGTATCCAAACATGGTAATTTATGCAAAATCGCACACCGATAGCAGAGGAAGTGATAATTATAACTTACGATTATCAGACCGAAGAGCCAAGGCTACGGTACAATACATCATCTCAAAAGGTATTGCTAAAGATAGAATCACAGGCAAAGGGATGGGAGAGACTGAGCCAAAAGTTTCATGCACAAACTGTTCAGAAGAAGAACACGCACAAAACAGACGTTCAGAGTTCTTGATTGTGAAAAAGTAAAT
>CAYNNB010000128.1:0-3043 GCA_964398425.1 uncultured Flavobacterium sp.
TGGCTTCAAATCCTATAGAATTCATGTAGTCTATTGCAGTGCCTAAGACAATTCCGCCTTCAATATTGGGTGTTCCAGCTTCAAATTTATGAGGTAAATCAGCGTAGGTTGTTTTTTCGAACGTTACTTCAGCAATCATTTCGCCTCCCCCTTGATACGGGGGTAATTTTCGCAACCATTCTTCTTTTCCAAATAAAACGCCCACACCTGTTGGACCACAAATTTTATGCCCTGAAAACACATAAAAATCACAATCCAATGCTTGTACATCGGGTTTTAAATGCGGAGTTGCTTGTGCGCCATCAATTAAAACAGCAGCACCTTTTTCATGCGCCTTTTCGATAATATATTCAATAGGGTTGATTGTTCCTAAAGCATTAGAAATGTGGTTAACAGCAACCAGCTTTGTTTTGTCAGAAAGTAAATTGTCAAATTCAGAAACAACTAATTCTCCCTTCTCATTCATAGGGATTACTACTAATTTGGCTCCTGTTTTTTCACATAAAAATTGCCAAGGCACAATGTTGCTATGATGTTCTAAAGAAGAAATCATTACTTCATCACCAGCTTGTACTAAACTTGCAAATCCATGGGCCACTAAATTAATTCCAAACGTAGTTCCTGAAGTAAAAATAATTTCGTGATTGTATTTGGCGTTGATGTGATTTTGAATCGTATTTCGCGATACTTCATACGCATCGGTAGCCAATTGACTCAAGGTATGTACGCCTCGGTGAATATTAGCGTTGTATTCTGAATAATATTTTTCAATCGCATCAATGACCACTTGTGGTTTTTGCGAAGTGGCTCCGTTATCAAAATACACTAATGGCTTGCCATTCACTTTTTGTAATAGAATGGGAAAATCGGCTCTTATTTTTTGAATGTCAAACATTTTTGTACAATTTGAGTACAAATTTACAACTTGATTGTTTATAATTGGAATAAATAAAGGTTAAAATCGAATAAAAATAAACTCACACACAAATTAAATATATTTTTGTATTTTTAAAATTTGGTAATCAAACACCCAAAAACAAGACCAAAATTATCTATTGTTAATATTTTTAATATAACCAAAAACCTTTAAAATCAAGCTTTTAAGATATGTTTCCCTTATTTATGAGGTAAACATTAAAAGTTATTAACAAAATTTGCATATGAACAAAGATTTAACTATGTCTGCTATTGATCGACAAAACATACTAAACAACAAAGTAGCATTAGAGAACATTCAAGAATACATTGGTGTCAGTGGAATGTATTTTAATGAGGAATATCGTTTTACAAAAGCTCAAGTTTGTGATTTCTATGGAATTGACATATCTACTCTTGATAGATACCTATCAAACAATGAAGAAGAATTAAAACACAATGGTTATATTAATTTAAAAGGAAAAACCCTAAAAGAGTTTAAAGAAGAGTTTGGTTGGATGCTTAATGAAGGCTTAAAAGCCCCTCAACTAGGTGTTTTTAATTTCAGGGCGTTTCTTAATTTAGGAATGTTATTAACGGAAAGTGAAAAAGCTAAAGCTTTAAGAAGTGTAATGCTTGATATAGTTATTGATACTCTAAATCAAAAAGTTGGCGGATCAACAAAATATATAAATCAACGCGACGAAGACTTCTTAGTTGCTATAATGAGAGAGCCTGTATATCGTAAAGAATTTACAAGTGCGTTAAATTTATATTTAGATATGGGCAACTACAAATATGCCGCTTATACAGATGCTATTTACGAAGCTATATTCCATGAAAATTCCAAAGAGTATATACAAATTCTACAGCTTGAAGAGAAAGAAAACCCAAGAGATACAATGTACTCAGAGGTTTTAAAACTGATTGCTTCTTTTGAAATAGGAATTGCAGATGAAATGAAAAAAGAATTCGAAAAAAAAGGCAGAAAATTAATACCTAAGGAATTAGATGAATTAATAAAAAACTTTTCTAACAATCGCTTTTGGATACCTCAATTAGAAGATGTTAGAACTAAAATGGCTTGTAGAGATTATGGTTTGAGAAACATCATACACGAAAGACTAAAACCATATATTGGCTCTTTAAATAGCGAAGAATACAATCGTTTTTTAGGAGAGAAAAGTAAAAACCTAATTGATAGAGTCATGGAAGACGAACAACTTTTAGACATCTTTAAAAGACTAAAAGATAGATAACTATGAATGTTTTTAATTATTTCAGCACAGAATATGCAATATTTGTTCATGATCAAATTATTATTACTTCAGGTGGCATTTTGGGAATAATAAACGATGGCTTACTTGAAAGCTCTATCGAGCATATTAAAAATGATTTATATTATCCCAATATAGAAGATAAGCTAACACATTTATTTTTTTCAATAAACAAAAATCATTGCTTCAACGATGGAAATAAAAGAGCATCAATTGCTTTATCAGCTTATTTTCTTGAGATAAATAATTGTTCATTTATCATACCAAGATTTATTGAACAAATGGAAAACATAACAGTTGATGTTGCGGACAACCGTATAGATAAAGAACTTTTATATGAAATAATTACATCGTTATTATATGAGGAAGACTACAGCGAATCTCTTAAATTAAAAATAATTTACGCAAAAATGTAAAAACCGCCTTTTGAGCGGTTTTCTATTATCTATAAAGAAACAACTACAAATCAAATCCCATATTAACTCCCAATTTATCAGCAATAATTCTACCGATTTTTGCTTTTAATTCGGGGATTTGAACACTAGAGGTTACTTCATTGGTAAACGCATACATTAATAATGCTTTTGCTTCTTTTTTAGGAATTCCACGTTGTTGCATATAAAACATCGCACTTTCATCTAATTGTCCAATCGTACAACCGTGCGAACATTTTACATCATCTGCAAAAATTTCCAATTGAGGTTTCGCGTTTATTGCCGCTTTTTCACTTATTAAAATATTGTTATTTTGCTGGAAAGCGTCTGTCTTCTGTGCTTCTTTTTCTACATAAATTTTTCCGTTAAAAACACCGGTCGCTTTATCGTCTAAAATACATTTATAATTTTGGTGAC
>CAYNNB010000129.1:0-3011 GCA_964398425.1 uncultured Flavobacterium sp.
TTGCAACAGTTGCAGTATCTGAAGAAAGAAAAGAAATGTTAGACGTTTTAGTTGAATATATACAATCTAAAGTCGATTTAAACGAAGAAATCCGATTGAACTTCATTTGTACGCATAATTCAAGAAGAAGTCATTTATCCCAAATTTGGGCACAAACCATGGCGTTTCATTTCGGAATCAAGCATGTATTTTGTTATTCGGGTGGGACAGAAACTACAGCGATGTTTCCTAAAGTTGGAGAAACCTTAGTAAACCAAGGATTTCAAATTCAGCAATTAAGTGAAGGAAAAAATCCCGTTTATGCGGTGAAGTTTGAGGACAATCATCATCCCATCATTTGTTTTTCCAAAGCGTATTTCGATCCTTTTAATCCGAAAAGCAACTTTGGCGCCATCATGACCTGCAATAATGCCGATGAAGGTTGTCCGATGGTTTTTGGTGCAGAAGTACGATTTCCAATCAAATACGACGATCCAAAAGCTTTTGACGGAACGGATGTAATGAATGAAAAATATACAGAAAGAAGTTTAGAAATTGCAAGTGAAATGTATTATGTATTTTCACAAGTAAAATTAAAGTATCATGAAAACAATTAAAATTTTAGGAACAGGTTGTGCAAAATGCAAAGCAACTGAACAAGCAGTTAGAGATGCAATTGCAAAAAATAATATTGATGCAACGGTTGAAAAAGTTGAAGATATTCAGCAAATTATGGAATATAACATCTTGTCAACGCCAGCAATTGTAGTAGATGATGTTGTCAAAATAAAAGGAAAAGTTCCTTCTGAATCTGAAATTTTAGAAGCACTTTCATAAGATGTTTGACTGGCTACAAAACCTTTCTGATTGGCTGATTTACTCGGTTTTTAATATTGCTAAAGGCACAAAATTGGGTGATGCACTTAACTTTTTTGTATATGATACGATAAAGATTTTAATCTTATTGTTTATAATCACAACGGTTATGGGTGTTGTTAACTCTTATTTCCCAGTTGATAAAATCAGAAATTACCTTTCTTGGAATAAATTATTTGGCTTAGAATATTTTTTTGCTTCTACTTTTGGAGCTATTACACCATTTTGTTCTTGTAGTTCAGTTCCTTTATTCATTGGTTTTGTGAAAGGAGGAATTCCACTTGGGGTAACCTTTGCATTTTTAATTACATCGCCTTTAGTAAATGAAGTAGCTATTGCAATGTTTATAGGAATGTTTGGTTTAAAAGCAACCTTAATTTATGTTTCTAGTGGTATTCTATTAGGAATGATTGGCGGATTTATTTTAGGAAAGCTAAAGTTAGAAAAACACTTATCACCATGGGTACAAGGAGTTTTAGCAAATGCTGAAAAAGAAAGTAACTTACAAGAAGAAAAACTCACTTTTTCAAAACGTTTACCTTCTATTTTAAGAGAAGCATTTTTAATAATAAAAGGTGTTTTTTGGTACATTATCATAGGAATAGGAGTAGGAGCTTTAATGCACGGATTTATTCCTACTGGATTTTTTGAAGCCTATATTAGTAAAGAGAATCCATTTGCAGTTCCTATTGCTGTAATACTCGGTGTACCCTTGTATAGCAATGCAGCAGGTGTTTTACCAATAATTCAAGTTTTTGTTCAAAAAGGCATTCCTATTGGAACAGCAATAGCTTTTATGATGGCTGTTGTAGGTTTATCTATTCCAGAAGCTACAATGCTTAAAAAAGTAATGACATGGAAATTAATTGCCATTTTCTTTGGAGTAGTGGCATCTTGTATCATTATTTCAGGTTATGTATTTAATTTAATTTTATAAAGATGAAAACAAAAATTATCATAGTATTTACGGTGTTTATAACCTTTTTTTCGTGTAAAAATGAAGTGAAAGAAGAAATAAAACCTATTGTTGAAAATTCAAAAACTACTGAAATTCAGTTAATTCAATTTCATACAGAACATCGTTGTGTAACTTGCAATAACATTGAAAAATTAAGCAAAGAAACCATCAAAGAAAATGATGCAATTTCCTTTGTTTTGTATAATGTAGATGATAAGAAAAACGAAAAACTTGCTGAGGAATTTGAGGCTACAGGAACGTCTCTATACTTGTATAATTCGAAAACGAAAGCGATTAAAGATCTAACCGAAATGGCTTTTATGTATGCCAAAAATGAAGGCGAAAAGTTTAAAACCGAACTTCAAAAAGAAATTTCCGAATTCAAATAATCTATGGATTTTATTCAAACTTTCGCCGAAAATAAAGAGTTTCCAGTTCTTGCCGCTTTAGCCCTAGGTTTATTGACTGCAATAGCTCCGTGTCCGTTGGTAACGAACATAACAGCGACCGCTTTTATTGCAAAAACCATCAATAACAAGAGAAAAGTAGTATTAAGTGGATTGCTTTATACTTTAGGAAGAATGTTTTCATATACTTTTATTGGAGCATTGATTTATTTTGGAGCAAGTAAATTTCAAGTAGCCAAATTGTTTCAAGGAAATGGTGAAAAGTATATAGGATACATTTTAGTAATCATTGGTTTGATAATGTTAGATGTAATTAAATTGAATTTTATAAAAGGATTTAATTTCACCGAAAAACTATCGGAAACCTTCAAAACCAAAGGATTATTAGGTTCATTTTTATTAGGAGCTTTGTTTGCAATGGCATTCTGTCCGTACAGCGGAGCTTTGTTTTTTGCAATGTTGATTCCAATGACATTAGCTTCTAGTGAGGGGTTATTATTACCGGTAGTTTTTTCTATTGGAACAGGATTACCTGTAATTTTCTTCGCTTTTGTAATAGCTTTTAGCATAGAAAAATTAGGAAATTATTTCAAAACCATTACTAAAATAGAAAAAGTAATGCGAATTGTTGCCGCATTAACTTTCATTATAACAGGACTGTATTACATTAATATTTATTTAAAAATTGTATAAATGAAAAAAAGATTAGGATTTTTAGACCGCTATTTAACTTTATGGATTTTCTTAGCGATGGTAGTTGGAGTAGGAATAGGTTATTTTATTCCCAATTC
>CAYNNB010000130.1:0-3009 GCA_964398425.1 uncultured Flavobacterium sp.
GATTCTATGTTCAATTCTATCACGGTATGGATTACTATAACATTTATTTTCAACAACAAATTAGCACAATAAGATTTGGTATAATGACAGAAACTTTACAATTTTAATCATGAATAAAAAAACAATAAAGAAAGTGAGCCTTTTTCTATTCAAAAACTTACACAATCATTGAAACATTTTGGCACAACTAAAGAAGAAATTGAAATCATTATTTTAAAAATAAAACCCAATGTTTACGATGGAATTTCATCAAACAAAATATTTAAAAAAGTTTATACTTTTTTAAATCAAATGGTATAGACAACAACAAGGTAAAATGTATTATAAATGAAATAAAAAAATTATGTAAATCTCACACTACTTAACCTTATTCGTTGCTTAGTATAATTTATTAGAATTGTTCTACTAAAAGAATCAAGTCTTTATAAAGAAATATTGCCAACCTATTAATTGTTTTCGAATTTGCAGTATTTGTAGATAGTATGGCTGCGTTGAGCTATAAGAAAACGAATTAGTATGATTACTTAAATCCATTTCATATTACCCCTAAAGTTATCAACACTGCTTATTCAATTAATATTATTTAGTAATTTTAAGATTGCCAAAAACCTTAAAAATTTTCTTTATGATTACTATCTCAGAACATCTAATTGTAACCAAAGAACTAAATGAAGTAGTTTGTAGATATACACAAAAAGTTCTTTTAAAAGATTTTTTACTTCAATTTACATTTCCAAAAAGTAGAAATGGAAAAATAAAAATCACAACAAATAATATTAATTCATTATTAGAAGAATTAAGTGCTAATCAAAGAGATATTTTTGGAGAGGAAGTATTGGATGTTTTAGATTTCATTGATGACTATAGTTCTAAGTTGGATCAAAATGATAAAACAGCTCTTTACTTTTTGGTTTTAAATGAAAATTATGTGAACTACTTTGAGGACTTTTTGGATAATTTAGAGAGTGAATTAGATAAAGAAAGTTTGTATATAGCATTTGGAAGGCAGCTTGCACGCAAAATTTATAATCCAAAATTTTCTGGATTGGATAAAGATTTGAAGGATTTTTTGCAAAATAAAATTTCTTCATATGCAGATGATGTTGATTTAAGTCACATAAATAAATATACAATCGAACATATTTTAGAAGCTATTGAAAGTCATTCTAATGATATAGGAACATTTGTTATTAGATAATTACTTTAAAACCAGCTTGTAAAACTTGCTGGTTTTCTTTTTGTTTTTCTTTCCAAAATGATTTTTACGTTGTCATGAAGCAAGCCATGTTTTTGATAGCAAAAACCTCCCTTTGGTCGCATGGCTTGGCAGGGTTGCACCCCACACCCCGCTTTGAATTCGTTTATTATGGTAGACCAAATTTTATTTTTTTTTGATATAAATTGACAGAATAATATTGATTTTTAATTTTTAGAAAATTTAGTTTTCCGATATTTTTTTAAATGAAATATAAAAGAGTAAATTATTGATTTTGAAAAAGTTAAAGTTTTAAGATTTAAAAAATATCTAAATTCTCTATAATACCTCTTAAAATATTAAGTTATTCTATATCAATAATTTATGTTTGTTTTTTTTGTTAAAAAAGCTCTTTTATTCATTTCTAATTTCTATTTTTATCCAAAATAAAACAATAAAATTTTGATAAATATGGAGCTAAAATCTCTGGAAATAAAAAACATTAATCAGATTTCTTTGAAAGATATTAATTCAAAATATTTCACACAAAATGAATCCCATTTAATTAAATTCATTCCTACTGAATTTAAGTCTTTATTAGCATTAAGATTTGCTTGTAGTTATCATATTCCATTTGTAGATAATGAGGAAGAGTTAATTAATGAAACATATCATGAGAATTCTTTATTTTTAAATATCACAACAAAATTCGGAAGACAACTAATAGCAAATTTGGAAGACGATGAATCAAAAAAAATATATAACTATTTACTTAATAGAGAATACAGTTATAATAGTTTTTTTGATGATTCTCAAATAGACGATTTTGTCGACGAAATTCTAATTAATCAAATGGCATTTAGAAATTTAGAATACGGAAAATATTTTTTGAATTATTTCACAAGAATTATTGTTGAAAAAGGTTATGAAGTAGATTCTGACATAAAACTAAAAATTGATTCATTAAAAAAGAGTAAAACTCCAGTAAAAAATATTATATCGCAATTAGAAAAAAACTTAAAGAATATTTCAACTCCAGAAGGGCTGCTTTTGACTTTAGCATTAAAAAAATATTTGTTAGATATTAAAGTAAGTGCAGTTGAGTATGGATTAGTTAACTTAATAGCAAGACAAAAAATTTTAATTCTTACCAAAAATATACAGCAATACAAAAATATTGTAAATAAAACTTTGACTATGAGATGGGATTTAAATCAAAGTAAAGGTAAAGGCAGAGGAGGGCGCAAAATGTAATGTATTTAAATAAAGCTTACAGTTTATTAGAAAAGTATGATCAAAATATTGATTCAATAATTAGACATGACAAATCATTCAGTGTCGAGGAATTTTTAAAATTCTTTGAAAATATGATGGAAATATCAGATAAGATTGATGGAATTCACTTTGTGGTTTCTTCATCAAGAAGGAAAGCGATGTTGTGTATTTTGGAAGAAAAATATTATAAAATAAATTCGTATTCAGAAGTTGATATTAAACTACAAGAAATAGAATATGAAGCCAAAAAGAGATTTAAATTCAATAATAGAGATAAAAGAAAATTTAATTCTCCTCAAACAATTCATCCAAAGCAACCATTTAAACATTATGGAGATAATAAATATGAATTTCATTATTATATACTTGCAGTTAAAAACATTTTATCTATGCCTGAAATTCATATCTATGATAAGAACGCGTTAGAAAATTTGAAAAATATTTATGAAAAAATCAAAGAATAAATTCTAACGTACAACTTTGCCGTACGCTCCACTTAGTTTATCTTTTTACACCCATTTAAATTTGTCCTGTTGAAC
>CAYNNB010000131.1:0-3001 GCA_964398425.1 uncultured Flavobacterium sp.
CTAAGCCCTCCACTCTTTAAACTGTCCTTCTGCCTGTTCCATAATCTCTTGAAGAATTGCATTTAATTCTAAAATACTTACTTTACCTCGCAATTCTTTTTTAACTGCTAAACGAATGGCTGCTTTCGCATCTTCTTTGTTGGTCCAGTCGATTTGTAGGTTACTTTTTACGGCTTTTACTACGTTGTGAACCACGTCTTGAATGGGACCCGCTTCGTTGATGATGTCTTTTTTAGCGGCTAGAATATCATAGAACGCTAACTCTTCATCCGACAAACCTAATTCCGATTTACGCTTGTCTTCGTCTTGCATTTCTTTAGCACGTTCTACTAATTCTGCAATTGTTGTATATGAATCAATCGCATTGGCATGATATCGGTCAATTACTTTTTCTAATTCTTCTTTTAGCGAAGTGTATTTCTTAATATTCTGAGGCAAACGCATTCTAATTTCGTCTTTCAAAATATTCTTTAAAAGCTCAATCTTAATGGCAATACTGTCTTTATCTTTTTTAACGCCTAACAAGAATTGCTCGTCTAAAATAGAAATATCGGCTTTCTCAATACCTGCCATGGCAAATACATCAATAATATCATCCGATTCAATACTTCTACTAATCAATTCCTTGATTTCGTTTTGAGTGGCTCTACCATTTCCTTTTACGGTTTTAGCATTTCGTATGGCTTTGGATACGTGTTGCGAAAACAAAATATCAATGGCAAATTCCTGAATTTCGGGTTGCGATTTTACAATGGATAATAAACCTGTCAGTTTCTTTTCTTCCATCATAAATTGGTCGGCAACCTCATCATATTTCAATAAAGCGTTTAAAGCTTGTTTTACCAACAACATTTTATCACTTTCACGTAAAGCTTTCCACTGACTATAATCAATAGTTTCGGGTAGCATATTTTTACAAGCTTCCACTTGATTGAAGAACATATTCAAAGCCTGTTCCATATCAATGGTAGGTTCTCCTTTTCCACCGCCACCAGTATATTTATCGGTTGCTTTTCGTAATTGGTCGCCAATACCAATGTAATCTACAATAACTCCCGAAGGTTTATCTTTAAATACACGGTTGGTTCTGGTAATGGCTTGCATTAGATTATGCCCTTTCATAATCTTATCTACATACATCGTATGCACACAAGGCGCATCAAACCCAGTTAACCACATATCACGAACAATAACTATTTGCAACGGGTCTTTCGGATTTCTAAAACGTTTCTTTAACGCTTCGGTAGCTTCTTGTGTTCTAATATGCGGATTCCATGCTACTGGGTCTTTAGAAATATTTCCTGTCATAACCACCGCAATTTCAGGGCAACCTTCCAACTGAGATAAAGCATCGTACATTTTAACGCTATTTCTTCGGCTCATACACACAATCATGGCCTTTCCTGGCAACGTTTCTGTGCGATTGGTAAAATGCTTTAAAATGTCTTTGGCTATCTTTTCAACACGCTCTTGCGAACCTGCCGCATCTTCTAAAGCAGCCCATTTTAAGTTGCCACTATCTTCTTGTTCCCATGTTAGTAAATCTACATCCGAATCTAAATTTTCATTCGCTAAATGCAACTTGGCTAAACGGGGTTCGTAATAAATAGGAACTGTTGCTTTATCATCTACGGCTTGTTTGATGTCGTACACGTGAATGGTTTCACCAAACACTTCTTGCGTATCGGCATCTTTGCTATCTACTGGCGTTCCTGTGAATCCTATAAACGAAGCATTAGGCAAGGCTTTACGCAAATTAGAAGCAAAACCATCTAACAAACCATATTGCGTTCGGTGGGCTTCATCAGCCATGACAATAATGTTTTCTCTTTCCGATAAAATAGGATGTTCTAATTCTCCTAAAGAATCTTCATTACCTGATTTCAAACGGAACTTTTCAATTGTGGTAAAAATAACGCCACCACTTCCTGCAGATAATAATCGCCTTAAATCATCAGTAGAATCGGCATGTTGTACATCGCCTACTAAGTCTTTGGCTAACACAAAGTTTTCATACAACTGAAAATCCAAATCACTTCTATCTACTTGTACTACGATGGTTGGATTTTTCAATTCGGGTAAGCTTCGTAAAATACCAGCGTAAATCGCCATCGAAATACTTTTTCCGCTTCCTTGCGTGTGCCAAATCACCCCAATACGCCCATCGCCATAAGGACGTATGGCTTTTTTAGCCGCTTCTACTGCAAAGTTCACCCCAAAGAATTGGTGGTATTTTGCGCCTTTCTTAATTAGTGTGCCGTTATGGTCTTCAAAAAATACAAAGTTTTTAATGTAATTCAGTAAGCGTTCTTTTGGAAACAAACCGAATAACAAGGTATGCATCTGAAAATCGTCTTCTACTATGGTAGTGCCGTTACTACTTTTCCAAGCCGCATACCATTCGTTGGAAGCGTTGAACATACCGTGTTGGGCTTCGTTACCATCGCTTACTATAGTGGCTACGTTGTATTCAAACAAGAGCGGAATATCTTTGGTGTAATGTTGGATTTGATTGAATGCTTCTTGCAAATTGGTGTTTTCATCAAACCAGTTTTTCAATTCAAAAACAATTAAAGGAAAACCATTTACATACACAATCACATCGGGACGGCGTTTGTTTTTGCCTTTAATACTCAATTGATTCACGACCCAAAACGTATTGTTTTCAGGGTTTTGAAAATCTATAGGATACACGTGAACGGCTTTTTCATTACCGTTAGCGTCTTGGTATTCGTAGTCTAAGCCTTTGGTAAGTTTTAAATGAAAATCTCGGTTGCGATACAACAAATCAGCGCCTTTATTGTTTACAAACTCCGCCACAATTAACGGATACAACTCCGCAGGCAAATGCGGATGCTGTTGTTGTATAAACGCTAACAACGTAGCTTTATCCACCACTTCGTTTTCTGGAAACGTAAACGTAGTGCCGTGTATGTGGCTATACCCTAAATCGGTTAACCAATCGATGGTAGCTTGTTCTATTTTGGCTTCTGTTGTCATA
>CAYNNB010000132.1:0-2994 GCA_964398425.1 uncultured Flavobacterium sp.
TGTACTCAAAGTTCATATAGGATTTCGTGAATGTAAACATTTGAGAGGCGCACTCCGTCAGTTTCTGGCGGAGCCGTCTACTCGATTAGGCGTTGTTGAATATCTTACTTATTGCTTCGCCAATTTTTTCTCTGATTTCTATTACATCAGTTTCATTTTTCCCTTCAGAAAGTTGGTCTTTAATTTTGAAGAATTCCTGACCAATGAATTGGTGAAATCCAACTAAAAATAAAGCGGATAAAATTAATTGATTTTGTGTTGAAAGAGCATCTAAATCTTCTCTGAATTCTTTTGCTTCAACACAAATTTTTTTTGTCTTGTCAAAATGAGTAAACCATCGCGAAATTGGTTCCTTTATTGGATAACCATCGTAATGTTTAACACAATTCGCAACCCAATTTATTTTTTCACTGGCGTAGAACTTTGTTACAGTTTTTTTTAATTCTATATTGAGATTTTTTTTCAAATATGTTTCAATATCTTGATAAGGTTCGCCATTAAACAAGTTTAGAAAAAACTCATCCATTAAAATTGCAATATTTTTTATGTATGCTTCATATTTATGGAATGCGCCGACATATCCGAGTCGAATAGTTTCATAATAATTCTCCTTGAGATCATCGTCATTTATTTTTATTAAGTGCTTATACTTTGAAAATTTTAGTTCTCTTGTATAATCTTGAGAACACTTTAGCGAAGCAGGTAAATAATAATGAACAAATAGATTCTTAAAACTGTTTAGTTCTGTTGCATGTTTAACGACAAATGTGAAAAATTTATTCCCTATCGGGTCATTTTGAGTAAGTTCAAAATCTTTAATTTTCGAAAACTCTTCGGTTAATTTTTCGACCAATAAATCAATAGAGTTTTGTTTCTTCATTTAGAAAGTTGTTCGTGTTCTCAATAACGCCTAACATCAGACTGCAAAAAAACCTATAATATTCAAAACAAATATAGTATAATATTTGTATGCTTCGTTGGTTTTTCTTATATTTATTCATGCAACCTATTGAAGGAATTTAACGGCATCAGCTCCAAATTTGTATTTTAGAAGATAAAATCATTGATTGAATATCCAAGAAGTAGACATCCTAAAAAGCCAATGAATACACTTCAAAAAAAGAGCATTTCTAACCCTCTAAAATTTACCATTTACAACTTGAGCAAAAAAATAAGCCTCTCTAAAATCGCTTCTAAAGAGGTCTTTTTCTGTTAAGATTTATGTTTTTTACTTTTTAAAAGAGGTTGTGCAACAGCTACCTGTGTTACCTGTAGTTGCTAATATTAGAACAAGGTAATAAGTCTAAGCGTTTTGTCTTGGGGAATATATTCAAATGCAACAAGTAACTTGACAATTTAATTTGTGTCTTGCGCCTCTGCTTCAACAATAATATTGAACTTTAACGTGTTATGTTCTTTTAGGAACATCATGTTATAGATGTAATTGCTTTTTATTTTTTCCTTGATTAAATTCTTCTGTATTTTCTTCCATTGATTAAGTTTTAAATACCTTAAAAATTGAAATTAAGATTAATATTGCTATAAAAACTAAGATACAGATGCCTAAAGTCTTAAAATAATAACTACAACCACTTGCCGCAATTCCTTTAGTATCTCTGTAAAAATTCTTAACAAACTTGATCGCTTGTCGCTTTGCGTTTAATATCCATTTCTCTAAAATCGGATCGTCAAACTCGTAGCCTTTCTGTTCTGTTTGATTGTAGGTATTGAAACTATTAAACTCTCCCTTTTTGTTTCTATAAATTCTGTCGTACTGAATATCATAACGACTTCTTGCTTCGTCATCAGATAAGATATAGTATGCTTCCTGAATTTCCTGCATTTTAGCAGTTGCGTCAGGACTATGATTTACGTCAGGGTGATACTTTTTTGCAAGTTCTCGGTAGCGTCTTTTTATTTTTTCTTTAGTTGCCGTTTTGGAAAGTCCGAAAACTTTGTAATAGTCAGGTAGCATTAACTTTTGTCTAATTTTTGGTTGTCGTCGTTCTTGCCTTTTTTCGGGTTGTATTTCCAAATTCCAACAATACCAGCAATTAATAAAGCAAGTCCAAATAGATTAATCAGCACATAGCCGATACCAGTTCCATCTGCTCCTCCATGTTGAATGGCTGTTTGCCTTGCACCTTCTTGGCAACCGCGTTGAATACTACCCCAAATCATGAAGAAAACAATTGTCGCTACAATTTTCAAAAATTTTGTCATTGTTATATTTTTAATTGTTAGGTAAAAATGGCTGTCTAAAAGAATTGCAGCCAACTTGGTTATATATAATATATGACAGCGTCATACATATCTCTCTATTTACGGGTAGATATGTATGATAAACATCAATACATTATTTCAAATGTAAATATATAATAAATTATTACAATTCATCAAAAGAACTTTTAATTTGTTGAATGATTTTAGTGCTCACATGCGTGTAAATTTCAACTGTTTTACTACTAGTATGCTCTAATAATTCTTATATGTATCTCAAATCTGAACCACTTTCTAATAAGCTTTTGGCATAGCTATGACTTAACCAATGCAATGTCATAGGTTTTTTTATGGCTAATTTAATACTTTTTTTCAATATCTATTCAAAATTTCTTTCAAAACATTCCTTTTTTTTCTTATCTCTTAAAAAGTTACGTTTTCATACCCTTAGCGACTACTAATTTTTCCACGCGTTTCAAGTCTATTCTACTCTTTAATGGCTTAAAAAGCACTTGCGCTAAAGTCACCCTTTTTCACCCTTATTCAAAACTATATTTTTTGTGCTTAAAAAGTACTTTTTTATGCTTTGTTAAGGTCAATAAAATCAGGGGCTCAGGAGGGGTTAAAAAATTCCCCTAGGGGAATTGATTGTTTTCCCTAGGGAAATTGGTCATTTTCCCTAGGGCAATTTTGTGATTTCCCTAGGGGAATTCATTAAGTGCTGTACAGCAATTGATTTTATCTTACTTATTAATTTAAAATAAGTACAGTAAT
>CAYNNB010000133.1:0-2988 GCA_964398425.1 uncultured Flavobacterium sp.
ATAACTATAATAGGATTTATTTATTAATCTGTATAGTTATTTTAGGACGGGTCAGACGGGATTCAGTTTGAAGGATTTGCTTTGGAAAAGAAATAGTTATGTAACATATAAGCCATGTAAGTTTTTGGGAAAACAAGTAAACTTATATGACTTATATGTTTAATTTTTTATACATTTACAATTCAATTATATACGCCAAGAATCGTAATTTATAATCTCAAATTCATAATTAAACTATGCGTTGGACTATCAAATCTAAGCCAGAAAAAGAAAAAGTACAAGCCTTACAAAATGCACTGCAAGTAGACGAAATTGTTGCTACTTTATTACTTCAACGTGGGATTGAATCCTACGAGCAAGCCAAACAATTTTTTCGACCCACTTTAGATGATTTACACGATCCGTTCTTGATGAAAGATATGGATAAGGCTGTTGCTCGAATAGAATTAGCTATTGAAAATCAAGAAAATATTTTGATTTTTGGTGATTATGATGTCGACGGAACAACAGCTGTTTCATTGGTTTCTAGTTATTTGCGAAGTTATTATCCGAATGTCGCTACGTATATTCCTGATCGTTATAACGAAGGTTATGGGGTGTCTTATCAAGGAATTGATTTTGGAGACGATAATGGTTTTACATTAATTATTGCGTTAGACTGCGGGATTAAGTCTGTTGATCATGTAGTCTATGCGAAAGAAAAAGGAATCGATTTTATAATCTGTGATCACCATCGACCTGGAGCGCAAATCCCAAATGCAGTCGCAGTTTTAGATCCTAAACAAGAAGATTGTTTTTATCCATATGATGAATTGTGTGGATGTGGTGTTGGATTCAAGTTAATACAGGCTTTATCGTTTAAACGCAATATTACGATATTTGAGTTAATTCCTTATTTAGATTTGGTTGCAACCGCAATTGCAGCGGATATTGTTCCTATTACAGGTGAAAATCGGGTTTTGGCTAAATTTGGCTTGCAAGTAATTAATTCTAATCCTAGACCGGGTATTAAAGCCTTGGTGCAAAATATCAAAAAAAAGGAATTGACTATTTCTGATGTGGTTTTTGTTATAGCACCCCGAATCAATGCGGCCGGAAGAATTAAACATGGAAATGAAGCGGTAGCTCTTTTAACGGAATATGATTTGGATCAAGCCGAAATTTTTGCTTCTGAAATTGAGCAATACAATGCCGATAGAAAAGAATTGGATCAAAAAATTACCAAAGAAGCGCTAGCGCAAATTATTGAAAATAACGAAGAAAATCAGTTTTCAACCGTTGTTTATCAGGAAGATTGGCATAAAGGGGTAATCGGAATTGTTGCTTCTCGTTTAGTAGAAAATTATTATCGTCCTACTATCGTTTTTACTAAAAGTGGTGATAAATTAGCTGCTTCAGCACGTTCAATTAAAGATTTTGATGTTTATAATGCGTTAGAAGCTTGTGCTGAACATTTAGAACAATTTGGAGGACATATGTATGCGGCTGGAATGACATTAAAAGAGGAGAATTATGCGGCTTTTAAGAATGCTTTTGAAAAGGTTGTACAAGAAACTATTCATCCTGATTTACTCACGCCCGAAATTGCAATTGATGCCGAAATTGAATTTACAGATATTACTCCAAAATTGCTACGCATCTTAAAACAATTTGAACCGTTTGGTCCTGGAAACATGACGCCAATTTTTTATTCATCTAGTTTACAAGATTCGGGTTATGCAAAAACAATTGGGGCTAATGATGAACATGTTAAAGCATATATCAAACAAAACGGTAGCGAAAGTTTTGGAGCAGTTGGTTTTAAATTGGGGAGTAAGTTAATGCTGATGAAAAACCAACAAAATTTTGAAGCGGTCTATTCAATAGAAGAAAATGAATGGAATGGTAAGGTGAGTGTTCAGTTACAATTAAGAGATTTACGCTAAATTAAAGATTTAAAGAATAATAAATTTTAAAAATCTTTCCGACCTTTGCCTTTCAAAAGTAAATTATGGCAAAGAAAGATCCCTTTTCATCACTTCGTATCAAAGAATTCAAATGGTTTTTGTTTATGCGTTTAGGAATTGTGTTGGCTTGGTCCATGCAATTTGTGTTAATCGAATGGGAAGTGTACCGCCTTACTAAAGACCCTTGGTCGCTTGGTTTAATTGGGTTAATGGAAGTGATTCCGGCAATTAGTTTGGCTTTATTTGCAGGTCATATAGTGGATCAATCAGAAAAAAAGAGCATGTTAATTAAGTGTTTTTCTGGTTTGGCCTTAATCAGTATAGCTTTTTGTTTACTGGTAAAAACAGATATTGTTGAGCAGTTAAATAAAAGTACAATTTTATATGCTATCTATGGATTGGTATTTGTTGGCGGAATTATTCGTGCTTTTATTATTCCTGCAGTGTTTAGTTTATTAGGATTAATTGTCCCTAATAAAGAAAAACCTAATGCAGCTGCATGGAGTAGCTCCACTTGGCAAATTGCGGCGGTTTTTGGTCCGGCTTTAGCGGGTTTTTTAATTGGTTGGATTGGTATTTTTGCATCCATGTGTATTGTAGTGGTTTGTGTTGTAGTGGGTATTTTTGGTCTGCTTCAAATTGATAAAAAACCAATTTTAAATCCCAAACGAGGTGAACCCATCATGCAAAGTTTAAAAGAAGGCTTGCATTTCGTTTTTCAAAACAAAACCATTTTAAATGCTATTTCGTTGGATATGTTTGCCGTCTTATTTGGGGGTGCCATTGCTTTGTTGCCCGTATTTGCAACAGATATTTTAAAAGTAGGTTCTGAAGGGTTTGGAATTTTAAGAGCGGCTCCTGCTATTGGAGGGTTGATTACTATGTTAGTAGCGACTTACATTCCCTTGAATAAAAATGCAGGAAAAAAACTATTAGTAGCCGTGTTCTTTTTTGGCTTGTCTATCGTGGTGTTTGGTTTATCTACCCATTTTTGGGTATCAGTAGTGGCTTTGTTTTTAAGTGGTGTTTTTGATGGAATTTC
>CAYNNB010000134.1:0-2968 GCA_964398425.1 uncultured Flavobacterium sp.
CTTTATTAAAATCATCGGAATACCCATTTACTTGAATACTACAAGAAGACACCAATACGATTAAGAAGAAAACGATTTTTTTCATTGTTACGATTTTCAACAAATATAGTTAACTTTTTCTTACAATAAAAAAACATCAACTAAAGCTGAGATTATTTATAAATAATATTTAATCTCTGTTTGAAAATTTATTAATAGAAATTAAAATTGTATCTCCAGGGTAATATTTTAAATATTTATCTTTATTATACTTTTTAAAGTACGATTTTGTAAAAAACCAATATTGAAAAGGTTGTGGATGTTTTTTTGTGCGTGCGTTTTTTAGAACCACACTACCGCTAAAATGTGCAAAATCATTTGGAGAATATTTTTTCAACGATGCATTATCTACATTCTTATCATCTATCCATATAGCATATTTTTTTGCATTTTGAAAATCTTTCAACTGCAAAGAAGATGGAGAAATTTTCTGTAATGGATTTGGTCTGAATTTTAAGAACTTAAACTTTTCAATTTCATCATTTGTTAACTCTTCATAAAGTTTATTAATTTTCAAATTTCCCTTTATAATTTTTCCATTATGATAAATTGCATTCTCATAAAGTAAACATCTTACACCCTTATAATATTCTGCATCTGAATTTTTATAGTTAATATAATGTATTTCTCTTAGTTTATTTTCAGAAATTTTCACTTCCTTTTTTGGCTTACTTTCTTGTGCAATTACTTCAAAACATAGTAAATAAAACAACATTAAAATAATTGGTAAAACAGTAATTTTTTTCAATAAAGCTATTTTTCTAGTGGTGCTTTTTGTCATCATAATTAAACGTTTTTTGGTTATTAAATAATTTAGATTAGTCGTTAAATAAACAGCAGCTACATTACTACTTTTTTGCAAAAGCAAATTCTGATAATAAGGAATATTACTATATACATTGACCACTTTTTCATCAGCCAAAAATTCATGATTTAACTGAATAGCTTTTTTATAGAAATACAATAATGGATTGAACCAAAAAATACATTTTAACAGTTCTACAAACAAAATATCCAAGGTATGTTTTTCAGTTACATGAACTAATTCATGTGTAAACAATTCTTCTTCAATTGCATTTTTATTATACTCATCGATGTTGATATATATAAAATTTAAAAAAGTATGAGGGCTAATTTTTTCATGAACCAAAACTAAATTGGCATTTTTATATTTTAAAAGTGGATTTGTTCGCGATTTAGAAATTAACTCGAATAAATTTATTATAAATCTCATAATCAAAACGAAAACAACTATACCATATATTCCCCATATTATATAAGGTGTATAATTTATAGATTCTTGCATAGGAATAGCATGCTCTTTAATTTGATGATTATTTATAATAACAGGAGTCGGATCAAGACTTAAATTTTTAACTATTGGAACAATTTTAATAAATTCAAATGTTATAAACGGAATTAAAAATGAAATTACAATTGTAGCTAAAAGATAAAACCTGTTAAATACATGAATTCTTTCTCGTTCTAACACGAAATGATAGAAACCAATAAAAACAGTTAAACTGATTGTAGATTTAATTAAGAAGTCGATCATTTTTTCTTTTTTTGAAGTTCAACATCAATAATCCTTCTTAATTCTTCTAATTCTTTTTCAGTCAAATTTGTTGAAGTGGTAAAGAAAGAAGCAAATTGAGAAGCAGAATTATTAAAAAAATTTTTAATCAACCCATTAACGTGTTTTGAAAAATAATCTTCTTTCTCCACTAATGGATAATATTCTCTTGAATTTCCAAATTCTTTATAAGCCACAAATTTTTTATCTATCATTCTTTTTAATAGTGTTGCTAAAGTTGTTGTAGCCGGCTTTGGTTCTGGATAGGCTTCTAAAATATCTTTTAAAAAAGCTTTTTTTAGTTTCCATAAATGTTCCATTACTTGTTCTTCTGAATTAGATAATTGCATACTTCTACATTTTTAGAATTAACTCTACAAATGTAGAATAATTTTTATATTCTACAACTGTAGAATCAAATTTTAACATTTATTGTACTTATAAACGTATGCATTAGGGATAGTAGCGGCATCCTTTTATGGAGCCTAAGCGGAATAAAAGATAGAGCGGATAGCCCGACCCTTGGGTAATGCCATAAAAAAATCCTCAATCTTTCGATTAAGGATTTTAATATATTTTGAGATACTGAAACAAGTTCAGCAGGTCAATTAATATCTGTAGTATTCTGGCTTAAATGGACCTTTTACATCAACACCAATGTATGCTGCTTGTTCCTCGTTTAAAACTTCAAGCTCAACACCTAATTTTCTTAAGTGTAAATCGGCAACTTTTTCATCTAAATGTTTAGGCAACATGTACACTTCATTTTTATAAGCTGAAGCGTTTGTCCATAATTCAATTTGAGCTAACGTTTGGTTAGAGAAAGAGTTACTCATTACAAACGATGGGTGACCTGTAGCACAACCTAAGTTTACTAAACGTCCTTCTGCTAAAATAATCACTTCTTTACCGTTAACTGTGTAAATATCTACTTGTGGTTTAACTTCAACTTTAGTAGCACCAAAATTTTGGTTTAACCAAGCCATGTCGATTTCATTGTCGAAGTGACCAATATTACAAACGATAGTTTTATCTTTCATTGCTTCGAAATGACGACCAACAACAATGTCTTTATTTCCTGTTGTAGTAATTACGATATCAGCATTTGCAATAACTGTATCTAATTTTTTCACTTCATAACCGTCCATAGCCGCTTGTAATGCACAAATAGGATCGATTTCAGTAACTGTAACAATTGAACCTGCTCCACGGAATGAAGCAGCTGTACCTTTACCTACGTCTCCGTAACCACAAACTACTACTCTTTTACCTGCTAACATTACATCAGTTGCACGACGAACTGCATCTACAGCAGATTCTCTACAACCGTATTTGTTATCAAATTTAGATTTAGTA
>CAYNNB010000135.1:0-2855 GCA_964398425.1 uncultured Flavobacterium sp.
GTAATTCTACAGCAGACGAAAATGGTACATATGTTTATAATGGCACAACACTATCAAAAACATCAGGTGGTTCAACTGATATTTCAACTGTAATTACATTGACAAATACGGATTTAAAAACTGACTTTACTGAAACATCTTCAGACGGAACTGTTTTTAAAAATGTTGCATATTTTAAAAAGATAAATTAAATCTGCTTACAACAATGGTAACTGTTGCACAACTACCATTTTCTCAAAACAATTTACAAAAACATAAAATCCCGACCTCGTTTAAGCACTTTTAAGCGAGGTTTGTTTTTTAGCTGTAGTTCAAAATTTTAGAATTTGAATAGCTTAAAATCGAGTTTTTATAGACTGAAAAGGCGCGTTTTGAAAAAGCTAAGCACTTCCCTTGTTTTAAGGAAATAACTTGAATAGGTTGCATGAATAAATATAAGAAAAATCGATAAAGTATACAAATATTATATTATATTTGCTTTAAAGATTGTGGTTTTTTTCACAGTCTGACGTTGGCAGACATTATTGACGTACAAAACCGAATACAAAATCTTAATTTAAGAATAAATGAAGACAAAAATCCTTTTTATTTTAATAGTATACACATCTTTTTGTAACGCACAAATTATAAATATTCCTGATGCTAATTTTAAAGCAAAACTTTTGGAAGCAAGTTCTACAAATCACATTGCTAGAGATATTAATGGAACTTATTTTAAGATTGATGCAAACAATAATAATGAAATAGAATACACTGAAGCAGAAAATGTTTATGAATTAAATATTAGTAATCTTAACTCTATTCAAAGTGTTAAAATTTCTGATGTAACTGGATTAAGTCATTTTTCTAACTTAAGAAAGTTTTATTGTTTTGATAATTTATTAACAAATTTAGACCTCACATCTTTTGTTAATTTACTTGCTATTAATTGTGGGTTCAATCAACTTACATCATTAAACATTAGTGGTTTAAATCAACTTGAATTTCTTTCGTGCGAAAGTAATCAAATAATTAATTTAGATTTAAGTAATAAGCCAAATTTAGCAACTTTATACTGTGAAGCTAACAATATTTCAAATTTAAATTTGGATGGACTCATAAATCTTATTTATTTAACTGTTAGCGGTAATCCCATTTCAATACTAGATTTTTCTGGAATAAACAATATAGAACATCTTCAATGTATGTATACTAATATTACAAATTTGGATGTATCTAATCAAACAAATTTAGATCTGCTTATGTGTGGCGAAAATCCATCTTTAGAAAAAATATTTATGAAGAATGGTAAAATTGAATCAAGTTTAAATTTAATAAATTTACCTAACTTAAAATATGTATGTGTTGATGATCTTCAATTAACAACAATTCAAAACAATATTAATTTTTCAAGTGGAAGTTTATATTGTTCAGTAAATACCTATTGTTCATTTTCACCTGGTGGGACTTATTATGCGATTCAAGGACAAAATAAATTTGATGTAAACAATAATGGTTGCGATAGCAATGACATAATTTATCCAAAATTAAAATATTCAATTACAAACGGAATAGATATGGGTTATTTAATTTCGAATAACACAGGGTTTTTCTACATTCCTGTTCAAGCTGGAACTCAAACTATAACTCCTATTATTGAAAACCCAACTTATTTTAATGTGGTTCCAAATACTTTTAATGTAAGTTTTCCAGCATCTACAAGTCCATATATTCAAGATTTTTGTATTACCTCAAATGGTTTCCATAATGATTTAGAATTAATGTTAATACCAGTTAATAATGCAGTGCCTGGTTTTAATTCTAAATATATCTTAGTTTATAAAAACAAAGGAACGACAACCCAATCGGGTTCAATTAATTTCACATTTGATGATAATATATCAGATTTTGTTTCTAGTAATCCTAATGTTTCAAGTCAGTCAATAGGCTTTTTAAATTGGAACTTTGCAAACCTATTACCTTTTGAAAGTAGAGAAATTGATATTGTTTTAAACTTAAATTCTCCAACAGAAACACCAGCATTGAATAGTGGTGACTTATTAAATTATACTGCTTCTGCAAATGGGCTAACAGATGAAACACCGAATGACAATATTGTAGCCTTAAATCAAACCGTTGTAAATTCATATGACCCAAATGATAAAACTTGTTTGGAAGGAACAACAATTACACCAAGTATGGTTGGCGAATATGTGCATTACTTAATTCGATTTGAAAACAATGGAACAGCAAATGCACAAAATATTGTAGTAAAAGATATGATTGATACGAATAAATTTGACATCAATACATTAATTCCAATCAAAGGAAGTCATAATTTTGAAACAAGAATATCAAGTACAAATAAAGTAGAATTTATTTTTCAAAACATAAATCTTCCTTTTGATGACGCTAATAATGATGGTTATGTATCTTTTAAAATTAAAACAAAACCAAATTTAGTTGTTGGAAATACTTTTAGCAATTCAGCAAACATCTATTTTGATTATAATTTTCCAATTGTTACAAATAATTATACAACAACAGTTCAAAATACATTGGGTTTACAAGAAAATGATTTTATAAACAAAATTTCTGTATATCCAAATCCAGTAAAAAATATTATAAATTTCAAAACAGAACATAATATCTCAAAAGTTGAAGTTTATGATATTGCAGGAAGAATTTTAAGTTCAAATTCTGTTTCAGAAAATAAAATTGATTTAAGCAATTTTAAAACTGGAAATTACATTCTAAAACTCTACACTGAAAAAGGAATAACGAATACTAAAATAATTAAAGAATAACGATCTGCCAACAAGGGTAACTGTTGCACAACTACCATTTTCTCAAAACAATTTACAAAAACATAAAAT
>CAYNNB010000136.1:0-2834 GCA_964398425.1 uncultured Flavobacterium sp.
AATTTGTTATGTTTTAGAATCCGATTTAGTAATAAATCGGATTTTTTTGTAACAATTAATTACTTTTGAACTCTAATTTATTTACTATAAACTAACTAAATTACAATGAAAAAATACGTTTTTAGTTTTCTTTTAATTGGAAGTATTGCTTTTGCTCAAAAATTGACAATAGAAGAAACAGTAATGGGGCCAAGAAAATATGCTTCAAAAACATTATCCGCGTCTCAATGGAGAAAAGACACTAAAGCTGTAACTTACTTAAGTGCTGATTTTTCTGGTTTAATGGAAAAAAGTGCTTCTACTAATTGGACAGAAGCTACTTTGGTTACTAAGACTGAATTAGAATCTGCTCTTAAGGCCAAAATTTCAGGAGATGAATTTACCTTACGTACATTTCCTATGGTTCATTGGAAATCTAAAAATTCTTTTGAAACAGAACTAGCGGGGAAAAATAAAAATTACAACATTATATTTGATGTTGAAACAAAGCAAATCACGAAGGTTGTTGCTTATCCAAGTGACGGTTCAGAAGCAACTTTTGCCTCAAATAATCAAGTAGCTTGGTTGAAAGGAAACAATATTCAAATTACCTTAGCTGATGGAAAAACAATAGCAGTTACGAATGATGAAAATTCTGGAATTGTTAATGGGTCGAGTTATGTTCACCGTCAAGAATTTGGAATTGATAAGGGCATGTGGTGGAATGAAGCAGGAACCCAATTAGCCTATTACCGTAAAGACGAGACTATGGTAGCTAATTATCCTTTGACGAATTGGAACGAACGTGAAGCTGTAAATAAAGATATTAAATATCCAATGGCAGGAATGACAAGTGAAAATGTAACGCTTGTAGTTTTTGATGTCGCTTCAGGTAAAAAAGTAACCATTCAAACCGGTGAACCTAAAGAGCAATATCTAACTATGGTTTCTTGGGAGCCAACAGGGAAATTTATCTTTATTGGTGTTTTAAACCGTGAACAAAATCATTTAAAATTCAATAAATATAATGCTTCAACAGGTGCTTTCGTAAAAACATTGTTTGAAGAAAAGGCAACGACTTGGGTAGAACCACAACATGCGATTACGTTTGTGCCAAACAATCCCAATCAGTTCATTTATCAAACGGATTTTTATGGATTTAACCAAATGTATTTATATACAACCGATGGGAAGTTAATTAAAAACTTAGGATATAAGGATGTGGTGGTTACTAATTTACTTGGTTTTGATACTACAAATTCAAAAATTAATTATATCGGAACTGCAAATAATGGGTTAGACCGTCAATTGTATCAAGTTGATTTAAAATCAGTAAAAACGGTCCAATTAACAACAGTTTCAGGTACGCACAATGCTTCGGTTTCTTCTGATGGGACTATGATTTTAGACCAGTACAGTAATGCAACTACACCTAATGAAATTTCAATTTTGAATGTTAAAAACAAAATGGCAAATACTACTTTAGTTAAAGCAGATAATCCTTTTGCAGGGAAAATAGATTTGCCTAAAATTGAGTTGGTAACTCTTACTTCTGCCGATGGTAAAACACTTTTAAACGGAAGAATCATTTATCCTGCAAATTTTGATGCTACTAAAAAATATCCTGTAATGGTTTATTTATACGGGGGGTCTCATGCGCAATTGGTAACGAACAAATGGTTGTCTGGAGCTGGTTATTTCGATATTTATATGGCGCAACAAGGGTATGTGGTATTTACCATGGATAACAGAGGTAGTGACGCTCGTGGAAAGAAATTCTGTGAGGTAAATCACCGTCAACTTGGGGTAAATGAAATGGCAGATCAAATGGAAGGGATAAAATTTTTAAAATCAAAAGCATTTGTAGATGCTGATAAAATTGGCGTTTTTGGATGGAGTTTTGGCGGATTTATGTCTACTTCATTGATGACTTCTCAAGCCGATACGTTTAAAGTAGGTGTTGCGGGCGGACCGGTTATCGATTGGAAGTATTACGAAATTATGTACGGAGAGCGTTATATGGATACGCCGCAAGAAAATCCGGAAGGATACGCTAAAACATCCTTGTTAGATAAAGTTAAGAACTTAAAAGGAAGATTGTTAATCATTCATGGGGCTCAAGATCCAGTAGTAGTGCAACAACACAGTATGAATTTTATTGAAGCTTGCATTAAGGCGGGTAAACAAGTGGATTACTTCTTATATCCTAATCATGAACATAATGTGAGTGGAAGAGACAGAATTCATATGTATGCTAAAATTGCCGATTATTTTGATACACATTTGAAGAAATAAGGCATTTAGTTAATTAGACAATGTTAATTTAACTATATAATTTAAGAAATCCGTCTACTAAAAAGTAGGCGGATTTTTTTATGGGCGTGCCACAAGGAAAAAATGTCGTTTGTTAACTCATTTTTTCCTTGTGTCGGGCTTCCGCTACTCGCATCCCTTCGGGCGTGCTCAAACAAACCGCTCTATCCCTCACGCACTATCGAATTAGGTAGACAATTGCTGTTGTTTTGATATTAAATTTTATCTTTGCCTCATGCAAACACCCCTACTTTTTCAATCATTTAAAACCAACATATCAGGAATTACTTTACCTGAAAAATTCACGTTTCCGTTTTATTATCAACCTCATGAACTGAGTTTAATCGCAGCGCAAGAATTACAAGAATATCTTGAAAACCAAACCGATTTTGAGCATAATTTTGGATTAAAAGAAGGACAGGAAGGATTAATCATTGGAAAAATGTTTGGGGTTTTGGTGTGTCAAAATCAACACGGTGCAATCGGTTATTTATGGGCGTTTTCTGGTAAATTAGCTGGTGTAAATCATCTGCCTTATTTTG
>CAYNNB010000137.1:0-2760 GCA_964398425.1 uncultured Flavobacterium sp.
TTGAAGGTGGTATTAACGTAATCTTACAAGTATCAGTTAAAGATATTTTGAAAGGTTTAGCTAATGATTCAAAAAATCCAACTTTCAACAGAGCTTTAGACAGAGCTTCTAAAGAGCAAAAAGGAAATCAATCATTTTTAGATGCGTTTTTTGATGCTTTTGAAGTAGAATCAAATGGAACTTTAAAGTTAGCTTCTAATGAAGTTTTCTACAATAGAAATTTAGAAGGCGAAATTAAATTAGGAATGACTGATGACCAAGTTAAGGTTGTTCTCAGAAAAAAAGTAGCCGAATCAGTAGAAAGTGCTTATGGTGTATTAAGAGAGCGTATTGATAAATTTGGTGTAGTTCAACCTAATATTCAAAAATTAGGTGAGTCTGGTAGAATCTTAGTTGAATTGCCAGGTGCAAAAGATATTGATCGTATTAAAAACCTATTGCAATCAACAGCTCAGTTAGAGTTTTGGGAAACATATAAAGTTGAAGAATTAGGGAATTTCTTTGTAGCTGCTAATGATGCTCTAAAGAAAACTGAGACTAAATCTGCTAATACAACTTCAGTAGATACAACTGCTAAAGCTAAAGATACTAAATCTACTAAGGTTGAAGATTTGTTGACTGACAATAAGAAAACTAATAAAAAAGGTACTGAAGATTTAGGCCCTTTGTTTAGTAAAATTGTAATGCCTGGTCAACAGGGAGCGCCTTATGTTGCTGTTTTTAATGTAAAAGATACTGTAAAAATAAATTCTTATTTGAACAGACCTGATATCAGAGCATTATTACCAGTTGCTAATGCAAGATTTGTATGGGGTAAAAGCTCTAGTAAAACACCTGATTTTACAGAATTATATGTGTTAAAAGGAACTTCAGACGGTGTGCCACCATTAAGTGGAGGTGTAATCGTTGAAGCAAAAGATACGTACGACCAATTTGGAAAACCTGCTGTTAGTATGCAGATGAATCCAGTTGGTGCAAGAAAATGGGAAGAAATTACAGGCAATGTTTCTAAACAAGGAAATGCAATTGCTATTGTGTTAGATAACCAAGTATATTCTGCTCCAGGAGTAAGTAAAGGTGCAATTTCAGGAGGTCAATCTGAAATTTCAGGAAACTTTACTATCGAAGAGACAAAAGACTTAGCTAACGTTTTAAGAGCTGGTAAATTGCCTGCAAAAGCTGAAATTGTTCAGTCTGAAGTAGTAGGACCTTCTTTAGGACAAGAAGCAATTGATAATGGTATCCTATCTTCTTTAATTGGATTGTTATTAGTATCATTATGGATGGTGGTTTATTATGGTAGAGCAGGTTGGTATGCTAACGTTGCTTTAGCTGTAAACTTAATTTTGATATTCGGTGCTATGGCAAGTTTCCCTGGAGGATTCGTGTTAACATTACCAGGTATTGCTGGTATCGTATTAACAATGGGTACTGCTGTTGATGCCAACATTATTATTTATGAAAGAGCAAAAGAAGAATTACGTGAAGGTAAAACATTAGAAAATGCAGTTATTGCTGCTTTCGGTTGGAAAGGTGCTATGCGTTCTATTATCGATGCTAACGTAACTCACGTATTAACTGGTTTAATCTTGTTTATTTTTGGTAATGGTCCAATTAAAGGTTTCGCAACAACATTATTAATTGGTATTTTTACTTCATTGTTTACATCAATCTTTATTGCGAGATTCTTTATTGATAAAGATATTCAAAAAGGAAGATCGTTGATGTTTGCTACTGAAATGACTAAAAATTGGTTTACAGGATTTAATTTTGATTTCTTAAAAATTAAAAAAATATCATACGCTTTCTCAACAATTGTTGTAATTGTAAGTTGTGTGTCTTTCTATTTTAATGGTTTTGACCAAGGTATCGATTTCGTTGGAGGTAGAACATTCCAAGTGAAATTTGATAAACCTGTAAATCCTGAAGAGGTTAAAGAAGTATTAGCATCAAAAGAAGTATTTGAAAGTGCTGAAGCTAAAACTTTTGGAAATTCTTCTCAATTAAAAATTACGACTAAATATAAAATCCAAGAGGAAAACGCAACTGTGGATAAAGAAGTAAATGAGAAATTATATGCTGCATTGAAAAAATTCTATGCTAAAGAAATTTCTTATGAGGAATTTATCAATACTAATGAAGGTAAAAATATTGGAGTAGTTCAAGCTGTAAAAGTTGGACCAGCAGTAGCAGAGGACATTAAAACTAATGCATATTGGGCAGTAATTGGTGCGATGATAGTTGTATGTTTATACTTAGTAGTATCGTTCCGTAGATACCAATATTCTCTAGGAGCCATTGCTGCAGTAGCACACGACGTAATTTTTGTATTAGGTGTTTATTCATTGTTATACAAATACATGCCTTTCCATATGGAGATTGACCAACATTTCATTGCAGCTATCTTAACAGTTATTGGTTATTCAATGAATGATACGGTAATTGTATTTGATAGAGTGCGTGAATTCTTAGGAGGTGTCTCTCATCACGGTAGCTTTAATAAAATTGTAAACGATTCAATTAATACAACATTATCTCGTACTTTAAATACATCACTAACAATGATCTTAGTATTAGCAATTATGTTTGTATTTGGTGGTGATTCTATTAGAGGATTTATCTTCGCAATGTTAGTAGGTATTGTTATTGGTACATATTCTTCATTATTTATTGCAACACCAGTTTTAGTTGATACTATTTCATCGGATGATAAAAAACATATTGAAGAAGAGCACAACGTTTAATTCAATTTGTAAAATA
>CAYNNB010000138.1:0-2632 GCA_964398425.1 uncultured Flavobacterium sp.
GACCTCTTTTACCAGATCCGAAATTTAACGATCAGTTAGTAACACGTTTTGTTAATAACTTAATGTGGGATGGTAAAAAATCAGTAGCTTTCAAAGTGTTTTATGATGCATTAGATATCGTAGAAGCTAAAAAGCAAGATGCTGAAAAATCATCATTAGAAATTTGGAAAGATGCATTAACAAATGTTATGCCTCATGTTGAAGTGCGTTCTCGTCGTGTAGGAGGTGCTACTTTTCAAATTCCAATGCAAATTCGTCCAGATAGAAAAATTTCTATGGCAATGAAATGGATGATTCTTTATGCTAGAAGAAGAAATGAAAAATCTATGGCAGGAAAACTAGCTTCTGAAATTTTAGCTGCTGCTAAAGAAGAAGGTGCTGCTGTGAAGAAAAGAATGGATACTCACAAAATGGCAGAGGCTAACAAAGCATTCTCTCACTTTAGATTTTAATTCATAAGAAATGGCTAGAGATTTAAAATTTACTAGAAATATTGGTATTGCCGCTCACATTGATGCTGGTAAAACTACGACTACTGAACGTATTTTATATTATACGGGTAAGTCACATAAAATTGGTGAAGTTCACGACGGTGCTGCAACAATGGACTGGATGGCACAAGAGCAAGAAAGAGGTATTACTATTACTTCTGCTGCTACAACTTGTACCTGGAACTTTCCAACAGAGCAGGGTAAAAATTTACCTGAGACTCAAGGGTACCATTTTAATATCATCGATACTCCGGGACACGTTGACTTTACAGTTGAGGTTAATCGTTCATTACGTGTATTAGATGGTTTAGTGTTCTTGTTTTCTGCGGTAGACGGAGTTGAGCCTCAATCTGAAACAAACTGGAGATTAGCTGATCAATATAGAGTTCCTCGTATGGGATTCGTTAATAAGATGGACCGTCAAGGGTCTAACTTTTTAGCGGTTTGTCAGCAAGTTAAAGACATGTTAAAATCTAACGCAGTGCCAATTGTATTGCCTATTGGTGAAGAAGCGGATTTCAAAGGTGTGGTTGACTTAATCAAAAATCAAGCTATTGTATGGCATGATGAAACTCAAGGTGCTACATTTGACATCGTTGAGATTCCTGCTGATATGTTGGATGAAGTAAAACAATATCGTTCTCAATTAATCGAGGAAATTGCATCTTATGATGAAAATTTACTTGAGAAATATATGGAGGATGAGAATTCAATTACTGAAGACGAAATCAATACAGCTTTACGTGCTGCTACAATTGACATGGCCATCATTCCAATGTTATGTGGATCTTCATTCAAAAACAAAGGAGTTCAGTTCATGTTAGATGCAGTTTGTAAATATTTACCATCTCCTTTAGATAAAGAAGGTATCGAAGGTATTCACCCTGACGATGCAGATTTATTAGAAGAAGATCAAAAGAAAATTTTACGTAAACCAGATGTAAAAGAGCCGTTTGCTGCTCTAGCATTTAAAATCGCTACTGACCCTTATGTAGGTCGTTTAGCTTTCTTCCGTGCTTATTCTGGTCGTTTAGATGCAGGTTCTTACATCTTAAATACTCGTTCTGGAAACAAAGAGCGTATTTCTCGTATCTACCAAATGCACGCTAACAAACAAAATCCAATTGAATATATTGAGGCTGGAGATATTGGAGCGGCAGTTGGATTTAAAGATATCAAAACTGGGGATACAATGTGTGATGAAAAACACCCAATTATCCTTGAGTCAATGAAATTCCCTGATCCAGTAATTGGTATCGCTATTGAGCCAAAAACTAAGGCTGACGTTGATAAAATGGGTATGGCTTTAGCAAAATTAGCCGAAGAAGATCCAACGTTTACTGTAAGAACGGATGAGGCTTCAGGTCAAACTATCATCTCTGGTATGGGTGAGTTACACTTAGATATTTTAGTTGATCGTATGAAACGTGAATTCAAAGTTGAGGTTAACCAAGGTGAGCCACAAGTTGAGTACAAAGAAGCTTTCACAAGAACTGCAGAGCACAGAGAAGTTTATAAAAAACAATCTGGAGGTCGTGGTAAATTCGGTGATATCGTTTTCCGTTTAGAGCCAGCAGACGAAGGATTTGTAGGATTACAATTTGCTAACGAAGTAAAAGGTGGTAACGTACCAAGAGAATATATTCCTGCTGTTGAAAAAGGATTTAAAGAGGCTATGAAATCTGGTCCTTTAGCTGGTTATGCAGTTGATAGTTTAAAAGTTACTTTATTAGATGGTTCTTACCACCCAGTTGACTCGGATGCATTATCTTTCGAATTAGCTGCTAAATTAGGTTACAAAGAAGTGGCTAAAGCTGCTGGAGCTGTAATCTTAGAGCCGATCATGAAATTAGAAGTTATCACTCCAGAAGAAAACATGGGTGATATCGTAGGTGACTTAAATAGAAGAAGAGGACAAGTGAATGATATGGGTGACCGTTCAGGATCTAAAGTAATCAAAGCTCACGTGCCTTTATCAGAAATGTTTGGTTATGTAACTACATTAAGAACATTGTCTTCAGGTCGTGCAACTTCAACTATGGAGTTCTCTCACTATGAGCAAACACCTTCTAATATTTCAGAAGAGGTAATTAAAAAAGCAAAAGGTAACGCTTAATTTTTAACAAGATGAGTCAAAAAAT
>CAYNNB010000139.1:0-2627 GCA_964398425.1 uncultured Flavobacterium sp.
TTGCATCCCAACCTGTACTTGTTCCTGTTGCATTAGAACTGAACGAAAAAGTTAAACAACCACTCGGTGATGTTGATGTAAAACTTGGTGGTAATGTTGTACCTGTATAAGTCCCTAAAATCGGAGACGTTGGCAAATCACCATTTCTAACTATTAAATTATCTCCAGTAGCTAAATTAAACGAGTTGAACACAACCGTAACCACATCTCCAATATTACCAGGACATGCCGTTACCGAATAATTCTCATTATTCTGATATCCGCCCGTAGTACCTCCCGTATCTGTAAAATGATCCCCAGCACAGAAATTCGGAGTAGTACAAATAGTAATAGGCAATGACCAATAACTCTTGTCTGTTGGCGAACATATCGCGCGAACATAAACATCATAACACGTAACTGAATTCAAGCCCGTAATCAAATAAGGACTCGGTGAACTTACAACTGTACCCGCTGATGTAGCCGTAGGTGCTGCCGAACCTTGGGGTAAAACCAATACCTCCCACTGTGTCTCCGTCGATCCATTAACCCAGCTAACTTGTGCCTGACTATAGCTAATATTTGAAGAAGCTAAATTCTTAGGCTTTGGACATGTAACCAATTTCAATTCTATATTATCTATCGCAGCAGGTGGTTGTGATCCTAACGTAGCATTGTTTCTCCACTCAAAAACCAAACGCATTGTACCGCCTGCATATGGAGCAACATTCATATCATTAATAAATACATTATTCCATGTAGAAGACAACAATAAATCATTGCCTACCTTTATATTTGAAGTACTAGCAGCAAGACCAGTACCTGCTATTGGCGTTGTAGTAGCTGGAATAACCCAAACTCTAAGTAAATCATTTGCCGACTCACCTAAAGCTTTCCAATCAAACTTTAATTCCGCTTGTGTAAAACCTGCTGGAATAGTAAAATCCTTATAAGCATGAACAATAGAAGAAGATGTAAGCGTATAAGTATTCGTTGCTCCATAAGAATCCGAAATATACATCGAATGCGTACCGCCGTTATTAACCGCTGTTCCAAAAGACCATTTGTTAGATTGCGTACCACTACTTAATGTCCATCCTGAAAGCGTCTCAAAACCATCTGTATATGGAAGTGCTACAGCAACCTGAGGAAGTGTAAAAGTAAATGGACCAGACCAAATACTAAACGTACCATCACCACATGAAGCACGAACATAGTATTGATAAACAACACCCGAAATACCCGTGAAGTTCCATCCTGTATTAGTGGTAACCGTAGTACCAGCGCCTACAGGTAAACCATAAGGTGCCGGAGCAACCGAAACCTCCCATGAAGTAGCTCCTGATGGATTACCCCATGATAAAGTAGCCGATGTACTTGTAATGCCTGTAGCAGTTAAAGCATTAGGCTGTGTACAAAAAACCTGTTGAATATTTAACGTATAACCAACCGTCTGTGTTCCCGTTAACGATGAAATCACAATATAATAGGTAGTACCTGCCGTAACAGGAAATGGATTAATATTACGTGGATTCGCAGTATTATTGACTACTCCAGCCAAACAAACAGCAGACGGACTTGGACAAGTAGCAAAAACGTGAATACTCGAATTAGCAACCGTAGGATTTAATGTAATAGCTATATTACCCGTAAATGTAGGCGTGAAACTATAAAAAACATCATTACCATCCATGTAATTTGCAGCAGAACCACTACAAGTTAGCGGTTGAATAACATCATTCGGATCCCCATAATTCCCCGTATTATCTGTAGTAATATATGGCAAACTACCTATAACAATAGGGGCAACACAAACCTGACCCGGAAGTGTCGTGGTAAAAGTAGCCGTAGCAGACCAATCACTAGGAAAACCAGAAGGACAAATTGCTCTAACTCTAAACTTATATGGCGTACCCTGTGTTAATCCCGTTACCGTATATGGATTCGTATTAGCCGTATAATTCGGAACACCCGTAAAATTCGCAGACTGTGGAACAACCTCAATCTGCCACTGAGTAGCACCAACTGGACCCGTCCAACCTAACAAAGCGGACGTAGTCCCAACATTAGTAGAAGTCAACGTAACTGGAACATTACACGTCTGAACAACATTAACATTATCAATCAACCAACGATCACCATTCTCATTTGTACGTACAAAAGCTAAATAAATATTCTGACCCGCATAAGCCGATAAAGAAATTACTTTCTCCTCATAAACATTATAGGTAGTCGTTAAAGTATTATCCGTCCATGTCGCACCAGGAATCGTAGTAAAAGAACCAGTACCCGTTTGAGAGGTAGTAGAAACCCTTACCGAAAAAGAAGTCCCATCATCTCCAGCCAAAGTAGTACGCGTATAAAAACGCAACTGACCATTAGCCGGAACAGTAACCTGTGACGTAACCAAATACTCCTCAGCTGTAGTGGCTGATGAACCATTTGCTCTTGTTAAATAAGCGGAAGTACCCGTACCTCCATATGCCAATGCCGTACTCGAAGTCGTAGACCAGTTTATCGTACCAATTCCATTGTCAAATGTAGTCCATCCTGTAGGAGGAAAAACACCCGACTCAAAATTCTGAGTCAACTGACCATAACCCAAAAAAGAAAGCACCAATGACAGTAATGTGAGTAGTTTTTTCATT
>CAYNNB010000140.1:0-2614 GCA_964398425.1 uncultured Flavobacterium sp.
AATGTTGGTCTACATCAGTAGCTTTGGTGAAGAAAAAATTTATCGAATTGTCTTTCAACAATCGATCGTAAAAATTTTGCATTATTAAAAGTATATCTTCTCTATTTTCTATGTCTCGCATATTTTTTTTTTGAATTACAAAGTTAATTAAGATTGAATTCAATTATTGTGACATTTGTCATAAAAAAACTTTAACTAGATTTTAGATTTTTAAAATTTATATTTTAAGAAAAATTTACCATTAAAAGGAGTGCCCGGGGTAAAATGAATTTCAGTGACTGAATTTATTTCATTTTGTAATCGGCTTTCTGTTGCAAATTGAGTTTCATTCCAATTGCTGTTAAAGATATTTTGAATCATACCACCAAGCTCAATACCATTTCCAAATTGATAAGATAAATTAAAATCGGTGATAAAATAACCTTTAGCGATTATCGTATTGTTTTCATTTGCGGGTCTATTTCCTAAATATCTACTATTTATGGCCATGGTAAAATGGTTAGCACTTATAAAACTTAAGCTACCAACCCAAGTGACTTTAGGTGCTAATGGAATGAAGTTTTCATTTGAAGGAGTGTCTAATTTTTTAGCTAAAGTATAGGTGAAATCAGTGCTGAAATATAAGTTTTTAGTAAATTGGTAACGCAAACCAAAATCTATCCCTTTTCTTTCTGTTTTGCCGCCTAATTCTACTACGGCTTCATCTCCTACATAAATGAATTCCTGTCCTAAATGTAGATACCAAAAAGCCATATTTAACCAAATTTTTGAAGAAGGTTTCCAATTGGTCCCTAAATCTGTTCCAAAAGCATTTGGAATAGTTTTACTTAGATTTTGTGTTACAATTACCCTTGTGTCATTAGTATGAAATCCTTGTCCTGACTTTGAATAAACATTCAATTGTTCGTTAACTTGATATAGGATATTTATTTTTGGACTAAATACTGTTTTAGAATCGGTTTGTGTTTTATATCTAGAAACCAATTCATTTTGATATTCAAATTCGAAATAGTCCAATCGGATACTAGGATTGATTAACCATTTCCCGATATTGAAATCAGCATTTATGTAGCCAAAATAATTTGTTTCAGTAATATTGCCTAATTGAAGTGGGGTTAATGTAATCTGTCTATTTAACGTATGTGAAAGTTCTGAGTTTTTCGTTTCATCATTTCTTAAGCCAATAGCATATTGTATTGTTGTTTTTAAATTATTAATATTGTATTTTTTGTTTAAAATGCTTTCAAAACCTAATGTGTTACGTTTTTCTTTTTGTTTAATTTGATCTCCATTGATGGGGTCGTTTAAAAAAAAAGTGAAATTTGAAAAGAGTTCAAAGTCATAATAGGAATAATAAAATGTGTTTTTAAGATTCGTTTTTTCGTCAATCTCTTTTTCATATTTGATAATGGCTCCGCTTCGTTGTGTTGTGCCTCCTTCGGTGTCATCTATTGCTCCAAATCTATCAATTAATCCTGAATCAACTGCTCGTTGTGGAATTTGACCAGAAGCATCCCATTTACTTTTAAAGTGAAATAATGCTATAGAAAACCAGTTGTGATTGTCAATTTTGGAGTTATATTTAGTAAAAAAATTAAATCGATTAAAGTTTTGCGGACTTCTAAAAGGACCATCTGTTTTTTGATAATCAGAGGCTACATAGAATTGTTGTTTTTCATTATTAATAAGATTGAAAAGACCTAGTGTTCTTTTAGTGTTAAATTGACCAACTTCTAATGAAATTAAATTGTGTTCAAGTGTTTTCTTAGTTTGAAAAGAAACATATCCAGCTGTTGCTAAATTTCCTTTATTACTATAATAAGGTCCTTTGTCAAAATCGATTTTTTGAACAGTTTCTGGAATTAAAAAATGTAAATCGGCATAACCTTGACCATGTGCATGTGAAACCATGTTTACAGGCATTCCGTCTACATCTAAAGCCACGTCAGTTCCGTGGTCAATGTCAAAGCCTCTAAGGAAAATTTGTTCTGCTTTTCCGCCACCTGCATGTTGACCTATAAATAATCCAGGTACTTTTCTTAATAATTCCTGAGACGAATTTACAGGGTTGGTTTTTAAATCAATTTCAGCAATTGTTTGAAAGGATTTTATGTTCTTTTGTACAATTAACTCTTCAATTGAGAAAATTTTATCCTCTAATTGAATTGATAAATGTTGCATTGAAAGTATGGGTATTTTTTTTTTCTAAAAATCCCAATTTGCTTATTCTTATTGTGTCGCCAACTCTTGTATTTTCTAATATAAATTTTCCGCTTTCATCTGTGTGAAAATGTGTGTGACTATTTATGTTCAAAAGAATTGCATTTTCAATAGGTTTAGACTTAGAGTTTTTGATTTCACCCTCAATATTTTGACCTATAAAAGTTGCTGTGAAGAAAAACAAAAATAGAGTTGAATAGAATTTCATTTTATCGAATTAAACTACGAAACTACTTTTAATTGATAAATCTTACAACTGTTTTAACAAAAAAGGCTCTGAATATTCAGAGCCTTTCTTCATTGCTATTTGTATTTTGTTACATATATGCTTCAATTGGCGCACAAGAACAAACTAAATTTCTATCGCCATACGCTTCGTCAATACGACGAACTG
>CAYNNB010000141.1:0-2519 GCA_964398425.1 uncultured Flavobacterium sp.
GTCCAGTGCGAGTGGCGCAATACGGAATCGATTCTGTAATTTCGATTATGGATGATGATTTGATTGAAAAAATGAACGCTTTTTATGCTGAAAAATTCAAACAACCTTACGAAGAAATCTCGCAAAAAGTAGAAGATTTTAGAGCCAAAAGAATTACCAATTATTTGAATTTACTCAATACTGTTGTTACTCAAAAATTCGAAAGTTTCAAGTCGGAATTGATTGAAAAAAGAACGCAATTAGAAGATTTTATCTCCATTTTGCCAACAACTTCCGAATTAAAAATCAAATTAGAGCATTTAATCGATTCTGGAAAAACCAATATGATGGAATTGAAAGCAATCTTAGACCATCATTTTGCACCAGGAAGTATCGATGTGAATATCATGACAAAAATTGATAAAGATAATTTTAATGATGACGAACAATTGCCAGTAATTTATAACGATGCGCATGCAGCTTTACGAGGTTTTGTAAACAGTACCACAAATTCATCCGTAGTTTTTTCTGCCGGAATGAATCCGAGATTGTACAGTTATATGGAAACTTTTAACGCTTTTTATCCGAACGCAAATGGACAATTTCAAAAGAGAATCATTTTAAAAGTGAGCGATTTCCGTTCGGCGATGATTCAAGGAAATTTTCTAGCTAAGAAAGGACTTTGGGTTTCCGAATATAGAATCGAATCAGGTTTAAATTGTGGAGGTCACGCTTTTGCTACTGATGGTTTTTTATTAGGCCCAATTTTGGAAGAATTCAAAAACAAAAAAGACGAGTTGATTCAATCGGCTTATTCGCTATTGACAAATGCTTTAGCTTCAAAAAATAAGGAAGTACCAAACGAACCTCCTGTTTTAAAAATCACAGTTCAAGGAGGAGTAGGGACAGCAGAAGAACATCAGTTTTTATTAGACCATTATCAAGTAGATGCTGTGGGTTGGGGTTCACCATTTCTTTTAGTTCCAGAAGCTACTTCAGTTGATGATGAGACTAGAAAATTATTAGCTGATGCTAAAGAGAAAGATTTGTACTTAAGTAATATTTCACCGCTTGGAGTTCCGTTCAACACAATTAAAGGAATGACGAATGATTTCTTTAAAAGCCAACGTATCGCTTCAGGAAAAGCAGGAAGTTCTTGCCCAAAGAAATATTTAGCTTTAAGTAAAGAATACAAAAAAGAAGGCACTTGTACCGCTTCAAAAAAACATCAAGACAAGAAATTGGAAGAGTTAGAAGCAAAACGTGATGTCATTTCGTTCGAAACTTACACGAAAGAATACAATTCAATCACAGAAAAATCATGTTTGTGTGTGGGATTAGCAAATGCAAGTCATATCGAATTAGGAATTCCAATTAAAGGTCAAGCGCAAGGAGTTGTGGTCTGTCCTGGTCCAAACATGGCTTATTTTTCAAGAGAATTCTCTTTAAAAGAGATGATTCAACACATTTACGGAAAAAAAGAAATCGAAAATCACACCAAAAGACCGAATATGTTTGTTAAGGAATTGGGTTTATATGTTTCGTATTTATCAAACCAAATTAATGAGGCTTTCGAAATAACGCCCCAACAAATCAAAAAATGGGAAACATTTAAAGCAAATCTTTTAAATGGAATCTCTTATTACAAATCGGTTTTTGAAAACAGTTCTTTTTTTCAAGGAAACATCGAAAGACTAAGAAAAGAAATATTAAAAATGGAATATCAACTAACAAGTTTGGAATTCAACACAATACCCGTTTAATTATGGAAAAACACAGTTATAATTTAAGTTTAGAATGGACAGGTGATAGAAAAGGTATTTTATCATCACCAGAGTTTTCATCTACAGTTGAAGTAGTTACACCTCCTGAATTTGATAAAGGAATTGCAGGCCATTGGTCGCCAGAACATTTATTTACTGCTTCGGTTTTAAGTTGTTTTATGACTACTTTTTTAGCTATTGCGGATTATTCAAAGCTAGAATTTGAAAAATTTGAATGCAAAGCAGAAGGAATTTTAGAAACGGTAGAAGGAAAATTTTTGATGACAGAAATTATTTTAAAACCAGTAGTATATATTAAAAATCAAGAGGAAATAGAAAAAACAGAACGCATTTTGCATAAATCCGAAAAAGCGTGTTTGATTTCTAATTCGATTATTACGAAAGTGGTTTTAGATTTTGAAGTGAGGGTAATGTAATTTTTATAAATAGGTTGTTGTAAAGGTTGTTTTCAATTTTGGAGACAACCTTTTTTTATGCAACAATTGTTAATAATTAAGATTAAAATATGTTTTTTTTATGATTGTAATCATGCTTTTAAAACGCTCAATTTCGGAAATTTGTAGTAATAATTTCAATATTAAAATATCATGAACAAATCATTTTTATTAATTCTATCATTTGCATTTGTAGTTGCATGTGGTAAAAAAGAAAAATCAGGAGAAGATTTTTCTCAACCAACAACAGAAGAAACGGCAACAGCAGATCCATCTTCTTACGACCCTAAAAGAGGTGAAGGTAAATTTACAACCGTTGAAC
>CAYNNB010000142.1:0-2511 GCA_964398425.1 uncultured Flavobacterium sp.
TTTTTTTCACAGTCTTGCATTATATGATATGCTTTCACAAACCTTTCAAAAAATGAAAACACACATCTTAATCGTAATTTCTCTTATAATTTTCCAACTATCATTTGGACAAAATGCAGACGAACTAAATCAGCAATCGAAAGAATTAGTAAAGCAAGGAAAATACAACGAAGCATTTCCACTTTTAAAAAAATCAGCTGAATTAGGAAATGCTGAAGCTCAATACAACTTGGGTTATTTTTTGCAGAACGGAGTGTCTGGAACTAAAGACGAAAAAGAAGCTGTTGAATGGTATAGAAAATCATCTGACAATGGTTTTAATGATGGACATTATGCGATGATGATGGCTTATGGAAATGGTCAAGGAATCGAACAAAACTCGGAAAAAGCTTTTGAATATGCTCTCAAATGCGCCAACAATAATGATGCAACTTGCATGTGGAATATTGTAAATTGTTACATGACAGGTAATGGTGTCAAAGCTGATATATCAAAATTCAAGGAATGGCTGATAAAACTTGCTAAACTTCCAAACCCAGAAAATCTTGCTTTAAGTGGGAACATAACTTCTGCAAGATTAGAATTAGCCAATTTTTATAGAAACGGAAAGTATTTTGAAAAAGACAATTATCAAAGCTATTTATGGTACTTAATCTACAATGAATCTAAAATTGATTTTGGCATTTTGAAACAAGAAGAGACTATTAAAGAAATAAAAGAACTTGAGAAAAGTTTATCTAAAAAGCAAATAGAAAAAGCTCCAAAAGATGCTGAAATATTATTGGGAAGAAAGTTGTATAAAGTAAGTGAACTTTACAAGAACTCTCTGTAAAAAGCACATCATATAACACCGGTAACTGTTGCACAACTCCTTATTTTAGAAAATAATTTATTAAAATAATTCTCAAATAAAAGGTTTGTCTTAGTTCAATAGCATGTGTTTTTTAATAAATAAAAAGCCCAACGTAAATTTTGTACGTTGGGCTCTTTTTATTTTAGGTTTGTCTTACACGTGTAGTGCTCTATTTCCTGTTGCAGCTAAAGCGGCTTCTTTTATTGCTTCTGCAAAAGTAGGGTGTGCGTGTGACATTCTTGAGATATCTTCTGCGCTTGCTCTAAATTCCATTGCAGTTACTGCTTCGGCAATTAAATCGGCACATCTAGCTCCAATCATGTGTACGCCTAGTACTTCATCCGTTTTTGCGTCAGCTAGAATTTTAACGAAACCGTCAATATCACTACTTGCTCTAGCTCTTCCTAATGCTCTGAAAGGGAAGCTGCCAACTTTGTAAGCCACGTTTGCTTCTTTTAATTGTTCTTCTGTTTTACCTACAGCGGCTACTTCAGGCCAAGTGTAAACCACACCTGGAATTAGGTTGTAATCGATATGAGGTTTTTGTCCTGCTAAAATTTCGGCAACTAAAACACCTTCTTCTTCAGCTTTGTGTGCTAACATAGCTCCTCTTACTACATCGCCAATAGCATAAATATTTGGAGCAGAAGTTTGTAGATGATCATTTACTTCGATTTGCCCTCTTTCGGTTACTTTTACACCTGCTTTTTCTGCATTTAAACCTTCTGTGTAAGGTCTTCTCCCTACAGAAACTAATGAATAATCTCCTTCTAATGTAATTACTTCACCTTTAGCATTTTCTGCTTTTACGACAACAGCATCGCCTTTTCTTTCAACAGATTGTACTTTGTGAGAAGTATAGAATTTCATGCCTTGCTTTTTAAGCACTTTTGTTAATTCTTTAGATAGGGCGCCGTCCATACCTGGAATGATGCGATCCATGAATTCTACAACAGAAACTTGAGCCCCAAGTCTTAAGTATACTTGTCCTAATTCGATACCAATAACACCACCACCAATGATTACAAGGTGTTTAGGGACTTCTTTTAATTTTAACGCTTCAGTTGAAGTGATGATACGTTCTTTGTCGATTTGAATGAAAGGTAATGAAGCTGGTTTAGAACCTGTTGCAATTATGCTGTTTTTTGATTCAATGGTTTCGCTAGTACCGTCTTTTTTAGTTATTTTGATTGAAGTAGGACTTTCAAATGAACCTACCCCTTCGAAAACGGTAATGTTGTTTTTGTCCATTAAGAACTTAACACCACCACTAGTCTGATCCACTACAGCTTGTTTGCGTTCGATCATTTTTGTTAGATTTACTTTTACATCGCCAGTCACTTCAATTCCATGATCTGCCATGTGTTGTAATTCTTCATAATGATGAGAAGAAGCTAATAATGCTTTTGATGGAATACATCCCACATTTAAACAAGTTCCACCTAAGGTAGGGTATTTTTCAATAATAGCTGTTTTGAAACCTAATTGAGCACAACGGATTGCCGCAACATATCCTCCTGGCCCTGAACCAATAATGGTTACATCAAATTGACTCATATTGTATATGTAGTTAAAAGTTTATAGTTAAATTTATGATTACAAAAGTAAGGCTTTTTAAATAAATACACCCCATGAAAGTTGGTAAAATGATATATTTA
>CAYNNB010000143.1:0-2436 GCA_964398425.1 uncultured Flavobacterium sp.
CCTGCAAGTGCTGGATGTTCGTCTGTTCCAGTGACTACTACAGTAACTATTACAGATGTTCCTACGGCATCCATTTCAGTTTTACCTGCAACTATTTGTTCGGGCACAACTTCTACGGTTACCTTTACAGGAACTCCAAACGCTACAGTAACTTATACGGTTGATAATGGTGTAAATCAGACTATTGTATTGAATGGTTCAGGAAGTGCTACATTAGTTACGCCTGGATTAACTAATTCTTCATTATATACATTAGTTAGTGTTGCTAATGGATGTACTACTGTTTTAAATGGATCTGTTACTATAAATGTATTGCCTTTGCCAACGGCTGGTATTACAGGTAGTACGATTTGTCAGAATCAATCAGGTACAGTAACAATTACAGGTACACCAAATGCTACAGTTACTTATACTGTTGATGGAGGTGTAAATCAGACTGTAGTATTACCTACTTCAGGAGTATTTACTATTTCTACACCGTTATTAACATCAAATTCTACTTACCAATTGGTAAGTATATTAAGTGCTACAAGTCCAGCTTGTTCTAATTCTTTAGCAGGAAGTGCTACGGTTGTAGTCAATCCAAGACCAGTTGCTGTTGCTACTCCAGTTGGAGAAACCATTTGTTCAGGAACAAGTACAAACATTAATTTGTCAAGTGCGGTATCAGGTACTACATTTGATTGGGTTGTAACTACAGAGTCTGGAGTTACTGGAGCTACTTCAGGTTCAGGTTCGTCTATAGTTCAAACATTGACTGCTACAGGTATTTCTAATGGATTTGTTATTTATACTATAACTCCAATAGCTAATGGTTGTTCAGGGTCTGCAATTACTGTTCAGGTTAATGTTACACCAAGACCAGTAGCTAGTTATACAGGTAATTTAACGTATTGTGATGGAGCATCAACCGCTATTGTTTTAAATAGTTCAATACCAGGTACAACATTTACATGGAATATAGCTTCTTCAAATTTGGATACTGCTTTTGTTATTCCTGGTTCAGGTAATACGATTACTCAGAATTTGGATTTGTTGAATCCATTAAATACAGGTTCGGTTACTTATACTGTTTTACCATTTGCTAACAATTGTTATGGAGAACCTATTTCAATCCAGGTACAAGTTAATCCGATTCCAAATGTTATTGTAACTGCTGTAGATGATTCTATATGTTCAGGAGAGACGGTTCATATTAATTCTAATAGTAATATAGCAGGTACTACTTTCAATTGGACAATTACAAATCAAACGGGAGCAATTGTAACGGGAGCTACTTCAGGTTCAGGTTCTTCTATAGATCAGGTAATTACTACTACGAGTCCAGTTACATCAGGAACGGTTACATATCAGGTAACTCCAGTTAAGAATGGTTGTGTTGGTCTTCCACAAACAATTGTTATTACAATTAGTCCACGTCCAGAGATGTTTGGCGTATTACCACAATTACCTATTTGTAGTGGTAATTCTACTAATATTGTTTTAGGTGCGTCATTACCAGGTACTACATTTGATTGGGTTATTTCAAGTTATTCAGGAGTTTCAGGGATGAGTGCTGGTTCGGGTTCAGTTATTGCTCAAGTGTTAACAGCTACCACCTCTGGTCAAGGTTCAGTGACCTATGCTGTTACTCCGAGTTTGAACGGTTGTAGTGGTGTTACTGTTTATTATACGGTATTAGTTAATCCAGCACCGAAACCAATATTGACAGATGGACATATCTGTGTTGTTCAAGCAACAGGAGCAACTTATCAGACGTATACATTAGAATCTGGTGTTCCAGTTTCGGGTCATGTTTTTGAGTGGTTTTTCAATGGTAATACGACACCAATTGCGGGAGCTACAGGTCCAAATTATGTAGCTGATCAAGCAGGTACGTATACGGTTAATGTTAGAAATTTAGTTACGAATTGCGAGGGTACAGCAAGTGCAGTTGTTTCTATGATTTATCCAGCTACAGCATTTGTAACCTCTGTCACAGATGCTTTCACGGGTAATGCTACAGTTACAGTTACGGTTTCACAACCAGGAACAGGTGTTTTAATGTATGCATTAGATGGAGGTTCATGGCAAGAGTCGAATGTGTTTAATAATGTTCAATCGGGTAATCATACGGTTTCAGTTGTTGATTTAGAGGGTTGTACGTATTTAGAGGATACGGTATTGGTTATTGATTATATGAATTATTTTACACCAAATGGAGATGGTTATAATGATAGATGGAATATTGTTGGATTAAGTGCACAACATAACGCAAAAATTTATATATTTGACCGCTATGGAAAATTAATCAAACAGATTGATCCATTAGGAGAAGGATGGGATGGTAAATTCAATGGACAAGACTTACCTTCAACGGATTATTGGTTCTCGGTTGATTATATAGAAAACGAACAACAAAAACAATTTAAAGCACATTTTTCATTAAAGAGATAA
>CAYNNB010000144.1:0-2404 GCA_964398425.1 uncultured Flavobacterium sp.
GGAATTCGAAAATTAGCTAAAGAACGTGCTAAAAAAGCAAGTTTACACAATAAAAAATTACGCGATTGTCGGGTGCATTTAACCGATGTAAAGAATCCTAGGTATTTAGAAAGTACACTGTTTATTACTGAGGGTGATTCAGCTTCGGGTTCCATAACGAAATCTCGTGATGTCAATACACAAGCGGTTTTCTCTTTACGTGGTAAACCTTTGAATTCCTATGGAATGACGAAGAAAATTGTATACGAAAACGAAGAATTCAACTTATTGCAAGCGGCTTTAGATATTGAAGAAGATTACGAAAACTTAAGATATAACAACATTGTAATTGCAACCGATGCCGATGTTGACGGTATGCACATTCGATTGTTATTAATAACATTCTTTTTACAATTTTTCCCCGAACTAATCAAAGAAGGTCATTTGTATATATTGCAAACGCCTTTATTCCGTGTGCGAAATAAGAAAGAGACCATTTATTGTTATTCGGATGAGGAACGTGTGAATGCGATTGAAAAGTTAAAGCCAAAACCAGAAATTACAAGATTTAAAGGATTGGGAGAAATTTCACCAGATGAGTTCAAACATTTTATAGGTCAAGATATTCGTTTAGATCCTGTGATGTTAGACAAAGCCATGTCGATTGAAAAATTATTAGAATTCTATATGGGTAAAAACACACCTGACCGACAAGAGTTCATTATTAATAATTTGAAAGTGGAATTGGATACGGCGGAGGAATTATTGGGGAGTTAAAAATTATCTTTAACTGTCAACTAAAAACTGACAACTGTTAACTAAAATATGAGCGAAGAAAATCAAAATATAAACCCAGACGAAAGTCAAGATTTTATACCTGAAAGTCAAGACCATTCCGATCATTCCGATTCCATTACGAAAGTTACCGGAATGTACAAAGATTGGTTCTTAGATTATGCGTCTTATGTAATTTTAGAACGTGCGGTTCCGGCTATTGAAGACGGTTTTAAACCAGTTCAACGCCGTATCATGCATTCCATGAAAGAGTTAGATGATGGTCGTTACAATAAAGTGGCGAATATCATTGGACATACCATGCAGTATCACCCACATGGAGATGCGAGTATTGGAGATGCGATGGTAAACATTGGTCAGAAAGATTTATTGATAGATTGTCAGGGGAACTGGGGTAATATTCTAACGGGTGATGGGGCAGCAGCTCCTCGTTATATTGAAGCACGCCTAAGTAAGTTTGCTCATGATGTTTTGTTTTCTCCTAAAGTAACGGAATGGCAATTGAGTTACGACGGCCGTAAAAATGAACCCATTCATTTACCAGTAAAATTCCCGTTATTGTTGGCTCAAGGAGGTGAGGGTATTGCGGTTGGATTATCTACCAAGTTGTTACCACACAATTTCAATGAGTTAATTGATGCATCGATTAAAATTTTAAAAGGAAAACCATTTACCATTTTTCCTGATTTTCCAACGGCTGGTATTGCAGATGTTTCGGGTTACAATGACGGTATGCGTGGCGGACGTGTTCGTGTTCGCGCTAAAATTGCACCACTAGATAAAAACACCTTGGTGATTACCCAAATTCCTTTTTCTACCGATACCACTAAATTAATTGACAGTATTTTAAAGGCGAATGAAAAAGGTAAAATTAAGATTAAGAAAATTGAAGATAATACCGCTGCTGAGGTAGAAATCTTAATTCATTTACAACCAGGAACTTCTCCGGATAAAATGATTGATGCTTTGTATGCGTTTACCGATTGTGAATTGTCTATTGCTCCTTTGGGATGTGTGATTGAAAATTGTAATCGTCCTTTGTTTATAGGTGTTTCGGACATGTTGAAAATATCAACCAATAGAACCGTAAATATCTTAAAACGCGAATTAGAAATACAATTAGACGAACTCGAAACAAAATGGCATTTCTCAAATTTAGAGAAGATTTTCATTCGAGAAGAAATGTATATCGACTTCAAACTTTACAGTGATAGAGAGTCGTTATATGACTATTTATATAACCGTTTTGAACCTTTTAAAAAGATCTTAATTCGTGATATAGTCGATGAAGATTTGCAAAAATTAACGCAAATTCCAATGATTCGTATTACACGTTTCGATTCGGACAAAGCCGATGAAAACATCGCTAAATTAGAAGATGAAATCGAACAAGTGAAACATCATTTAGCCAACATCATTGATTTTGCTATTGATCATTTTACGCGATTGAAAGAAAAATACGGTAAAGGACGTGAACGTTTAACCGAGTTACGCAATTTTGATAATATTCAAGCTACTAAAGTAGTTTTACGTAATCAAAAATTCTATGTAAATAGGGAAGAAGGTTTCGTAGGTATGGGCTTGAAGAAAGATGAATATGTAGGGGAATGTTCAGATATTGATGATGTTA
>CAYNNB010000145.1:0-2398 GCA_964398425.1 uncultured Flavobacterium sp.
GGAATTACGAATACGGACATAATTTAGATCCTAATGCAGCTATAAAAGTACCAGGTATGGCTTATCAGCCTCCATTAATTGGTTATAAACAATTGTTGAATTTTGGAGCTTATTCAATTCCAGATATAGGTGGATGGATGCTTACATGTGCTGGAATTTTATTATTTGTTGTAGTTTTAAAAGAATTTAAATTTAAAAAATCAATATAAATGAAACGGCTATCTTATATTTTAATCTTGTTATTATCAATTTCTTGTACAACTAAAGAAGCTGATCCAATCAAACTTAATTCAGACGGATGTGATTTTTGTAAAATGAAAATTGCAGATGGTAAATTTGGAGCAGAGTTAATCACAACAAAGGGAAGAATATATAAATTTGATGATATACATTGTATGATTAATTATCATAAAGAAAATTTAACAACAAATATTCAATCATTTTACATACATGATTTTAATCAGAATAATGTTTTAATTCCAGCAGAGAATGCCTTTTATGTAAAAGGAGGAGAAATTAGCAGTCCAATGCGTGGCAACATAATTGCAGTTAAAACCGAGGAGGAAGCAAAAAAAATAGCATTAAAATATAATGCAAATCCAATTTCTTGGAGCGAAATAATTAAATAAAATCAAATGAAATATTTCTTAATTATATTACTTTTTTTTTCACTCTCACTTAAAGCAACCACTATACATGTAGGTAAAAAGCATGAGGTTAAGTCTGTTAAGAAAGGAATTGCTTTAGCTAAAGATGGAGATACTCTTATAGTCCATGGTGGATTGTATAAGGAGGGTAATATAAAAATTGATAAAAGAATTGTCTTTTTAGGAAAAGGTTTGCCAGTTTTAGATGGTGAAAAAAAACATGAAGTTTTATCAATACACGCTGATAGTGTAGTAGTAGATGGATTCAAAATAATAAGATGTGCTTACGCAACTATTACAGATCCTTGTGGTATAAAAGTTTATAATAGAAGTCACGTTTTGATTCAAAATAATGTTTTAGACGATAATTTTTTTGGAATTTATCTTCAAAATGCCCAAAAGTGTACAATTAAAAATAATACACTGAAGGCTTATGGAAAAGAGGAACAACAGCTTGGAAATGGTATTCATTGTTGGAAATCTAACGATATTTTGATCATTGCAAATCGTATCGATGGCCATAGAGATGGAATTTATTTTGAATTTGTATATGATTCATTGATTTGGAGAAATATTAGTACAAATAATGTTAGATATGGCTTGCATTTTATGTTTTCACACAGTGATACATATATTACTAATATCTTCAGAAATAATGGTGCTGGAGTTGCAGTAATGTATACTAAAGATGTTAAAATGTTTAATAACACATTTGATGAAAATTGGGGTGCTTCAGCTTATGGATTACTTTTAAAAGATATAACAGATAGTTACATATTTAATAATAAGTTTAACTCAAATACTTCAGCTATTTACGTTGAAGGTAGTAGCCGAAATAAAATTGAGAAAAATCAATTTAATGCTAATGGTTGGGCAATGCAAATTCAAGCCAGTAGCATGGATAATGAAGTTGTAAACAATAATTTCATTGGGAATACTTTTGATATGGGAACCAATGGAAGTCTAGTATTGAATACTTTTGACTCTAATTATTGGGATAAATATGAAGGCTATGATTTGAATAAAGATGAAATTGGAGATGTACCATATCATCCGCTGAGTTTATTTGCTGTTCTGATTGAAAATAATCCCTCAGCTATGCTTTTATTTAGAAGTTTTATGATTACACTTTTAGATAAATCTGAAAAAGTATTACCAAGCATAACTCCTGATAATTTCATAGACAATAAGCCACAAATGAAACCATTACCATTATTATGATTGAAATAAAAAATATATCTAAAAAATTTGGAAAACTGGAAGTACTTAAGAATGTTTCTGTATCCTGTAATTCTGGTCAATGTATTGCTTTAATTGGACCTAATGGCTGTGGAAAAACAACTTTGATAAAGTCAATTTTAGGTATGGTGATTCCTGATTCTGGGAGTATGGAATTTAATCAAAAATCAATTTTTGGTGATTATCTGTACAGAGAAAAAATTGGATATATGCCACAAATTGGTCGCTATCCAGATACTATGACTATTGGCGAAATTATCGAAATGGTTAAGAAAATTCGCAATTCAAAAGACAATTTAGATGAAGATTTGTTTAGAGATTTTGAAATTGAAAAGATGTTAAATAAACAAATGCGAACACTATCTGGTGGAACTACTCAAAAAATTAGTGCTGTTTTAGCTTTTATGTTTAATCCTGATGTTCTGATTTTAGATGAGCCAACAGCTGGTTTAGATCCTTTAGCAGCTGAGGTTTTGAAAGAAAAAATCATTAAAGAAAAAGGAAAAGGAAAA
>CAYNNB010000146.1:0-2359 GCA_964398425.1 uncultured Flavobacterium sp.
GATCCATCTTCTTACGACCCTAAAAGAGGTGAAGGTAAATTTACAACCGTTGAACTAGGAGCTGCTTTAGATCAAGCTATGGCTACCAAAGGAGAAGAAGTTGCAGGTGTAAAATGCACCTCTTGTCACAAAACTACCGATGAAAAATTAGTGGGTCCAGGTTGGAAAGGTGTAACTGAAAGAAGAAAACCAGAGTGGATTATGAATTTTATCACCAATCCAGATCCAATGATTGACAAAGACCCTGAAGTTCAAGCACAATTAGAAATTTGTTTGGTGCGTATGCCAAATCAAGGTTTGTCAGATGATGAAGCAAGAAGTATTTTAGAGTTTATGCGTAAAAATGATGGCGTAAAATAAAAACAACAAACTATCTTATTGGGTGAAAGCGATAAGATGGTTTTTAATTTAAATAAGATGAAAAATAAATTTGTAAAAGCAGTTTTAGTAATTGCATTAAGCAGTGCACTTTTTACTTCTTGTAAACCCAAAAATTCAGGAGATGCGGTGAGTGGCGATGCAGCTCAACGAGTATACGTTGCTCCAGGTAAATATGATGAATTTTATAATTTCGTATCAGGTGGATTTAGTGGTCAAATGAGTGTATATGGTTTGCCAAGTGGTAGAATGTTAAAGGTAGTTCCTATTTTTTCTCAAGACCCTGAAAGTGGATGGGGTTTTAGTGAAGAAACTAAACCCATGTTAAATACTTCAGAAGGGTTTATTCCTTGGGATGATCAACATCACTTAGAATTATCACAAACTAATGGTGAAGTTGATGGTAGATGGATATTTGCCAATGCAAACAATACACCTCGTATTGCAAGAGTAGATTTAAAACGTTTTAAAACTGCTGAAATTATTGAGTTGCCTAACTCTGCTGGTAATCACTCATCTCCTTTTATTACTGAAAATACAGAATATGTTGTGGCAGGTACACGTTTCGGAATACCAAGTGACTATGATGATGGTGATGTACCAATTAATACCTACAAACAAAACTTCAAAGCTCACGTTAGTTTTATTAAAGTTGATAAAGAATCAGGTAAAATGGATTTATCGTTCCAATTGCGTTTACCAGGTGTAAACTTTGACCTTTCTCATGCAGGAAAAGGAAAATCTCATGGATGGTTTTTCTTCACTTGCTATAATTCTGAACAAGCAAATACACTTTTAGAAGTAAATGCTTCTCAAAGGGATAAAGACTTTATTATGGCTGTAAACTGGAAAAAAGCAGAAGAGTACATAAAAGCAGGTAAAGGTAAAATTGAAAAAACAAAGTATGCTCATAATACTTGGAATGACGAAACGCACACTGGAACTTCAGTAATAAAAGAAGAAGTTTTAGTTTTAGATGCTATGGCAATGAAAGATATTTGTTATTTAATGCCTTGTCCAAAATCACCTCATGGTTGTGATGTTGACCCAACAGGAGAATATATCGTAGGTTCAGGTAAATTAGCAGCTTTAATACCTGTATTTAGCTTTGATAAAATGATAAATGCTATTGGTAAAAAAGATTACGAAGGTGATTATGAAGGTATACCTGTATTAAAATACAACTCTGTACTTCATGGAGAAGTTCAAAAACCAGGTTTAGGACCATTGCATACTGAATTTGATGGTAAAGGAAATGCATATACAACTTTCTTCGTTTCTTCAGAAGTAGTTAAATGGGATATTAAAACTTTAAAAGTGTTAGATAGAGTTCCAACTTATTATTCTGTTGGTCACTTATGTATTCCTGGTGGTGACTCTAAAAAACCTTTCGGAAAATATCTGATAGCTTACAATAAAATTACAAAAGATAGATATTTACCAACAGGGCCTGAGTTAACACAATCTGCTCAATTATATGATATTAGTGGAGATAAAATGCAATTGTTGTTAGATTTTCCAACTATTGGAGAGCCACACTATGCACAAGCAGCTCCTGCTGATTTGATTCGAAATAACGGACAATTAAAAATTTACGATATTAAAAAAAATAATCACCCAAGAGTAGCTAAAGGTGAAAAAGAAACAAAAGTGGTAAGAGAAGGTAACAAAGTACATGTTTACATGACTATGGTACGTTCACATTTTTCTCCTGATAATATTGAAGGGATTAAAGTTGGAGATGATGTTTATTTCCACATTACTAACCTTGAACAAGATTGGGATATACCTCATGGATTCTCAATTAGAAGAGCACAAACCGCTGAATTACTAATTATGCCAGGAGAAACCTCTACCTTGAATTGGAAGCCTACAAAAGTTGGTATTGTTCCATTTTATTGTACAGATTTCTGTAGTGCATTACACCAAGAAATGTCAGGATACATTAGAGTTTCTCCTGCAGGAAGTAATGTTCCTCTTA
>CAYNNB010000147.1:0-2301 GCA_964398425.1 uncultured Flavobacterium sp.
CCTTTCATCGATAAAGTCGACCAAATCCTTTCGCTCAAAAAAGACAACCCAGAAGCTGATACCTCTGCTTTAGAGCGTGAAATCGATACTTTAGTCTATCAATTATACGACCTAACGGATGAAGAAATTGCAATTGTTGAAGAAGTATCAAAATAAATAGTATCGATTTGTGAATACTTTTAAAAAAACAATAAAAATGAATGAACAAATAGATTTTATGATGTATGCGTTGTATGGGTTAACAAAAGAAGAAATTGAGATAGTTGAGAATAATTAAAGAAAATTAAAATGAGAATTTTTGAAAATTTTACTAAGAAACAAATTAATAGATTAAAAAACGATACATCTAATTTTTTCATTGGATCTCCAGAGGCTGAAGCTGAAAATACACATAATTCAATAGTCCAATTAGATGATGTTTTTGAAGATTTTTTAGATGTAATAAGTAAATTACAAAGTGAAAAATTTATTATTTCTGGTAGAAAAGGAAGCGGTAAGTCTGCTTTAGCCGAAAGAATATATTCTATTTCTAGAGATAGTCCACAATATTTTTGTGATTTCATAAAGAAAGGAGATATAGATATTGAAAAAATTACACAAATATCAAAAGCAAATGATTCTCATATCAATCAGGAATTAATTATTGAATGGATAATTTTAATAAAGTTCGTTAATCAATTAGTTGAAAATGAAGCAATTTCTGGTCAAAAAGAGATTCAAGATTTAAAAATTTTCTTGAAAAAGAATTCAGGTTTTGTTAATACTAAATCTCATCAAATTGAAGAAATTTTACAAAGCGGTGGTTGGGAAATTAATATTGATTATTTCAAAAGATTCTTGTCTGCAAGATTTGGAAATAGATTTGATATTAAAAGTGGGAAAGCCCCTTTTTATAAATTATTACCTCATTTAAAAGCAACTATAAAAGAGCTATTTATCAACACTTTAAATAGGGAAAATTATTATATTTTAATTTTTGATGATTTAGATATTGGCTTCAATTCTAAAGACAAAAATAATATAAAAACTCTTCTCAATATTTTAAGAATAGTAAAAGAATACAATATATCATTCTTTGGTAAAGAAGGTATTAATGCTAAAATTATTCTTTTGCTCAGAGATGACATATCAAGAGTACTTTTAAATGAAGATGCTGATACTGCTAAACTTTTTTCAAGTTATGAAATTCCTTTAAATTGGTATCATCATGGGAGTATCTTTAAAAATGAAGATGAATTAGCAATAAAACAATTCATTAATAAAAGAATTGCTTTAAATTTTCAAAAAAATGAGTTGGATTATAACGTTGAAAAACCATGGGAATCATTAATTGAAAGCGATCCATCATATTCTCATACTAGTTTTAAATATATTATTGATCATACATTAATTAGACCACGAGATTTAATACTGTTTTTCAAGCCACTTCCTGAAATGAAATTGCAAATCCCTCTCTCAAAATTTGATGTCAATAATTTACTTGGGAAATATTCAATTGAATTTGTTAAAGAATTAAAGAATGAACTAACAGCACACTATAATTCATCGCAAATTGATAGTATTTTCAGTGTACTTTTAAGCTGTTCTAATGATTCTGTAACATTTGGCTATATAGAAAATCAACTAAAAATTAATAATTTTAATGATAATCCTATGCAATTAATGGAACTTCTTTTTGATTTATCAATAATAGGTAATGTTTCATTAAATGGAAAAACATATTTTAAACATTGGGAACAAGATGATGAGATTTTCAGTTTCAACAAATTTGATAAGATTGTTTTGCATTTTACATTAAGGAATTACTGCAATAGAAAACGATAAAATTTACAAGATAAATCTTACCCCTCCACTCGTGTGCGAATCCTTTCGCGTTCGTTTAGTTAGTGATGAGATGGTTAAGAGATGCTGAAACGAGTTCAGCATGACAAGGAAGACGAGATGCTGAAATGAATTCAGCATGACAAAGATTGCGCATAGTTTACACACAACGTTTATCCACAACGTTTGTCATGCCGAATTCATTTCGGCATCTTGATAAAGATTTAAAATATAACATCCCCAGCTCGTGCGCAAATACTTTCGAGTTCGTTTAGTTAGTAATGAGATGGTTAAGAGATGCTGAAACGAGTTCAGCATGACAAAGATTGCGCATAGAACAGGCGTAAGTAAAGGTGAGATGCTGAAATGAATTCAGCATGACAAGAATAGATAAGTTTATGGCAAATAGAAGTTACCACAACTATTGGGTGTACATCCTAACCAATAAACCAAATGGAACTTTATACATAGGAGTTACAG
>CAYNNB010000148.1:0-2280 GCA_964398425.1 uncultured Flavobacterium sp.
AAAATTAATTTTTAGGGTTTTACATTTTTTATTTTCTTTTATATAAAGGTACTGCGGAGCAAGCTTCCCCAAACATAACACTTTTGGCCACTTTAATTAACTTTTGAATGGCTATAGTGTACACTTCATTAGGCACTTGTTTTTTAGAACATCCTTTTAAAATTAAAGGTTTGTCAAAGTAATCAGTATAATCTACTTTGTTTAGAATATCTTGATACCATTCTATTATCGCAGTTTCTTTTGAACCTTGAATGATTTTTAATGCATAAGGAGCTAAATATACTGTGACCAATGAATAAGCCCATGCGGGTAAAACAGCGTCTTCAGTGCAATGTAAATAAACGTATTGATCTTGATAAACTGACCAATCGTTTTGTTTTAAGTGTGTTCTAAATTCAGTTTCTTTTAAAATAAATCCACCAAATAACCATTGAGAAATATCAATTCCTACTATATGGTTTTCATCTGGATAATAGTCTTCCAAATCGAAAACTTTTAAAGAACTTTGAGCTACTTTATTGATTATTTCATTCATTGTTTAGTCACATTAAATAAGACATTTAATTAGCAAGCTACCAATTATCTTAAAGCATTCCTAATTCTAATTTGGCTTCTTCACTCATTAAATCTTTACTCCAAGGCGGGTCAAATGTGATTTCTACTTCACATGATTTTACCTCATTAATCGATTTTATTTTTTCTTCTACTTCTTGTGGTAATGTTTCCGCAACAGGACAATTAGGCGAAGTTAAAGTCATTAGAATTTTTACTTCATTATCTTCGTTAATCAAAACATCATAAATTAAACCTAATTCATAAATGTCTACTGGGATTTCTGGGTCGAAAATAGTTTTTAAAATTCTAACCACATTTTCACCCAAATTTATTTCATCTTTAAATTCTTCCATAATTTTTTAATTTTTAAATTCATAAGCTGTTAACAAGGGAAACATAATGGCTTATAAATTTTGTTTACATACGTTTATTGTTTCGCTTGAAAGGCTAAAGCATACATTTTTATTTTCTTAATCATCGAAACTAATCCATTGGCTCGTGTAGGAGATAAATGTTCTTTTAATCCAATTTCGTCCACGAAATCAGTATTTGCTTCTAAGATAGCTTGTGGTGTTTGATTAGAGAAAGCACGAATTAAAATAGCAATGATTCCCTTAGTTAGGATAGCATCACTATCTGCTGTAAATAGAATTTTACCATCCTTCTCTTCTGCATGAACCCAAACTTTAGATTGACATCCTTTGATGATATTATCTTCAGTCTTGAATTTTTCGTCAATTAATGGTAAAGTTTTACCTAGTTCAATGATGTATTCGTAACGTTGCATCCAATCATCAAACATCGAAAATTCATCAACGATTTCTTCTTGTATTTCTTGTATTGTCATTATGGTTTTTCTGTCAGTTTAACGATTTTATTAATTAATTTTTCAATTTCTAACGGCGGATGACCATGGTCAAAACCTTTGGCTGGATATTCAAGACCATTTGAAATAAAAATCACATTTGCATCTGCAGCACCATCATAATATCGCATTTCTGTTGGCCATTTTAAATCTTTTACCTTGTTTAAATCAACTTTTTTTACCAAATCTGTAATTTCTTTCCAGTCGTTATCGGATATTTTTACTTGGCTTTCATAGCCAATAATATCGCGATGTTTGGTAACATATAGGATTTGATTTTCAACTTTAAGTTTTAAAACAAAATTTCTAGCATTGGCTTCATACAAAATGGTTGGAATCGAGCTTTGTTTCAAGCTATCATTTGTCATTAGCCCATTTTCTATGACATTAGTTTCTTTAGTTGATTTTATCCCTTTTTTGGGACAATTACAACTCAATAAAAATACAGCTAGGCTGCTTATGTAAATTAAGTTTTTCATCTGTTTTTACGATAACATAAGTTGTGCTTTTTTTACCGCTTCTACAAAGATATCAATTTCTTCTTTTGTATTATAAAAAGCAAAACTAGCCCTTATGGTTCCCGGTATGTTGAAATAGTTCATAATAGGCTGGGCACAATGATGTCCTGTACGAACAGCTATACCAAGTTTATCTATAATTGCCCCAATATCATAAGGATGAATACCGTCAATATTAAATGAAATAACGGAAGCCTTATTTTCACTAGTTCCATAAATGGTTAAACCTTCAATTTCTTGTAATCGTTTTGTACCATAAACTAACAATTCGTGTTCATAAGTAGCAATGGCTTCAAATCCTATAGAATTCATGTAGTCTATTGCAGTGCCTAAGACAATTCC
>CAYNNB010000149.1:0-2279 GCA_964398425.1 uncultured Flavobacterium sp.
GCATTTATTTTTTTATATTTATTTTGTCATTCCGACGCAGGAGGAATCACATCATACTTAGTTGAACTTTGTGTGACTCCTCCTGCGTCGGAGTGACAAACTGTGTGTTACTTATGTATTCCATTTCAGTTTCAACTCTTCACAAGCGGCTACTGGTAATCCTAGTATTGGGTTTATTTCGGTTTGCAATCGATGTAATAATGCTGCAACTTCTATTCCAGTCATAATGGAATGGCTAAAAAGCATATCTAATACCCATAAATGTCCTCTAATCGTTACGGCTTTAGTTTTAGCAAAATTTCTTAGGTTTTTATCGGAAGTAATTAAATCGGCTTCTAATTTTTGAGCGCAGAATACGGCAGAACAATCTTCAATAGAGAGTTGATTTTTTTCTTCTTTTAAAGTGGCAATTACAACTAATTCTTCTCCATTAAAACCTTCTACAATAAGTTGTTCTGACTCAATGTAAGGCAGAAGTATTTGTTGTTGTTCATCATCTAACTCGTCAAAAATAATATCTGTCGTATGAAAACTAAAAGGCAATTGAAAAAAGTGAAGCAAGATATCTAGCTTCACTAAATCAATTAAAATATTAGCATCATTGACAATTATTCTCATAACAACACAAATTCTTTTCTAAAATCAGCTAATTTCATGTTGGCCAAACTTGCCGCTTTGTTTAGTGATACTAAATCTTCTGCAGCAGCTCTGTATAATAATTGTTTAAAGCGAGTAGAACTTTCTCTACCTTGAAATTTTCCTAAATCTATTTCTTTTTTTCGATTGGAATCTTCATTTACCCAACGCCTGAAATTAATAAAACGTTCTTCTGAAATTACACCCAAATCTTTAGCTCTTGCCATAATAGCTTGAATAGAAATACCGTAGGTTTCTTTAATAGCTATTAATTCAGATAGACTTATTTTATTGCGTTGTGCTCCTAATTCTAATAAAAAAGTTTCCTCAGGCATAAGCATAGCCCCTGCAAAACGATGACACAAACGTTCTATTTCTTTTTCAACTAAATTAGAATCAAAACTTAATAACAAATGTCCAAGTTCATGTAAAGCAGTAAATCTTTTACGTTCTATTGGAAATTTAGAATTAATTACAATTACTGGAATATTACCAGTAGCCCATCCTGAGAAACCATCAAAATCTTCATCTGCATCAATTTCAATCACTTTAATTTCTTTATCTTCTAATAATTCAATAACATTAGGCAAAGCATTAATACCTATATTCCATTCGTTAATTAACTGGTTTACTGCTTGTTCTACAGCGTGACCATCAGCAATTAAACTATTTTTAATTGGGTTATTAAAATTAGATGCTAAATTTAAAAATTGCTCCACTTCAATATAACGAGTAATTATATCAGTAACTTCTTCTTTAATGCTATTAACTTTTTTAACACCTAATTTACTTTTCTTTCTAAATTCAATATTTTCTATAGAAATTGTAAACGGACGAAAAAAGTAATCTAATTTCACATTTAAAACTTTTGCTAATTGTAAAAGCACTTTACTATCAGGCATCATTTCTGCTTTTTCGTACTTTGAGATAGCATTATAGCTCACTAAACCATCTAATTTTTCAGATAGTTCACGCAACGATAAACCCGCCAATCCTCTAGCTGATTTTATTCTTTTAGCTACAATTTCTTTCATAATAAATTTATTTAGTTGTTGACAAAATTATAAAAAATATTTTATTTGTCAACCATAACTAATATAACTTTAACATTTACAACTTATTAAAATTATCCAATATTTTCATTTGCAACTCATTCCCTTTCGCAAACTGCTCTTGTAAAGTAGCTTGTAAATTGGCCATTTTATCTTCAAACAAAATACCGTCGTCTGCTACTTCTTCGGTGCCTACATAAATACCTGGGGTAAGTTTGTAGTCTTGTTTTTGTACTTCTTCTAGGGTGGCAGCGTAGCAGTAGCCGTCTATATTGCTGTAGGTTGTGTTAGATGCTGAAACAAGTTCAGCATGACAATCGGGATTGTTACGCCATGCGTGGTAGGTTTGGGCTACTTTTTCAATATCGGCATCGGTAAACACACGTAGTTTTCTGCTTTCCATAGTTCCCATTTTACTGGTGTCTATAAAGAGGATTTCGTTTTTACGTTCTCGGTGTTGGCCGTCTTTGCCGTCTCGGTTTTTACTTAATATAAAAATACAAGCCGGTATGCCCGTAGTCAAAAACAATTTATCAGGTAAACGTACAATACAATCAATCATACTGTTGTTTACCATAAACTCACGTACGT
>CAYNNB010000150.1:0-2270 GCA_964398425.1 uncultured Flavobacterium sp.
CAGTTGTTTTCTCAGCAATTGCGTTTTAAAGATGATAAGGATATTGATTTTCCTGATTGGGAGGAGAAGAAGTTGGGGGAAGTAATTAAAGTTGTTGTTGGTGGTACTCCAAGTACAACAAATATCGAATTTTGGAATGGTAATATTGGTTGGATAGGTTCTGGTGAATTAAAGAATAATATTATTAAAAAGCCTACAAAATATATAACTGAATTAGGACTTAAAAAAAGCTCAACTTATTTAATGCCTAAAAACACAGTTGTTTTAGCTATGACAGGAGCTACTTTGGGTAAAATAGGGATTTTAGATTTCGAATGTACAGGAAATCAATCTGTGGCAGGGTTTTTACCATCCGAAGAATTTGACAATTTCTTTTTGTTTTATAAACTTCAATCAATGACCAATCAAATTTTATCTTTTGCGGGAGGTGCAGCTCAGGCAGGTATCAATAAGAAAAACATTGAATCTCTTGAAATTGATTTTCCTTCTTTAAAAGAGCAGCAAAAAATAGCTTCGTTTTTATCTGCAATAGATGCACGTATTGAGGTGGTGAGTAAGCAAATAGAGCAAAGTAAAGTGTTTAAAAAAGGGTTGTTACAGCAACTATTTGTTTAGAAAAAGTTAAAAAAGTAAACCTATAGGTTGATTTTATGAAAATAATAGATATATTTGCCAATGGAAAATTATACGCCTTTCAATATGATGGTGAAGATGCCCATGCATTAGATATTGTATTAGAACAATGGAATGAACCAGAATATTTGTATGCATTTTTAAAAGCCAATCTAAAAGATATACCTCAACAGAAAAATATTATTCAAATACAGAATGAAATTATCACAAATAGTGAAGAAATTGAGGATTTATTAGAAGAAATAGCTGAAAGTGAAGATCAGTTTTTTGAAGAATTTTTTAAAGCTTTAGATAATAACGAATATAAAGTTTTAGAGTTGTCAAGACAAAAAGGGAGAAAAAACTATTTACGGATTTATGCTATTAGAATAGATGAAAACTGTTTTGTAATTACTGGTGGAGCAATTAAATTTACACATTTAATGAAAGACAGACCGCATACCTTAAAAGAATTACATAAAATAGAAATGTGTAAAAACTATTTAAAAGAAAATGGAGTTTACGATTTAGAATCATTTTATGAATTTTTAAACCAAGACTTATGACAAGCAACAAAGAAAAGTTTTTAAACTTAGTTTCTAAAGAGAAATCTAATACACTACAAAACATTAAAGAGCGTAAGAAAAATAGAGCCATGTTACGTGAGTCTAAAAATATTGCGTTTAAAGTTTTAATGCGTTTAGATGAGCTAAAATGGAAACAAAAAGATTTAGCTGAAAAATTAGGTGTTTCAGCACAACAAGTGACTAAAATAGTTAGCGGAAAAGAAAATTTAACTTTAGATACTTTGGTTAAACTTCAAGATGTTTTACAAATTCCTTTATTAGTAACATCCATAGAAAAAATGCTTGATGAAATGATGCAATCTCATAAAGTGGAAGTTTCTCAAGATTATAAAGTTCCTGCAAAAGTTACAATTTGTATTCAACCAAATAATCCAAATGTTGTTAAATTTAGAGCTAAACAAGCAACTACTAAATACGAAAGTTTTAAAACAGCAATAAATGAGTAATTTAAGTTTCAGAATAATTGGTATAAAAACCGAACAGTTTGCAATCATTGAAGAGAATTTTTCAGAGAAAAAGAAGAGTGAAGTTATTACTGATTTAGAATTTAAAGCAAATAACAAAACGTTTCAAATTGGAGTTTTTACAACTTTTACTTTTAAATCAGCTAATAAACCTTTTATTATTTTACAAATATCATGTGTTTTTGAGATAGAGGAAGCTTCATGGAATGGATATAATAATGCAAATAAGGTTGTTTTTCCACAAGACTTTATGACACATCTTACTATGATGACTATTGGAACAGCAAGAGGTGTTTTGCATTCAAAGACTGAAGGAACACCTTTTAATAGATTTATATTACCAACAATTAAAGTTCCTGAATTAGTTACAGATGATGTTGAATTTGAATTTAAAGATTAAATAAAAGCCAAACGAAAGTTTGGCTTTTATTCGACCAGGGACACCCTAATCCTTTTTAAATTAGCAAAAAACGTAAAGCAACATGTTTACGATTTTTGATTTCCTTTACTCAAACGAGTAATGAACTCAGAACAAAATTAATGAAAATTTTTAAATGACATCACAACCCGAACAAATATTAGAAAATAATTTAGTCTTGCAATTGCA
>CAYNNB010000151.1:0-2087 GCA_964398425.1 uncultured Flavobacterium sp.
CGAAAGTACTTACCTTTTCGTCATTGGCGTTTTCTTCTTCAGGCGTATTGGACAAGTCCATAATTAGAGCTCTTAATCGAATTCTATTGGAATCATCTTCTAAAAAAGCCGAATATTCTTCAGGAGTTTTACAACAATGTAATTCAACATCTAAATCTAAATCAGTAAACATATCTATAAACCCTTTTCTGATAGGTTCTTCGTCTTCTAATAAAACAACAAGTCCTTTGTAATTTTCAGTCATTTTGAGAATATTTTAATCAATTAGTTTATGAAATCTAAATACTTTTTTCGGCTTCAATAATGAATACTGGCCCATAATCTCGATTTTTAGCAGATATTGACCAACCTCTAGTCGAGAGTAGGTTTCTCGTGAATGATAATCCCAAGCCAGTGGCCGATTTTTCTTTTTTACCAGTAATTCCGTAGTCAAATATTATTTCCAAATCTTCATCAGCAATTTTAGGTCCCGTGTTGCTTATCAAAAAGGAACTGGTATTTTCATCGTATTCAAATGTAATTACTTTCTTTTGGTCAGAAGATTGAAGCCAGTATACAGCATTATTGATAATATTTAAGAAGGAAACCCAAAAGGCATATTCATAGCTATTAATTTCTATAGTTTCCAAATTGTTCTTTATTACTAATTCAATTCCAGAATCGCGGAAACTATTTTCGAATAGATGACAAACCTTTTTAAATGTTTGTAAAGGTTTAAATGTTTTAGCAACTGATTTTCCGATAGCAGGTTTTAATGATTCCTTTAAATCATTTAACATCGTAACAGAAGATCCTAAGTTGTTAATCCTATCTAAAATTATATCCCTTAAAACACCATCCTCAATCTTATTGGCATTGATTTCAATAGATTTTTTTGAGGCTCCTAACGAAGTTATTGGTTGTGCTAATTCATGATACACAAGTTCTAGACCTGTCCCCAATGAAGCTAATCTTTGTGAAAAAGATAAAGACTCCTCCATATTGTCTAAAGCGGTATTAGTCTCAGAAATAAATGCCTTTGTCTTATTTACTAATTCCTCATTACCAGATTCTAAAATATATTGAATGAATTTTTCGGTATCAGGACGATCATGCCTGCTTCTAGTTGTACGACCTAAATTGTGGTGCGCTCTGTATCTTGCTCTTATCCTACCAGTTTCCGAAAGAATTCCTCCTAAGATTCGTTTAAAATTAATAAATGATTTATTTTCAAAAAAACCTTCCCTATTTGGTTTTTCACTCAACAAATCATTCTGTGGTGAATATAAAAATGTATTACCGATTACTTGGTTGGGACCAATACTAACAATATGTTGCTGAACACGTTTAGCGCCTAATCCAAGCCAGTCGTATTCTTCTTCTCCATACGGTTTAACCGCAAAGCCATTTTTAGAGACCTTTATACCTAAATACTTTTTCAGTTGGTTACTTGCTTCTCGTTTACCAGCAGATTTTAGTAATCGTACGAGTTTATCTTTAGCGTCTTGATCAAGGTCATAAATTCTGAAATCAAAATAAAACTCTCCAACAGAAGAACCATCTGATTCTTTATTTAATTCATTAAGTTCCTCGATTTCTCGCTTTATCTCTTCATCAGTATCTAGAACAATTTTAGCATCCAATTGAAAATCTTCTTCTCTTTCATCAAAATCAAATCTTTTACATATGTATTTTCCAATAACATCTCCACTAGCTAGAACTTTCCCAAAAACTCGATAATCATAAAGATCAATAATTGGAGATGGTTCAACTGGATTAAATTCCTTTGACAACAAATTGATACCGTAAAACAAATCAAAAGTACTTTCACCATTGTCAATCTTGAGTTCCTTTTCAAGAATTCCTAGCTCTACTAGTTCCTTTTGAATTTGAGAGTTCAATTTTAAGGGTGTAATTAGGTCCCTTAAAGATTTAAAAATTGAGGTTGATTCAAAATCTAACGAATTAAACTCAGATTCAATTATTGCTGTCATAGAAGCATCAAGTTCTTGGACTATAATTATTGTACCTTCATGAAAATCTCCAAAAGGTTCATGATCTAGTAAATCAATCAGGTCTCGATTTGAGGAAATATTTATTTCTTCTAA
>CAYNNB010000152.1:0-2079 GCA_964398425.1 uncultured Flavobacterium sp.
GTAAATTAATTTTTAAGTTGCTAGTAGTCAGAAAAATAAAATTTAATTTTTTTTTTAAATTAGTTCGGCTACTACAAATGTACTTCCTCCTATATAGATAATATCTTCTTTTGATGCTGTTTTTAGTGCTGCATTTTTAGCTTTCAATACTGAAGAATACGCTTTTCCAATTAAATTGTATTTTAAAGCTTCCTTTTGAAGAACTTTTTCATCTAAGCCTCGTTGTACTTTTGGCTTGCAAAAATAATAGGTGGCATTTTTAGGGAATAAAGGGAGTATACTCTCTAAATCTTTATCATTTACTACACCTAAAACGATATGTAAATGTGATGGGGCTTCTCTTTCTAATTGCTGTAATACTATTTTTAAGCCATGACTGTTATGGGCAGTGTCACAAATGATTTTTGGATTTGTTTGTAAAATTTGCCATCGGCCTTTTAAACCTGTATTAGTTACTACATTTTTTATTCCATTTTTAATATGTTCATTCGTGATATGGAAATGTTTTTTTGCGATTTCACAAGTGGCTACAACGGTTTTTTTATTTTTTATTTGATAGTCACCTTTTAGTTCCGAAGGATAATCTGGTATGTTTTTATCTTGCGCAAAAATAATTTCACTTGAAACCGATTTTGCTTTTTCAATAAACACCATTTTAGTCTCTTTAGTGTATTCACCTATTACTACTGGAATATTTGGTTTAATTATTCCTGCTTTTTCACTCGCAATTGCATCTAAGGTAGAGCCCAAAAATTGCATGTGATCAAATCCAATGTTGGTGATTACGGATACTAAAGGAGTAATGATATTGGTAGAATCTAATCTTCCACCCATTCCTACTTCTATTAGTGCAATATCAACTTTCTTTTCTGCAAAATATTGAAAAGCTAATCCAACCGTCATTTCAAAAAAACTTAAACTATGATTTTCAAAAAAACTTTTGTTTTGCTCAACAAATTTTTGAACATATGCTTTGCTAATTGGTCTGCCATTTATGGTAATTCGTTCTCTGAAATCTTTTAGGTGCGGAGAGGTATATAGTCCAACTTTATAACCGGCTTCCATAAATACTGAAGCTAACATACTCGAAGTGGAACCTTTTCCATTGGTTCCTGCAACATGAATGGAATTAAATTGGGTTTCGGGATTGCCTAAGTGATTGGTTAGTGCAATAGTATTGGTTAAATCTTTTTTATAAGCAGCTGCGCCTACATTTTGAAACATAGGTAACTGATTATAAAGCCAATTTAAGGTTTCTGTATAGGTCATAAAAGAGTAAATGTTTAATTTTATAGGAATACAATATAATAATTTAATAAAATTTTAGTTTTACTATTTATAGAAAAATGTATCTTTAGTGCAAATTTGAATATAAATATTAACTTATTCGTTTTATGATTGGATTTTTTTTACAAGCCACAGTTGATACTTTAGCGAACGCTGCAAATCAGGCAGCAAATGCTGCAGAAGCAGTAAAGCCAAATACTGAAATTTCAGTTTTAGAATTTATTTTTAAAGGTGGGTTTTTTATTATACCAATTGCAATTTTATTGTTTTATACTATTTATGTTATTGTAGAACGTACTATGTATATTAGCAAAACGACTAAAACTGATAATTTTTTATTGAAAGAAGTGCGTACCCATTTAAATAATGGTAATATAGAATTAGCTTTAGGGGCTGCCGAACGATTGGATAATGCCAATGCAAGAGTAGTAAGAGAAGGTATTATGACTATTGGTCGTCCAATATCTGAAATTGAATCGAATATGGAGCGCCAAGCACAAATTGAACTAGGCGAAATGGAAAAACGTTTAGGTCACTTAGGTTTAATTGCGGGTATGGCGCCTACTTTAGGTTTTGTAGGAACAATTGGTGGGGTAATTAAAATTTTCTATAGTATTTCAATTACTGAAAATATTAGTATTGGGAATATTTCTGGAGGATTATATGAAAAAATGATTTCGTCAGGTGCTGGACTTATCGTGGGACTTTTTGCTTATGCCGGTTACCATTTATTAAATGGAAAAATTGATCATTTTATGTTAAATGTTCAAAAGCAAGTGTTAGAATTTGTAA
>CAYNNB010000153.1:0-2057 GCA_964398425.1 uncultured Flavobacterium sp.
TCAAGTCAAGTATATGTTGAGCAAAAAACCAAAATATTCGGTTATGACTCCTTATCTGGAACACCCATCTCAATATAAAAAAATATATAATTATTATTTTGATTTTATAAAACCTAATTTCAAAAAAATAACCCAACTCATTTATTCCAATTGTTCTGGAATTATTGCTACTGATTTTGATTACGTAGATGCATTACAAACGAATACAAAGTATTGTGGTTACATCCCTTATCCTATTAACATAGTCGAAAGTCGAAAGTCAAATGATAAAAATTCAAAAATCACTATCCTATTAGGAATTAATTCTGGTAATGCAATAAAAAAAGGGATTCCTTTTTTCCAAAAAGCTTTAGAAATTATAGAAAAAAAATATACAAATGAAGTCGAAATATTGGTAGCTCAAAACATACCCTATTCAAAATATCAATTGTATTTTGAAAAAGCGGATATTGTATTAGATCAAGTTTACTCGTTTGATCAAGGTTATAATGCACTAGAAGCTATGCTGTTAGGTAAAGTTGTATTTACTGGTGCAGAAACTAATTTTTTACAATTCTATGATTTAAAGGAAGATGAAATTTGTATTAATGCATTACCTAATGTTGATTATTTAGTGGAAAAACTTTCACTTTTAATAGAAAATAGATTTTTTTTAATAAGCATTGGAGAAAAAGCAAGAAATTTTGTTTTAAAATATCATGAAGCAACAAAAATTGCTTCCAAATATGTTGAAAAATATGAAAACAACAACTAAGTATTATTTTTACCTACTCGGTTATGCAATATTTTTTTTATGTTTTTGTCTTTTTGTTTTTCAATTAGATATTCAAAATTTTCATTTCCCAGATAGTTACTCTTATCTATTGGCTTGTCAAGAACTATTTTGGGAAGGTAAATTCAATGATCATCGTCCAATCCTATTTAGTTTATTGAACGGATTACCTTTATTATTTACTACAAAATCAGATTTAATTTACTCTTGGAGTATTGTATTGAATCTTTTGGCATGGTTGGGAACCATTCATTTGTTATTTTATATTTTAAAATCTTATTTACCAATTAAAATTGCTTTTTATGCTTCTCTATTTTTTGTTTTCTGTATTGGAAATGTATTTATCAACTTCCACCTACTAACAGAAAGTATCTATACTTTTTTACTTATTTCACAATTAATAGCCTTTGAAAAAACAAAAAAAATTCCAAATCTAATCTATGTATTTTCCTTACTTTTATTAGGTTGTTTAATTAAACCAATCACATTAGGATTACTTTATTTGGCACTTCTTTTTTACTTTTCTTATTTACCAAAATTACTTCAAGGTTGCAAATCATTTGTTTTGTATTTTAGTTTATTGTTGTTTTTAGCTCAATTAATTGGAATGAAAATAACCTATGGCAACTTTACTTTAAGTTATATAGATGGGGCTACCTATTACAACTATTTAGGAACAAAGGCAGATGGATACAGAATTGGTGAAACTTTTGAACAAGGAAAAAATACAAGAGTACTTAAAAATAAATCTTTGTCATTAATGCAAATGCGTCAATTAGCCAAAAAAGATTTTGAAGAGCAAATAAAAAACAATAAAACTAACCTATTTAATGCCTATTTATCCAATTTATATACGAATTGTACTAAAGTTAGTACATCTGTTCATGGATGTAAAAATGTGGCTGCAACTCCCTATTTTGATTTTTTTCAATTTTTGTTTAAAGGTATAAGCAAAGTTGAAAATATCATATTGAGTACCGTAGGGCTAATTGCATCTTGCTTTGTCTTGCTTTTTTTTAAACAAATAAATCGTGCTATGGTCTTCACAGCTTGTTGCATAGGTTATATAATCGGTGTTTCGGCTATTGGAACTGATCAAGGCGACCGTCACCATATCATTGTTTTTCCTTTGATTATTATATTAGGAACGCTACTACTCACAAAGAAACAATCCAATCTTTATACTCCTTGTAATTCCTAATGTAGTCCTCTTCATTATACACTTCGGAAGCTAAAACTAAACAAACGGCACCTGAAGAAAAATTTTCTAATTCGCGCCATATAT
>CAYNNB010000154.1:0-2020 GCA_964398425.1 uncultured Flavobacterium sp.
ATGAAGACATATCCACTTCATTTGAAGTCGAATTCAAAACTTTTTGCCCTTGAATGTTGTAAATTTCAACAGATTTAATTGCATTATCAACATTTATATTTAATATATCTTGAACTGGATTTGGATATAAAGCAACTTCTAAATTGTTTTGATTAAAATTTTGAGCAACTAAAGTAGAATTATAATTATATAAATTAGTTATTTCCGTTTGAGTAAGAGCATAATTATAAATTTTTAAATCATCAACTACTCCATTAAAGCTATTTGACCCTTGATACGATCTTCCTAAATAAAAACTAGTTTCATTTGCCGTGTTCCAATCTGGTTTGGCCGCACTAGTTATCAAAACTCCATCTAGATAAATAGATGCTAAGTCTGTGGTTGTATCAAATGTAACAACTAAATGTTTCCAGGTATTTAATGGAATACTTGTCGCATATGACAAATCATTTGCCCATGCATAATAATTTATGAGATTTGATTTCAAAGAAAAACCATAGGATTGATTAGCTGCTGGTGAACCATAACTAAACAAAAAGTTGTCGAAAAAATAACTATTCATTTTAATCCAAATGGATATAGAACGAGAAGCATTTCCTATTGGTAAATTAGCTAAAGATGCTACTGTACCCACACTATTTAACTGTAAAGCACTATTAATATTTCCATTTCTATCTGTTGTGAAATTTCCTGTAGCATTAAAACTATTGACAGAAGTTACATCATAATAAGAATTATTAAAATTAAAGCTATAAACTTCATTATTTGTTATTGGAACTAATGAATTATAATTGTATAAATTGTTTATTTCTATATCTGTTAAAACATAATTGAATATTTTCAAATCATCAATTGCTCCATCAAAATTTAATTCACCGCCTACGCCTACGCCTAATTTAAATATATTACTATTATTTATGGTATTCCAAGTTTTTGGTTGACTTGCAATCATAACATTGTTTTTATAAATCTTGGCTGTTGTACCATCATAAGTATATACAAAATGGTACCAAGTGGAAGGATTATTACTAGAACTTGCATTAAAATTATTTGCATAACCAAAATAATCAACTGTTGTACTATTAAAAGAACCACCAACTGCATTACTGTTAGAACTTTGCCCGTAAGAAAAAGTCATATTGTATGGCGCCTGCATAGTATTAACTTTAGCCCAAAACGAAATAGTTCTAGCAGAATTTCCATAAGGCAATCCATTTATTGTAGCTGAAGTACCTGTATTTTGAATATTTAGTGCACTATTAGAATTACCATTTCTATCTGTTGTGAAAGATGTACCAGTATTTGAAACAAAAGGTGCATTTCCAAGTAAATTATTGTAAGTATTATTAAAATTATATTCTGCTATTGTCTGATTTATAGTTGATACATTTTGAGTAATTTCTAAATCATCTACATTAACATAAGCATAATTCGCACTATGATTTACCTCAACTTTAAATCTGACTACACTTCCAGAAGTAACAACTCCAGCCGCAATATTTCCTGTTATTTTTCCCGTATCATTAAAACAACTTGTTGGAAAACTTGTAGATGTAGCAAATTGAACAAAAGTTGCACTATTATTTACAGCATAATATAATTTTATATTTCCTGAAAAACTTGCAGAACTATTGTTTTTATTGTAACCAACAGAAAAAGTAATTTGTTCCCCATTTGAAGTATAATTTTGTGTCACAAAGTAACCTGTTTGAACTCCACCATTTCCTAATTGCGTTAAATTTATTCGCAATGAATATGTTCCGTCACAAGAAACTGATCCATCATTAACAATATTAAAACTATTAGTTGCCCAACCTGAAGGAACTGAACCCAACTCAAAACTCTCTGTCACATTGATTTGAGCACTCAACACACTGCAAAACAGCATAAATAAAAAAGAAAATAATTTTGTTTTCATAATTGTAGATTTATAATTATCAAACAAAACTAGTAGTCCAATTCATATTAATTTTAATCAGTTAACCAAAACCATTTTTGAGTTAACGAAAATCATTTTAAA
>CAYNNB010000155.1:0-2006 GCA_964398425.1 uncultured Flavobacterium sp.
TTGTTTCATTCGCATTAATTTTATTTACATAGGCCGTTAAAAACGCATCTAATAACGAGTGAATTACTTTATAACCTATAATTTCTTTTTCAATCACTTCTTTTGATTGATAAATTTTATTTACACTAATCTTTATAATATCGTCAATTTGTGCTTTATATTGACTCTTTTCCATCAATGAAACATCAAATTCACCGTTCATAATAGCTGTTTCATTTTCCATAAAAATACGAACAGCATCATTTATTAAACTTCCAATTGCCAATGCACGCAAATAACTAATGCGATCTTCTTTGGTAGTCAATTCATTGTATTTTTTAGAATCAATGGATTTTTGAACTAATTTAATTAAGTATTCTAAGGCAAATTCTTCTTCAATTAACCCTAGTTTAATACCATCTTCAAAATCGATAATAGTATAACAAATATCATCTGCGGCTTCGACTAAAAACGCTAAAGGATGACGATGAAAACCTACATTAGGTAATTCTTTGTTGACTAACAATCCTAACTCCTGAGCGACTTCTTGAAAAAAAGACACATCTTGTTGGAAAAAACCATATTTTTTGTCGCAAATCGCCGAAGTAGGTCTTTTTGGCAAACTCTCTTTCGGATATTTCATAAACGTTCCTAAAGTTGCATACGACAATCGCAATGCGCCCTCTACTCCTTCTCTACTTGAGGTTAAAATAGAAAAACCATTGGCATTTCCTTCAAAATCAATTAAGTCTTGCCATTGTTTTTGTGTTAAGTACGCTTTGTATTTTTGTCCATTTCCTGAAGTAAAATATTCTCCAATCGACTTTTCACCCGAATGACCAAAGGGTGGATTTCCGATATCGTGGGCTAAACAAGCAGCAGCTACTATAGCTCCAAAATCATTTAATTGGTATCCATGTACTTCTTTAAGATGTGGGTATTTTTCTAAAATTTGTTTTCCTACCAATCGGCCAATAGAACGTCCTACTACCGAAACCTCTAAACTGTGTGTTAAACGCGTATGTACAAAATCGGTTTTAGACAATGGAATAACTTGGGTTTTGTCTTGTAAGATTCGGAATTCCGATGAAAAAATGATACGGTCGTAATCTACCTCAAATCCTAAACGGGTATCATCTTGTTCTTTTCGTAATCGTTTACTGGTATCGCCTTGTCTTTTTAACGACAATAATTGTTCCCATTGCATCATGGTGTTGAAGTAATTTATATTAGAAGCACGAAGGTAATAATTTATTTTACTTCTTCATACAAACGCTATTTTCTATACCAATATATTGACCGTAATTAGGAATAAATTGGTACCCCATTTTGGTATACAATGCGATTGCGGCTTTTAATTTGGGTGATGTTTCTAAAATAAAATTCGTAAAACCTTGTTCAATAGCCCAACTTTCTATTTCGTTTAAAATCTTGTTAGCTATACCTTTTCCTCGGGCTTCTGAAAGTACAAACATACGTTTGATTTCAGCAGTAACCTCATCGTATTTTTTAAAAGCACCACAACCCAAAGCTTGACCATTTTCATAAACTACCAAAACATGATCCAATTGCACATTGTTATAATGCGCAAAAAAATCACGCTCATCTCCATCAATATCAACTAAATATTCATCAAACAAAGCGGATAAATTTTTAAAATCACTATTTTCAGAATTGGTTTTTATGACCTCCATATTTCAAGACTTTGAATGCACTAAAATACAAAAAAAACAGCTGTCAATTGACAGCTGTTTTTTATTTCAAATTATTGTATTATTATTATTAAGATCCACACATTTCGCAATCTTCAGGACCTGCATTTTTTGAACGTTCAATCATCGCTCTAAATTCTTCTGCTGTCATTTCTTGTTCAACCTGAACTACTTCAGGTTCAGACTCTTGTTTTTTAGCAACTGTAAACTGTAAAGCGTTTGCAGCAGCTTTTGTACGTAAGTAATACATTCCTGTTTTTAAACCTGATTTCCAAGCATAAAAGTGCATTGAATTTAATTTAGCAATTGTAGCGC
>CAYNNB010000156.1:0-1981 GCA_964398425.1 uncultured Flavobacterium sp.
AGTAAGGCTTTTTAAATAAATACACCCCATGAAAGTTGGTAAAATGATATATTTAATAGTCGAACTTATAAGAAGTTGTGTTTTTTACTTCTCCAATCATAAAAGTGCTATGTGAACTTCCGATGTGTTTTAATGAGGTTAGTTTGTTAATCATGAAATCGCGGTAGGTTTCCATGTCTTTTACACAAATTTTTAAAATGTAGTCATAATCACCGCTTACATGAAAGCATTCAAGTACTTCTGTTAAGTTAACCACTTCTGCTTCAAATTCGTTGATGATTTCTTTATTGTGTTTTACGAGTTTAACATGACAAAGTGCTACAAAACCTTTGTCGATTTTGTTTCGATCGAGAAGAGCTACATACTTATGGATTAGTCCTTCACGTTCTAATTTTTTAATTCTTTCATAAACAGCTGTAACCGATAGGTTTAGTTTAAGCGACATTTCTTTAGTTGTCATTTTTGCATCGGCTTGCAACAGCTCTAATAATTTTTTGTCAATACTGTCTAAGTTCATGTTGTTGTAGTTTGTAGTTTGTAGTTTTCGTTTGTAAAAATAACTAAAAAAAATTAATAAGCTAATTTTTTTTCGTTTTTAAATCGTTAAAAAGACTTGTTGTTAGAAAAAAAAACTAAATACATTGATTACTATTGAAAAATAACGTATTAATTTAGAGATTTGGAAAAAATAACACAAACTTTAAACTAAAATTATGAGTACATTTAATCCCGCAGACCAAATACAAGATTTGCAATACTTTGGTGAATTTGGAGGTGTAAATCCTTCTATTTCTGATAGTTCAACTTACACGTTTTTATCAGCAAAAACTATGTTTGATACTTTTGAAGGAAATGCTGAAGGATGTTATCTATATTCTAGACATTCGTCTCCTATGAATCTCTACTTAGGTCAGGCTTTAGCTGCTATGGAAGGAACAGAAGCTGCAAATGTTGCTGCTTCAGGGATGGGAGCCATTACTCCAGTCCTATTACAATTGTGTGGGTCGGGAGATCACATTGTTTCAAGTAGAACTATTTATGGAGGAACGTATGCTTTTTTGAAAAACTTTACTCCAAAATTTAATATTGCCACTACCTTTGTTGATATTACTAAATTAGATGTAGTTGAAGCTGCAATTACACCTAATACTAAAGTTTTATATTGTGAAACGGTAAGTAATCCGTTGTTAGAAGTGGCTGATATCAAAAGTTTAGCTCAACTTGCTAAGAAGTACAATTTGAAATTAGTAGTAGACAATACTTTTTCGCCCTTATCTGTTGCTCCAGTTCAATTAGGTGCTGATGTAGTAATACACAGTTTAACTAAATTTATTAATGGAAGCAGTGATACCGTTGGTGGTGTTATTTGTGGTACGCAACAATTTATTGATGATTTAAGAAATGTAAACAATGGAGCTAGTATGTTGCTAGGTCCTACGATGGATAGTTTACGTTCGGCTAGTATTTTGAAAAATTTGAGAACCTTACATATTCGTATGAAGCAGCATAGTCATAATGCCATGTATTTGTCTCAAAAATTTGAACAAGATGGTTTAAAAGTGGTGTATCCAGGACTAGAAAGTCATCCGAGTCATTCACTGTACAAAGGCATGATTAATTCAGAATATGGTTTTGGAGGTATGATGACTATTGATGCAGGTTCTTTAGATCAAGCTAATGCTTTGATGGAATTGATGCAACATAAAAATTTAGGATATTTAGCGGTAAGTTTAGGTTTCTACAAGACACTATTTAGTGCACCTGGAACTTCTACTTCATCAGAAATTCCATTAGAAGAACAAAAAGAAATGGGCTTGACTGATGGATTAATAAGAATGTCTATTGGTTTAGATAATGATATTGAACGCACTTATCAAATGATGAAAGCGTGTATGAAAGAGTTAGGTATTTTGTAAAAATACATTTAATTTGTTATGTTTTAGAATCCGATTTAGTAATAAATCGGATTTTTTTGTAACAA
>CAYNNB010000157.1:0-1971 GCA_964398425.1 uncultured Flavobacterium sp.
TCATCCATAATCGAAATTACAGAATCGATTCCGTATTGCGCCACTCGCACTGGACTATCAATAGTGAACGCCAATCCCATAACAGGAATGTGAAAAGTGTGTACGTTTTTTTGTAAAGTCATATTGTTTTCTTGGTTAATTTTTGTATTCTATTTATCTCTTAACAAAATAAATAGTGACAAATAAAATACAATCCTTCAGATTAATATATGATTATTATCATGCTTTGAAAATTGGAAAAATTTAGAGTAAAATCACTAAAATAATTCCCATTAAACCACCAAAACCTAATATCAAATATTTCCAAAAAGGATGTGCTTTTTTTAATCCCATAAACTGAAAAGCTACTAACCAAAACTTAATTAAAGCTAAAGTCACAACCGTTGTTGCCATGATTTCCGCACTTACATTTAATGCTAAAAAAGCAGCGATTACAGTCAGTGCCAACAACAAAATAAACGTAGAAGAAATAGTATCTCGCATAATCTAACATTTAAAAAAGTAAATAAAGTACTGGAAATAAAAGCAACCAAATTAAATCGCACATGTGCCAAAAACTCGCACTTGCTTCGATATCTTCAAAGGAAGCTTCGGTTTGTTTTTTCTTGATGGAAAATGCAATTAGCAATAAAATTACCAATCCCACCAAAACATGTATAAAATGAAAACCCGTTAATAACCAATAAAATCTAAAAAACGAATTGTAATCCATGTGCAATCCAGCTTCTAATTTTTCGTAGTATTCAAATGATTTTAAAACTAAAAATCCGAAACCTCCAACCATTGCCCAATTGAAATAAAACAATGTCTTTTTAATGTTAGCGGCTTTAAAAAAATGAATCCCTTTAGCTACAAAAAAGCCACTAGTTAACAACAGAATCGTGTTTATCATTCCTATTGTTTTATTCAATTTTAAGCTACTGCTGTGAAATAATTCACGCTCTTCCGAACCGTAATAGGCTAATGCTATAATCGCCATTCCGAAAGTGATGAGTTCTAAATAAATGATGATCCAAATTAAAATGCCACCAGGCGGATAGTATATTGATTTTGTATGGTTCATGATTGTAATAATTCGACTTTACCTGTGTGTAAATCGTAAAATGTTCCTACTATTTTTATTTTCTTTTGATTGACCAAATCTCTAATAATCTTGCTAGATGAAATAATGTGATCTATAGTGAAAAGCACGTTTAATCGACCTGTTTCATCTGATAAATGCTCGGGTAACGGATAAGTTCTGTGATGACTAAAAGCTACTTTAATTTGATTAGTTAATTGAGTTAAATGTCCTAAATTCACATTATCGATTGCGCCTTGAACTGCACCACAATTGGAATGTCCCAACACCACCAATAATTTTGTTCCTTTTACTTGAACAGCATATTCCATACTTCCTAGAATATTATCATCTTCTATATTTCCAGCAACACGCGCTACAAATAAATTTCCAATTCCTTGGTCAAAAACAATTTCAGGCGGCACACGAGAATCGATACACGACAACACAAAAGTGTGCGGATGTTGGTCTTTTTCTGAATGATGTGCTTCATCAATAAAATCATGATGCATCGGTACATTATTAACATAACGCTGGTTTCCTTCCATCAATTCTTTCAAGGCTTCATTGGCTGTTTTTGGAACATGATGATGCTCGACAGTTTCACAAGAAAAAATTAAGATGATAAAATGCTGAATAAAATCGTACCTATAACTCTCATAACTTTCCCAATTAATTATTCCATTCTAATAATCGTTTTTCACCATCAATTTGCTTGATATCTGTAATATCTTGCGACATTTCAATTACCCCTTTGTATCTTTTTTGTGTATCTCTAACTGCAAAATAGCGAATGTAAATCAGGCGCTCTTTATAATTAATCCAGAAAGAAGCTTCGTTTTGTTCGCCTTTTCTGAACGCTTCTAAAATTTGTAAAACCGTATCCACACTTTTAGGCGGATGACAAAAAC
>CAYNNB010000158.1:0-1941 GCA_964398425.1 uncultured Flavobacterium sp.
CATCGGGTAACCGATGCCAGGGTTCGAGTCCCTGTCTCTCCGCTTTTTTGTTTTCTCGGGGTGTAGCGTAGCCCGGTTATCGCGCCTGGTTTGGGACCAGGAGGTCGCAGGTTCGAATCCTGCCACCCCGACCAAATTTCAACATCCCAAATAAGTTGAAATAAAAAGTAAAGGTCTCATAGCTCAGCTGGATAGAGCAACTGCCTTCTAAGCAGTAGGTCTCAGGTTCGAATCCTGATGAGATCACAAAAAGCCTAGCATTCGCTAGGCTTTTTTGTTTTTATTACTTTCATTATATTTGTCAAAATACTTTGTACACTTTTTCAATGGTCATCCTAGTTTAATCCTTCTAATTGAGTTAAGAAAACTATTGTATTTTAATTTCTAATGTGTGATGTATTACTTTCTATTAGTAACAAAATTGAGGTATAACCAGAAATAGCAAGTTTCAAATGAGACCCTTCTATAAACAAATCATTTAAAATGAGAAGAATAACAAAAAAAGTAAAATTCAAATTAAAAGATCTATTCCTCTTACTCTTTTTTATTAGTTTTTGTGGTTTTTCACAAAATAGGCACATTTCAACTACAACCAAGAAAATAGTTTTTGCTCGAGACGGCGGAGTCTGTCAATGTTGTGGAAGTGCTGATAATATAGAATACGATCACATCATGCCTTTTTCCTGTGGAGGAAAAAGTGAAGCATCAAATGTTCAGTTACTTTGCAGGAAATGCAATCGAAGTAAGTCAAATAGTTGTGAATGTAAAGTTCACCATAAAAAGGTAGGTATAAATTGCTGCGATGAAAAAACGGTAAAAAAAAGAGATGCAAAATCCCAACAATGCACGGGTACAACAAAAAAAGGTACAAGATGTAAAAATCGAACAACCAATTCAAACGGTAGATGCCATTTACATTAATCAATAAAAGATCAAAAAATGAATAATAATATATTATTTGCGCTAGATGCTCAAGCTCAAGAGGTCATAGTATCTGAATCGCCTAAAGGAAGTAATAAGGTTAATTGTATTGAACGTATCGGGAAAAATGAAAATGAGGCACTTTACCATGCAACACTAACTTTAACCTTAATTGCTCAAGCTCCAAATTTAGATACAGCACTTTTTAAAGCAATGGATAAAGTATGTCAAATGCTGTATGCAAAATACAATGAAGAGCGGGTAAGATAAGTTGTATGAGTAGCGGTATATTCATTAATTTATAAAATGATACGCAAAAACAAATTAATCAAAAACAGTTTGTTGCTTTCTAATAACATGAGACTAAATAAATTAAGTTTAAAAAAAATCGAATAGCGACATCAGGTAATGGTTTTGAACAGTTAATGTAACAAATCCTTTAAATTTTCATAAATTGTAGTATCTTTGGCGCAGATTTTGCTAATAAAATTGTTAGCTTTAAAACAGTTAACTAACAAGTAGGGGTCGACTGGTTTTGACAGCGAGTGGCATTGATTAGTAAGCATGTCGAGCATTGTATTTTTGGCTCGTAAATATCAAGAATACAAACTTATAAACGGCGAAAATAATTACGCTTTAGCTGCATAATCTGAATTACAGTAGGATACGCCTAGTCCCGACAAGGTCGGGAAGCTAGATTCTCCTCAAAAGCCTTGGTTTATGGCGTTTGGCTTAGGGGAACCGTAAAAGTAAACCTAGGAAAGGTAAAGCTTTAAATCCTTTCTGACACTAACTAAGCTAAGTTAAGAGTGGCTGTTTTGGGCCAAGCTCTTAATCGAAAATTGAATCCAAAACTAAACATGTAGAAAGCTCTTTGATGGCTTGTTTGGACGAGGGTTCGAATCCCTCCGACTCCACAAAAACAATTTCAAAACAGACTAAAAGCCTGTAAATCGTATGATTTACAGGCTTTTTTGTTTTTAGCACTATTCAAAAATTGTAGAATAAGTATAAAAATGT
>CAYNNB010000159.1:0-1919 GCA_964398425.1 uncultured Flavobacterium sp.
CTTCTTTTAAAAGCCTCATCATAACTGATGAGGCTTTTTTGTTTTTATAATGTCTTTAAATGACTGATTGTAGACAAAAAGAAAACCTATGTATTATTACATAGGTTCCGTGCTTAAAATTGCTTATAACTATTTATATTGTTTTTATTAGACCAATTCGTGTTTAAATTCTATTTGCTCTAAAATTGAATCCCATAAGCCTATTCTTTTTTCTAAAGCTTCAATAGATGTTTCTTCTACTTCTTGCCATTTTTTTGTGTCATTTCCGCATAATTCACTAATCATTTGCATAGCCATTGGGCCATGTTCGTCTGCATCTAGTTCAATATGTCTTTCAAAATAATAAATCAATTTAGATAAATTGGTTTCAGGAAAGTTTTGTTGAAAATTACGTAATATTTCAGTAAACATCGTTGGAATTAAATCTTCTCTTCCAAAAGTAAATGCAGCTGCAATCTTATGAGGTTTCCCTTCCTCAATTATTCTGAATGTATAATCTAGGAAGGCTTTTACTTTTTCATCAAGTTTAGATGTTTTTATAGACACAAAAATATTTTTGGTTGTGGCCACATCATTAAGAAACTGATTTACATCATTAACATTAGCTCCACATTGTTGCATAGCATCTAAATACATTTCATAATGACTTTGTCGTTTACCATCGCTCGTTAAATCGGTTTCCTCTGCTACTACAATTTCATTAATTAGATAACGAATTTCAGGATTACCAACAGGTAGCCAAGGTGTTTCTACACAAGTAAGTTTGGTTTGTAAGGCTTTTAATAAAGACATAAAATCCCAAACGGCATATACATGATTTTCTAAAAAAATATGTAAGTCTTCAATAGAAGACACTTTTTCATATAAATCATGTTGCAACAATTGCGCTTTTAATGGCTGAATTCTCTTGTTTATATTTTGAATTGACATAATAAAAAGGTTTTATTCAGATATACGAAATCTGAAAGTAAATTGATTTAGGAACAAAAATAAAAATGCTTCTCGAACTAGAGAAGCATTTTATATCAATTTTATTTATTGTTTAATTACTTGAATGCTGGAAAACCGGTAACATCCATACCCGTAATTAATAAATGAATGTCGTGTGTACCTTCATAAGTAACTACCGATTCTAAATTCATCATATGACGCATGATAGAATATTCACCAGTAATTCCCATTCCACCTAACATTTGACGAGCATCACGAGCAATCGTTAAAGCCATATCCACATTATTTCTTTTTGCCATTGAAATTTGAGCTGAAGTAGCTCTACCTTCATTACGTAAAACGCCTAAACGCCAAGTTAACAACTGTGCTTTAGTAATTTCAGTAATCATTTCAGCTAATTTCTTTTGTTGTAATTGCGTAGCTCCAATTGGTTTGTCGAACTGAATACGCTCTTTTGAATAACGCAAAGCAGTATCATAACAATCCATAGCTGCACCAATGGCACCCCAAGCAATACCGTAACGCGCTGAATCTAAACATCCTAGTGGTGCTCCTAAACCAGATTTGTTAGGTAATAAATTTTCTTTTGGCACTTTAACATTATCAAAAATAAGCTCTCCAGTAGCCGAAGCTCTTAACGACCATTTATTATGAGTTTCTGGAGTTGAGAAACCTTCCATTCCTCTTTCAACGATTAATCCGTGAATTCTTCCTTCTTCATTTTTAGCCCAAACTACAGCAATATCAGCAAAAGGAGCGTTTGAAATCCACATTTTAGCACCATTTAAAAGATAATGATCGCCCATATCTTTAAAATTAGTTACCATTCCTCCTGGATTGGAACCGAAATCAGGTTCTGTTAAACCAAAACAACCGATCCATTCACCAGTAGCTAATTTAGGCAAATACTTCATACGTTGTTCTTCGTTACCATATTTCCAAATTGGATACATTACTAATGAAGACTG
>CAYNNB010000160.1:0-1898 GCA_964398425.1 uncultured Flavobacterium sp.
TTAACTTTTGTTTACAAAATCGGTTTTTTTGTTTTTCATTTGTGCTCTCATTCCCTTAATTAATGAGTTGTGCTATTTTTAACTGGGTTTGTCTGATTCAATAAAAGATAATTATCTATTAAAATTTGTAATTTATATCTCGTTTTTACTTGTTTTTTTACTTTGGTTAAATAAACTAATAAATTCAAATTACTGATGTTAAGATATAAAATAAATAAAAGGTAAAATTAAATTAATTTTAATTAGTGTTTCTTTAAAAAAGAGCTATTCTCTTCATGGAGTAGCTTTTTTTTATTCGAAATAAGTACCTCGATGAGGTTTAAGAATATCTCGAAACGTAACCATGTCTTTTTCTTCAACCACCAAATAGGCAATAGCATACATATCATTTAGAATTTCAAACCCAGTAATTTGAAGAGGATAGTTTTCGGCTATTATAAATTCTTTCAAATGAATTTCATGATGTTCGGCAGTTTTTGCAGCGGCTGCTCCTCTAAAATCCCATATTAGTTTTATTTTCTTACTCATTATAAAGCGAATTTTTATATTTTTGAATGCAATCAATTTATGTTAACCACGCTACAAAATTACTGTTAAAATGAGGTATATCCTATTTAAATTTATTTTCCTTTTTTCTTTGCTTTCTTTTGGACAAATTTCTTCATTTGAAATTACTTATCAAAAAAGTTCAAACGGGAAAATAATAGAGAATCAAGATTTAATTAAAGTTTTGGCTACTCCAACTCAGGTGCTTGTTTCATCTGAAAAAATTCAAAACAAACAAGCAACCTTTCCCTACGAAGTAACTTTAATGGATACGGCTAATTTAAGTTTTTACCAAATGGCTACTTTGTCTGAAACAAATGTAGTATGTTATGAAGATAAAGAGACCATAAAAAAACAACAATTAGAATTGTTACCTGAGACCAAAAAAATTCTTGGATATACCTGTAAAAAAGCAAAAACGATTATTAATTCAAATACCATTGAAATTTGGTATACCAATGAAATACCAGTAAAAGCTAGTCCTACGGTCTTGGGTGTTAATTTAGGTTTGGTTTTGGAAATAACTAGAAATGGAAATAGTACAACCCAAGCCATTGCAATTAAAAAAGTAAAATTAAAGAATGGTTTGGATTTGAAAATTGAAAATAAAGTAGATGTTTTAACGTATAAAGATTTATTATGGAAAAGCCGTTTTACAACACTCTCTGTTTTTAAAAATGAAATCATCAACTTTTCATCTGAAGCTAAATCAAATGATTCTGTAATTCGTTTTGTAAATGGAACTGTTGCTTTACGAAAAATAAATATACCAGTTGAAGCTAAAAATCAATTGGCTTTTCTAGATTTAATTGAACAATCGAATGGTGATGCTTATGACAGAACAGGTTCGGTTTTCTTACTTCCAACAAATTCATCGAAACAAACATTTTTAAGTGGATTAGAAAAAGGAAAAGAGGTGCTCCCGATTTATGAAAATGGTAATGGCAAGAAATACCAAGGGGTAGTGGCAACAACTTCTTATGAACCTTTAACCGAATTGATGCGCTTTTTTACTCCTTTTGGTATAAAACAATACAATCATATTCAATTGAAAGATAAAAATTGGGAAGAACAAGTGGCTTATCGTCAAGAGATTACCGATATTTTGCAACACTTTGCTGGACAAGAAGTTTGGATTGGCGCTTTTATAGGGAATTACGATAAAGGCGGACATAAGATTTCAATGAACATTACGTTGCATCCAGAAGATATACCTTCGAAACCCAAAAAAATGGTTCCGCTATTTAATACAACTAATGTTATGGAAATGGGCGGACAAGAATATGGAACTATGTTTGATGTTGCTAAAGGATTGGAAGTGCATGTAAAATTAGAACAACCATTGAAAAATG
>CAYNNB010000161.1:0-1888 GCA_964398425.1 uncultured Flavobacterium sp.
CCCCAGCCCCATAGGGTGCCGTCGCTTTTGATCCCAAAGGAAGTATTCAATCCAGTAGTGAAATACTTCCACGTATCGGTACTGATTTGTTGGGCGGTAGTAGTAGTGGGGATGCTAGTACCTATTCCCATAGGGGCACCTTCTCCCCAAGACCACAGGGTACCATCACTTTTTTGTGCTAAAATATGCGCACCTCCCGAACTGATTTTAACCCAATCGGTTTGGTTATTTACAAGCGTTGGTGTAGTGTAGTAAGTTACATCAGAACCAAAATGTAATTGATTATGTAAATTTGAACCCCAACCCCAGATGGTACCGTCTGATTTAATAGCAAAGTTTGTACCACTGGTTCCACTGGAAAGATCCACCCAATCGGTATCGGTTCCAATTTGTATGGGAGTCATTTGCTGTTCAATGGCCGGTGCAAAGCCCAATTGGTAGTAGTTGTTCATTCCCCATCCCCAGAGGGTCCCGTCAGTTTTTAAAGCGAGGGTATGAAATTGGGCAGGAGAAATTTTCAACCAGTTGGTAGCTGTGGTTATGGGTTGAAAGGTACTAAAGGTTTGAATGGAGGTATTAAGGCCCAAAATTCCTTTGTAATTATTCCCACAGCCCCACAGGGTGCCGTTGTCCTTAATAGCAAAAGTAGTCATTGCTCCTAGATAGTAGCGGTTCCAATCGGTAGCGGTACTTACTTGAACGGGTAAGGGTTCCGTATCATTGGTGGTACCTAATTCGCCATATCCCCCATAGCCCCAGCCCCATAAGGTACCGTTGGTACTTTCGCCTATGGTATGCCCACCTCCAAATTTTAAGTTTTGGTAGCATTGTGCAGTAGAAGTGGTTAAACCAAAGCTTAAACTGCCTAAAAAAAGTAAAAGTTGTTTCATTTTAGTTGTTAGTTGCGTTTATTGTTTTATCAATTTTTCTTTGATTAGTGTTTTACTGTTGTTTTGTATGGTTACTAGGTATATTCCTGTTTGAAGCTGTTCTAAAGGTATTTCTCTGTTTCCAGTTAGTCCGTGTATTTTTCTTTGGTAAACGGTTCTACCGAAGAGGTCGTAAACCACCAATTCGGTGGGTTGTTCGTTTAGGTCATAGGCAATGGTTACGGATTGATGTGCTGGGTTAGGATAGAGGTCTAAGGCAGCGATTTTATTAAACCCTTGTGTGGTTAAGGGTACGGCACAGATGCCAGGGGTGAGTTGCGGTGTTAAAAAGTAAGTGACATCATAATCCATACCATTACCAAACTCACCATAATAGTTTAGCCCCCAATACCATACGGTCCCGTCTGTTTTAGTGGCCATAAATGTCTCAAAATCTCGGGCTTGTACGGTGTCCCAATTGGTATCTGTACCAATTTGCACAGGATAATAGCGATTAATGGTGGTACCATCACCTACTTGTCCGTTGTAATTGAGTCCCCAGCCCCATAGGGTGCCGTCGCTTTTGATCCCAAAGGAAGTATTCAATCCAGCACAGAAATACTTCCATGTATCGGTGCTGATTTGTTGGGCGGTATTGGTAATAGAGGGAGTAGTCCCAATTCCTAAAACAGGTCCTTGTCCCCAAGACCAAAGGGTGCCATCATTTTTTTGCGCCAAGATGTGATAGCCTCCCGTACTGATTTTAACCCAATCGGTTTGGCTGTTAATGAGTGTAGGCGATGAATAGGAAATAACACTAGAGCCAGGGTAAAGTAAACTGCCATTATTCATTCCCCACCCCCAAATGGTGCCGTCTGCTTTAATGGCAAAGGAAGTAAAGCTACAACCACTGGAAAGTTCTATCCAATCGGTATCGGTTCCAATTTGTATGGGAGTCATTTGTTGTTCAATGGCCGGTGCAAAGCCCAATTGGTAGTAGTTGTTCATTCCCCATCCCC
>CAYNNB010000162.1:0-1867 GCA_964398425.1 uncultured Flavobacterium sp.
GCTAAATCTTCTGATTCTGTTGGTTCCACCATTAAAGTTCCAGCAACTGGGAAAGAAACGGTAGGGGCATGGAATCCGTAATCCATTAAACGTTTTGCGATATCCGTTACTTTAATGCCTTTTTCTTCGAAAGCTCTACAATCTAAAATCATTTCGTGTGCGGCACGTCCCATTTCTCCAGAATATAAGATTGGATAATGCCCTTCAAATCGTGCTTTCATATAGTTGGCATTCAAGATAGCATATTTAGTTGCGTTTGTTAATCCTTCAGCACCCATCATAACAATGTAACCGTAAGAAATCAAACAAACTAAAGCCGAGCCATAAGGAGCAGAAGAAATAGCCGTGATAGCTTGACTTCCTCCTGTTGGAATAATTGGATTGGTTGGTAAGAATGGAACTAATTTTTCGTTCACACAAATTGGTCCAACACCAGGTCCACCACCACCGTGAGGAATAGCAAACGTTTTGTGTAAGTTTAAGTGGCAAACATCAGCACCAATGGTAGCAGGATTTGTTAGTCCCACTTGCGCATTCATGTTCGCACCATCCATATATACTAAACCTCCATTTTCGTGGATGATATTCGTGATTTCAATAATAGCACTTTCAAAAACTCCGTGAGTTGATGGATAAGTAACCATTAAAGCAGATAAATTATCTTTGTGTTGGATCGCTTTTGCTCTTAAATCTTCTACATCTATATTTCCATTATCCATGGTTTTAGTAACGATGATTTCCATTCCTGCCATAGCAGCGGAAGCTGGATTGGTTCCATGAGCAGAAGCTGGAATCAAACACACATTTCTGTGGTTATCTCCTCTTGATTGGTGATAAGCTCTAATGGCCATTAAGCCAGCGTATTCTCCTTGAGCACCAGAATTTGGCTGTAATGTAGTTCCTTGGAATCCAGTAATTACATTTAATTGATGCTCTAATTTTTTCAACATGATTTGATAACCTTCTGCTTGTTCAACTGGCGCAAAAGGGTGAATGCTGTTCCAATTTGCCATAGATAACGGCAACATTTCAGCAGCAGCATTTAATTTCATTGTGCAAGAACCTAAAGAAATCATAGAGTGATTCAATGATAAATCTTTACGCTCTAATTTTTTGATGTAACGCATCAATTGCGATTCTGAATGATGGTTGTTAAAAACATCATATTGTAAGAAAGAAGATTTTCTTACTAAGTTTTCAGGAACCAATACTTCATTTGCTAATTGATTTACAGTAAATGCATCTTTTTCAGTTGCTTCAGCGAAAATAGCAATAATTTGATTGATATCGTTTACCGAAGTCGTTTCGTTGAATGAAATCGAAATCGTTTCAGCATCTGGATAGAAGAAGTTTACTTCGTGTTTTTCAGCAATTGCTTTTACTTTAGTTGCATCCGCTTTTACTAAAATCGTATCAAAGAAAGCAGAATTCGTCTGGTAAACGCCTAATTTATTTAAAGCATCAGCAGTAGTAACCGCAGAAGCATGAACTTTATCAGCAATATATTGTAAGCCTTTTGGCCCGTGATAAACGGCATACATTCCGGCCATAACCGCTAATAAAACTTGTGCAGTACAAATGTTTGATGTCGCTTTTTCACGTTTGATGTGTTGCTCACGAGTACCTAATGCCATACGTAATGCGCGGTTTCCATTTGCATCGATAGAAACACCGATGATCCTTCCTGGCATTGAACGTTTGTATTCTTCTTTCGTTGCGAAATATCCAGCGTGTGGTCCACCGTAACCCATTGGAATACCAAAACGTTGTGTAGTACCAATAACAACTGCTGCTCCCATTTCACCTGGAGAAGTTAATTTTGCTAACGATAAAATATCAGCAGCAACAGCAACTTTGATTTCGTTTT
>CAYNNB010000163.1:0-1858 GCA_964398425.1 uncultured Flavobacterium sp.
AATTCGGAGAATTTTCGGAATAGTACTGAACTAGCCATTACTTGTAACCGTTGTTAGCAAAAGGTTTTATTCTTTCACAAACTTTACTTTAATTATTTTTCCGTTTTCATTTTCACCTTGCAATAGATAAACTCCATTTATTAAACTTAAAACATTTAATTTCTCAATATTTTCTTTTTCAATGACTTTTTTACCATCTAAAGAATAAATTGTAATTTTTTTGAATTTAGTATTAAAAATTAATTCAGAATTTGTCGGATTAGGATAAAAAGTAAAGTCTTTATTTTGAAATGATATATTATTCAAAGTTGTTAAGTCAGCTTTTTGTGTGCTTGATATTGAGCTTGAAATAGGACTTGCTGTGTTACCTCCAAAAATATATAAACTATTATTCCAATATTCAGAAGTATGATGTCTGCGTCCAATCATGTTCGTTTGTGTCAATGTTGTAAAAGTATTGTTTGTTGTGTCAAAAACTCCATTAAAAGTTTGGTTAATATAATCTCCTGAAATATATAATTTGTCATTTGATGAATTGTTTAAAGCAATTCCATAACCAGAAAGAGAAATTGGTAAAATAGTTGATGAAGTTGACCATGTATTACTTGTAAAATCGTAGACGTAAATATTATTTGAAATTGTAGTTTTATAAACTCTAAAGTTATCTATTTGGTATGTAGTTGTTTGTGAAGTAGAATAACCACCAGAATATTTAAAACCAATTCTAAAATTTGATAAATCCCCATTTAACAGAATATTGCCAGAGTTTGTAAAATCACTAGCATAACCAGTTGCAGTTCCTGAAGCAATATTTGCACTTAAAAGTTCTTTTGTAGAAGTGTTTATGTCTCCAGTCCAATTTGTTATTAAATATGCTTCTAATGTTGCACCATTATTGTATGCGTCTTTTGTGTCAAAATTTAGAAAAACTTGGCTTGAACTTAAAGCTGTTAGAGGATTTGAAATTAACCAACTAACATTAACAGCTTCTTGATTTGCTGTATTTGAATCAAATGCTGAAATCTCGGCATATTTATTTGAATTAAATGTTTTACCCTTAAATAGTTTTGTTCCACTTTCTGAGAAATTTAGCCAATCAGTAATATTTATATCAGTATTTAATGGAATATTTTCAAAATTTTCTGAAGTATTATTAGTCTCTTTATAACCACCAAATACATAAAGTTTTGAATTTGTTGGATGATAAATAACTTCGCCTTTTGTTTGTAGTCCAATAGGCATATCTGCCAATTGTGTCCAGCTTCCCCATGGAGAAATTAAATAAACTTTTTTGGAATAAATCGCATTGAATTGGTCACTACAGCCGCCAAAAACAATTATGTTATCACCCCAAACTGAAGTTCCAGCTCCAAAAACAGGATTTGGATTAGGTGTTGAATTAATATTTAAACTTCCATTTGTTAAATCAATTATTTCCAAATTATTATTGATTCCATTATCTATTTGCCCGTTGAATAAATATAAATTAGTACCAATTATTTCTGCATTTCCGAATTTTTTTGGTATTGATGGAGTGGAAGTAGTAAATAAAGACCAGCTATCGTTATATAAGTTATAGATTTCAATATCTGATGTAAATTGATTTGTTGTTGAAAATCCATTTGCCACATAAACTAAATCATCAGATGAATCTTTAGAACTTGCTGAAGCGCTTCTCGAAATAGGTTTGTCTGCTTTATTAACAAAATTTAAGTTTTGTGAATTAACATTTAAAATTGTCAATAAGAGAAAAATTGATGTAATTTTTAATTTCATACGTTTAGTTTTTTTTAAACTTTTTGCTAACGGTTTGCAGCTTGGCGAAGTGGCGGATTTCGGAGCACTTACTTTCAAATTA
>CAYNNB010000164.1:0-1841 GCA_964398425.1 uncultured Flavobacterium sp.
TGTTCGTCCTCTTTCATCTTTCTATTGTACTTTACTTCTGGTGCATCTAAACCATATAGTCGTATCTCTTTTCGCAAACGAGTGAAAAGATTGCTAATGATTATGCTGTCTCCATCTATGACTTCATCTATTTGCCAATGGGTTTCCACTAAATAGGGTGCTTTTGCGTTGTATTGCATTGATTTTCAGTATTTTAAGTTATTGTAAATCAAAGATAATGAATGATATTTGAGTATAAAATTTCACTTAAATATTAACTTCTAAAATCTTTACAAAATGGCTAGACAGAAAGGCGTTTTAAAGTATGTGGGAACTCTTGGAGATGTTCGCCACTTTAAAATTAAAGGACAAGAAGGGTACTTTGCCGGAATGGTAGGTGGACCTTCAGGGGAGCAAGTTTTATCAGCTCCAGAATTTGAAAGAACTCGTGAGAACATGAACGAGTTTGGTGCTTGTGCTAAAGCAGGAAAATCGGTTAGAACTGGTTTATCACAAATCGTGAAACAAATGTCTGATACGCAAGTAGCAGGGCGTTTAACGGCTATCATGAAGAAAATCAATTTGGAAGACCAAACCGAAGCCAGAGGGTATCGCAAAATTGAGATTACCACTCAAAGAAATTACTTGGTAGGTTTTGAGTTTGACAAAAACACTTCCTTAAATGGTATTTTCAATGCTCCTTACAGTGTTACGCATGACCCAGCAAGAAACACTGCTGATTTTGTAATTCCTGCGTTTAATCCAGCGAATTTGATTAATGCTCCTGCAGGTGCTACTCACTTTAGATTGATTCACACGCTTTCTGTTGTGAGTGACTTTGCTTACAATGCTGTAACGAATAGTTATGATCCTATTGACACAGCACAAAATGAAGTGAGTGATGTTCAATTCAGCACTTTCTTGGATTTGTATGCTCCTGCAACTGCAACTACCATTACAGCAACTTTGCCAAATGGTATCACGCCATCAACAGATGTTACCGTTCTTCAAGGTATTGGAATTGAGTTCTACCAAAAAGTAGGTTCAAACTATTACTTATTTGCAACAGGTAACTGCTTGAAAATTGAGGACGCATTTTAAGAATCCTACTTACAAATCCCTCAGGAACTCTGAGGGATTTTTTGTTTTAACTTACTAATTCAATTCCCATGGAAACAAAAATCATTCGCGTAGCACAGGGCAAACAAAGTACATTAAGCCAATTATACATCAACGGAGTTTTTCAATGTTATTTACTTGAGGATAAAATACGAACTGAAAAAATCAAGGAACATACTGCCATACCTACTGGAACCTATTCACTGCAGCTTAATACTTGGGGTGCAAAAAATGTCAATTACAAAAAAGCATTTGGAAAAGTGCACCAAGGTATGATTGAAATTACAGGTTTACCAAATTTCAGTTATGTGTATATCCATACAGGAAATACGATTGAAGATACCGCAGGATGTCCGCTTTGTGGATTTGGGTTCCAACTTATCCAGGGCGATTACCGAGTTACGCAAAGTGTTATGGCTTACCAAATGATTTATCCTAAGCTAGTTGCATTAGCAAAGAACAAAGCAAACAAGATTAGTATCGAAAACAATTTCCAATTTTAAACTTGTAATGCCATGGAACAAGCTCCACAATTAATGGTACTTTTTGGAAGTTTAATAAGCTTATTATTATCGGTTGTAGCCTATTTTATCAAACAATTGCACACAGATTTCAAAAGAATGGAAAAAGACCTTGTTGAAGTAAAAACCATGGCATTATTAATCAAAACCGAGTTTAAAAGTAGCAGTGATTTACTGAACCAAAAAGTAGATTATTTAGAACACCGAGTACAAAAATTAGAA
>CAYNNB010000165.1:0-1836 GCA_964398425.1 uncultured Flavobacterium sp.
AACAAACCGTTGTGGTTCGAATTCCGTTTAATTTGCAAGTGCAAGACTTGGTTGACGTGCTTCAAATTGGTGTAAAAAATAATATGAAGTTTGTAATTGCAACGAATCCGAAATAATAGAGCTTTTTTGTCCTTCTGAACTTGTTTCAGAATCAAAATTCAATTTATTTGGTATATCAAAACTTAATCAAGTTGAGAAGGACAAATGATTTTTTACCCAATTTTCACAGAAGTCATACTCAACGAACCAGCTACAAACTTATCGTTAAACAATTGCAATTCTTCATTGTTGTTTTTTAGTCCTAAGGTGTATAATAAAGGTAAATAATGATCGGGTGTAGGTATGGCTAAATTCCAAGCATTACTATGATTTTGGTAATTGATTAATGATTTAAAATCACCCTCTAACATAAATTTATTAAAATCGGCATGTGCTTCTTTGGCCCAATCGTAGCCGTGATTGTCTTTATTGAAATTGGCCCAATCTACCATTCGTAGATTATGAATGATGTTACCGCTGCCTATGATTAAAATGCCTTTGTTTCGTAATACTTGTAATTTTTGAGCCAATTCAAAATGTTTTTCTGGAGCTAAACTGTAATCAATACTCATTTGAATCACTGGAATATTGGCGTCCGGATACAAATGTTTAATCACGCTCCAAGCACCATGATCTAATCCCCAATCGTGATTTAATTCTACTTCGGTTGGTAGTAAAAGTTCTTTAGTAAATTGAGCCAATTCAGGTGAACCTTTAGCTGGGTATTGAACTTCAAAAAGCTCTTTCGGAAATCCACCAAAATCATGAATCGTTTGTGGTGCATCCATAGCGGTTACTTTCGTTCCTTTCGTATACCAATGTGCTGAAATACATAAAATTGCTGTTGGAGTAGGGATAGTTTTGGCAATGGTTCTAAATCCTGCCACAAATTCATTTTCTTCAATGGCATTCATGGGGCTTCCATGTCCTAAAAACAAGACAGGCATTTTTTCTGTATTGGGTAATTGATCTTTATAGTCGTAAAGTTGATTTAAATTTTTCATAGCATAAAAAAGTGGAGCTAGACCTAAAATTCCTAAAAATTGTTTTCTGTTCATTTTTATCAATTTTTAATTGATATTTGTATATACAAATGTATGAATTGTTTTTTAGAAATCTGTTAAATAGTATTAAATTTTTAGGGTACTCATTTTTTTGTTATTAAAATGTGTCTGATAAGAAAAGAATTTCATTTTGTAATGTGCTAGCTGTAACTAATAATTTTTTAACTTTGTGCAAACAACACAACAACATGTATAAATTACTTATTCGTCCGTTACTTTTCTGTTTCGATCCAGAAAAAGTGCATTATTTTACCTTTTCAGCCTTAAGAGTAATCAATAAAATTCCGATTGTTTCTTCCATATTTAACTCGTTTTATCAATTCGAAGATAAGTGTCTGGAACGAGAAGTTTTTGGTTTAAAGTTTAAAAATCCGGTTGGATTAGCTGCAGGTTTTGATAAAGATGCTAAATTGTACAAAGAATTATCAAATTTAGGTTTTGGATTTATAGAAATTGGTACGTTAACACCTAAAGCACAAGAGGGAAACCCTAAAAAACGTTTGTTTCGTTTGCAAGAAGATAGTGGGATTATTAACCGAATGGGTTTTAATAACGGAGGTGTTTTAGAAGCAGTAGAACGTTTGAAAAAAAATAACGGTCAGGTTTTAATTGGAGGAAATATTGGAAAAAATAAAGTCACACCTAATGAAAATGCTACAGAGGATTATGTAATCTGTTTTAATGCATTATACGATTATGTTGATTATTTCGTTGTAAATGTAAGTTCACCTAA
>CAYNNB010000166.1:0-1833 GCA_964398425.1 uncultured Flavobacterium sp.
TTGTTTCATTCGCATTAATTTTATTTACATAGGCCGTTAAAAACGCATCTAATAAAGAGTGAATTACTTTATAACCTATAATTTCTTTTTCAATCACTTCTTTTGATCGATAAATTTTATTCACACTAATTTTTATAATATCGTCAATTTGCGCTTTGTATTGACTTTTATCCATTAAGGAAACATCAAAATCTCCTTTCATGATTGCTTCTTCATTTTCCATGAAAATACGAACCGCATCTTGAATTAAACTACCAATTGCCAATGCCCGTAAATAACTAATACGATCTTCTTTGGATGTTAACTCGTTGTATTTTTTGGAATCAATGGATTTTTGAACTAATTTAATTAAATATTCTAAAGCAAATTCTTCTTCAATTAACCCTAGTTTAATACCATCTTCAAAATCGATAATAGTATAACAAATATCATCTGCGGCTTCGACTAAAAACGCTAAAGGATGACGATGAAAACCTACATTAGGTAATTCTTTGTTGACTAACAATCCTAACTCCTGAGCGACTTCTTGAAAAAAAGACACATCTTGTTGGAAAAAACCATATTTTTTGTCGCAAATCGCCGAAGTAGGTCTTTTTGGCAAACTCTCTTTCGGATATTTCATAAACGTTCCTAAAGTTGCATACGACAATCGCAATGCGCCCTCTACTCCTTCTCTACTTGAGGTTAAAATAGAAAAACCATTGGCATTTCCTTCAAAATCAATTAAGTCTTGCCATTGTTTTTGTGTTAAGTACGCTTTGTATTTTTGTCCATTTCCTGAAGTAAAATATTCTCCAATCGACTTTTCACCCGAATGACCAAAGGGTGGATTTCCGATATCGTGGGCTAAACAAGCAGCAGCTACTATAGCTCCAAAATCATTTAATTGGTATCCATGTACTTCTTTAAGATGTGGGTATTTTTCTAAAATTTGTTTTCCTACCAATCGGCCAATAGAACGTCCTACTACCGAAACCTCTAAACTGTGTGTTAAACGCGTATGTACAAAATCGGTTTTAGACAATGGAATAACTTGGGTTTTGTCTTGTAAGATTCGGAATTCCGATGAAAAAATGATACGGTCGTAATCTACCTCAAATCCTAAACGGGTATCATCTTGTTCTTTTCGTAATCGTTTACTGGTATCGCCTTGTCTTTTTAACGACAATAATTGTTCCCATTGCATCATGGTGTTGAAGTAATTTATATTAGAAGCACGAAGGTAATAATTTATTTTACTTCTTCATACAAACGCTATTTTCTATACCAATATATTGACCGTAATTAGGAATAAATTGGTACCCCATTTTGGTATACAATGCGATTGCGGCTTTTAATTTGGGTGATGTTTCTAAAATAAAATTCGTAAAACCTTGTTCAATAGCCCAACTTTCTATTTCGTTTAAAATCTTGTTAGCTATACCTTTTCCTCGGGCTTCTGAAAGTACAAACATACGTTTGATTTCAGCAGTAACCTCATCGTATTTTTTAAAAGCACCACATCCCAAAGCTTGACCATTTTCATAAACCACCAAAACATGATCCAATTGTACATTGTTATAATGCGCAAAAAATTCACGTTCATCGCCATCAATATCGACTAAATACTCATTAAATAGTGTTGACAATTTTTTAAAATCAGAATGATCCGAATTGGTTTTTATGACCTTCATGTTGATCGTTTTCGAAAGTTCTAAAATACAAAAAAAACAGCGGTCAAAAAAGTTGATTTTTTGTCCTCCAAAATTTATTTCGGAATCTAAACACCAATTAATACCAGTGTTTTTAGAAACTGAAACAAGTTCAGTTTGACAGAATAATCACTTTTTGGAC
>CAYNNB010000167.1:0-1825 GCA_964398425.1 uncultured Flavobacterium sp.
GAGTGCGCCTCTCAAATGTTTACATTCACGAAATCCTATATGAACTTTGAGTACACCACCAAGTCCTTCGATTTAACTAAGGATAAACCAAGCGGGTCACGTACTCGGCGGTTCGCAAAGAGATGGGTTAAGCTGTAAATCAAAAAATCTAGTAACCATGAAAAACAAAATTATTTATCTTTTTTTATTAGTTAGCTCCCTCATTGTTTACCTAGAATGGGGACAACATAATCATTCCTTTTTGTTTCAGGCTGAAATTTCTTTGTTTTTAAATATTTTAAAAAATCCTATTGCAACATTACATCCACTAACAATTATACCGCTAATAGGTCAAATTTTATTGTTGATTATGTTTTTTCAAAAAAAAACTAATCCAGCAATGCTTTATACCAGTTTAGGTTGTCTAGGAATATTGATCGGTTTTATCCTTTTAGTGGGTATTTTTAGCTTAAATTTCAAAATCATTGGTTCCACCATTCCATTTATTATCTGCTCTATTTGGTCAATTAAACAAAAGAACACCCCTACTTGCTAATATATTTAACGATTTAATATTAACTTCTATTGCAATAAAATAAGAATCCCAATAAACAAAATGCATCAATATACTAATCCACTCCCCAGAAACTGTCCCTTTTTTTCTGTTATATTCCAGTTGTTAAACGCTTTTGATTTTCACATAGAAATCTTATCTTTGCACTCCAAAATAAAATCTTATGTTAGAGAGATTACAATATGTAAAACAGCGTTTTGATGAAGTATCGGATTTGATTATTCAACCTGATGTAATAGCCGATCAAAAACGTTATGTACAATTAAATAAGGAATATAAAGACTTAAAAGCGTTAGTTGAAAAACGCGAAGAGTATATTAATGTGGTAGGAAATATCCAAGAAGCAAAAGAAATTATTGCAGATGGTTCAGATGCTGAGATGGTAGAAATGGCTAAAATGCAATTAGACGAAGCACAAGACCGTTTACCACAATTGGAAGAAGAAATCAAATTTATGTTGATTCCAAAAGATCCAGAAGATGCTAAAAACGTAATGGTTGAAATCCGTGCAGGTACAGGTGGAGATGAAGCTTCAATCTTTGCAGGAGATTTATTCAAAATGTATACGCGTTATTGTGAGAGCAGAGGATGGCGCACTTCAGTAGTAGATTTAAATGAAGGTACAGCAGGTGGGTATAAAGAAATTATTTTTGAAGTGACTGGTGAAGACGTATATGGCACTTTAAAATTTGAAGCTGGTGTTCACCGTGTACAACGTGTTCCCCAAACAGAAACACAGGGTAGAGTTCACACTTCTGCTGCCACAGTCATGGTTTTACCAGAAGCAGAAGAATTTGACGTTCAAATTGATATGAATGATGTACGTATAGACTTCTTCTGTTCATCAGGACCAGGAGGGCAATCCGTTAATACAACCAAATCGGCTGTTCGTATGACGCACATTCCAACTGGTTTAGTGGCTCAATGTCAGGATGAAAAATCGCAACACAAAAACAAAGATAAAGCCTTAACCGTTTTACGTTCGCGTTTGTATGAAATGGAATTAGCCAAAAAACAAGAAGAAGATGCAAAAAAACGTAATTCGCAAGTAAGTTCGGGTGACCGTTCTGCAAAAATTAGAACCTATAACTATCCGCAAGGTCGTGTAACTGATCACCGTATTGGAATGGATATTTTTGATATGGATGGTGTAATGAATGGTAAAATCCAAAAATTCATTGACGAATTACAATTAGTAGCTAATACAGAAAAATTAAAAGAGAGTGAAGTGTATTAATCAGTTATACAAATAATTCATTATAACATCACATA
>CAYNNB010000168.1:0-145 GCA_964398425.1 uncultured Flavobacterium sp.
GTTCTATTTTGGCTTCTGTTGTCATATTCTCTTTTTCTTTTTGTCATTCCGACTTATTTTGTCATTCCGACGCAGGAGAAATCACATTAAATTTATTCTCTTTATGCGATTCCTCGTAGCCTCGAAATGACAATTTTCATGTTGC
>CAYNNB010000168.1:245-1809 GCA_964398425.1 uncultured Flavobacterium sp.
ACGAAGGAGGAATCACATTATATTTATTCTCTTTATGCGATTCCTCGTAGCCTCGAAATGACAATTTTCATGTTGCTTTTTTCTATCATTCCGATGAAGGAAGAATCTCATTTTACTTTATGTGATTTCTCCCGTTGGTCGAAATGACAAACTATGCGTTACACTTTGTCATTCCGACGAAGGAGGAATCACATTATATTTATTCTCTTTATGCGATTCCTCGTAGCCTCGGAATGACAATTTTCATGTTGCTTTTTTCTATCATTCCGACGCAGGAGGAATCTCATTTTACTTTATGTGATTTCTCCCGTTGGTCGAAATGACAAAGTATGCCTTACACTTTGTCATTCCGACGAAGGAGGAATCACATTAAATTTATTCTCTTTATGTGATTTCTCGTAGCCTCGGAATGACAATTTTCATGTTGCTTTTTTCTATCATTCCGACGCAGGAGGAATCACAATACTCTTCACAAAACGATCATTTAAAAATTCAAAATTCTCATTAAATGAACGAATTAAATCTAACTTTTTTTCTCTTCTCCAACCTTTTATTTCCTTTTCTCTTGCAATTGCCTGTTGTACCCAAGTAAACTTTTCATAAAAAACCAGAAACTCTAAATTATATTTTGAAGCAAAGGTTTTAATACCATTCTTGATATTTTCACTATGCTCAGATAATCTTCTTGGCAAATCATTAGTCATCCCCACATAAAAAGTAGAACGATATTTATTAGTAATGATATAAACATAGTAAGACTGATAGCCTTCTGTATGTTCAAACATGATATTGTTTACTTTCATTTTTCGTTCTTTTTTATCAATTCATTTTGTCATGCCTACTTTATTATTCTCTTTGTCATTCCGACCTTAGGAGGAATCGCATTATGCTTTTCTATCACTATTCTTTCATCAACTTTATGCGATTCCTCGTTGCCTCGGAATGACAAACGATGCGTTAATTCTCTCTTTGTCATACTGACATTAAGAAGCATCTCATTAACTTTTTTTCTTTTTTCTTGTCATTCCGACCTTAGGAGGAATCGCATTACGCACTTCACTTTATGTGATTTCTCCTTTATCTTGTCATGCTGACGCTAGGAAGCATCTCATTATCATAACCCTAACTTTATGCGATTCCTCGTTGCCTCGGAATGACAAACGATGCGTTAATTCTCTCTTTTTCATGCAGACGCTAGGAAGCATCTCATTATCCGAACCCTAACATTATGCGATTCCTCGTTGCCTCGGAATGACAAACGATGCGTTAATTCTCTCTTTTTCATGCAGACGCTAGGAAGCATCTCATTATTCTTTTCTTTTTCTTATTTACTCTCTTTGTCATTCCGACCTTAGGAGGAATCGCATGATGCTTTTCTATCACTATTCTTTCATCAACTTTATGCGATTCCTCGTTGCCTCGGAATGACAAACGATGCGTTAATTCTCTCTTTTTCATGCAGACGCTAGGAAGCATCTCATTATTCTTTTCTTTTTCTTATTTACTCTCTTTGTCATTCCGACGCAGGAGGAATCACATTACGCACTTCACTTTATGTGATTTC
>CAYNNB010000169.1:0-1807 GCA_964398425.1 uncultured Flavobacterium sp.
TTTGTAAAATCAGTTTTTTTAGACTTCAAGGCCTCTATTATAAGCCAGCTAAATTCTAGAATTTTGAACTACAACTAAAAAATAAACCTCGCTTAAAAGTGCTTAAACGAGGTCGGAATTTTATGTTTTTTGAAATTTTATTTTAAAATAGTAGTTGTGCAACAGTTACTGCTGTTGTGCGATGTTTTTTTAGAATTTAATATCAGGAAATTTTTCTTTGAATTTAATTCTATCTCTTTCAATATTATTTAGTAATCTTAATTCTCCTTTTTTTACTTTTAGATTTATTTCACCTAAATATTTCACTTTTCCTTCCTCAATTTCAATTGGCATTTTTATTGGCATATTCCAAGTAGATTGCATATAACCAGTATTTAAAAATATTTCTATTTCGTAAAATTCATATTTTCCAGCTGGTTTTACAATGCTAAATAAAAAAACTTGTTTTTCATCTTCTTTGAAATCACCACTTGAATTTCCAACAACAATCGAATTATATGAGTTTTCCCAAACATTATTTATTTTCAATGAATCAACCAGCTTTGAAGTTAATATATTAGGTAATCCTTCTCTTTTGAATCTAAATGAATGGCGCTCAGCAATTTTTTTGCGATTTTCAATTGATATAGTTCCTACAATCATTCCTTCTTTCTTAGAAGAATCCATAAAAGTTTTCATAGATTCGGATGGTAATGCAACACAACCAATCATTAATGATATTGATGCGAAGAGTAATAATTTTATTAGAATTTTTTTCATTCTTTATTATTTTAGTAATTCATTATCAGGTTTTTATGTAAAATATCGCACAACGGACGAGGCTATAAGCAGTTGGGGATGTCGTGGACGCTTCCTTATCAACCGAGCAGAAAGCTTGCAAGCGAGAGCGAAGCACGACCAACCACTTAAACCCCAATTGCTTATGAGCCTGTGTTGGGCGCTGGCTATTTTTTATTAAATTCAATCATATCGTTACTATTAAAAATATCTTCAATTATTTCAATCACGGTTTTATCTCCTCGTTTTTCCGTAATCTCCATTTTTGATTTTTGAAAATCAGTCCAAATGATACGATTTACATCATTTTCTTTATTGTCTGAGTAATTGAAATTGCATGATACAATCTCGTCCAATGAATCAAGATTTTGTCCCCATGGGCATTCTCCTGCTATCAAGCAAGATTCAAGGCTTTTATAAAATCCGTCTAACGAATCAAACTCTTGTCCATGAATCTCCAAAGTTCTCATCTAATTCCTTTGTTTTTTTGTATTTGTTCTATATCCTTGATTGGAAACTCAATCAATAAATCATCAATCATTTTAGTCAAGCTATGAATTTCAGTTTGGTCAAAGTCAATCGAGAATTTCAATTCATGTCCGTAAATCCCAGGACTGTCATTAGCAACACAATCAGCCGAAAAATGACCTAATCCATCGCCTTTGATTTTTATTTGTATATAATCCTCAAGACAATCAAAGTTTGCATATCCATCAAGTTTATCATACAATCTCTCAAGTCCATTTTTAAAATCTAAAAAATCAACATTTCGAAGCTGTGCTTTATAATCACCAATAAATCCACCGACTTTAATCTTAATCCGTGTATTTATCCAGTTGCCGTCCCAAAAATCAGTTGAATCTGGATATGCAAAATTATCTACCAGAATTTGAAGATATTCGGAAGTTTCTTTGCCTAAAATGAAATTTATTTTATCTGAATCAATCATGGTTGTTGTGTTTTTTAGCTTGCGCCCAACAGGCGCGCGCTTGACGATGTCGTTTGATTTTGTCAAGCGACGAGTTGGGCG
>CAYNNB010000170.1:0-1786 GCA_964398425.1 uncultured Flavobacterium sp.
GAAACAATAGATTTTTATACTAATATCTAATAGAAAATGTCAGTTAGAAAATTAAAACCTATTACCCCAGGGCAGCGTTTTAGAGTTGTAAATAGCTTTGACACTATTACAACTGATAAGCCGGAGCGTTCATTAATTGCTCCGAAAAAATCTTCTGGAGGTAGAAATAGTCAAGGAAAGATGACCATGCGTTATACAGGTGGTGGTCACAAACAAAAATATCGTATTATTGATTTTAAAAGAAACAAAGTTGGAGTTCCAGCTGTTGTTAAAACTATCGAATACGATCCAAATCGTTCAGCTTTTATTTCATTATTAGCTTATGCAGATGGTGCTAAAACGTACATCATTGCACAAAACGGTTTAAAAGTAGGACAAACTGTGGTTTCAGGTGAAAATGCAGCTCCAGAAATTGGAAATGCAATGCCTTTAAGCAAAATTCCTCTAGGAACAGTTATTTCATGTATTGAGTTAAGACCTGGACAAGGTGCTATTATTGCTCGTTCAGCAGGTACATTTGCTCAGTTAATGGCAAGAGATGGTAAATATGCTACTATCAAAATGCCTTCAGGAGAAACTAGATTAGTCTTATTAACTTGTATGGCTACAATCGGAGCTGTGTCTAACTCAGACCACCAATTAGTAGTATCAGGTAAAGCAGGTAGATCTAGATGGTTAGGAAGAAGACCTAGAACAAGACCAGTAGCGATGAACCCGGTAGATCACCCAATGGGAGGTGGTGAAGGACGTTCTTCAGGAGGTCACCCACGTTCAAGAAAAGGTTTACCAGCTAAGGGTTATAGAACCCGTGCAAAAGCTAATCCGAGCAACAAGTATATTGTAGAACGTAGAAAGAAATAATTTAAGTAAAACATGGCACGTTCATTAAAGAAAGGTCCTTTCGTTCACTATAAATTAGAGAAAAAGGTACAGGAAAATATCGCAGGTGGAAACAAAAATGTGGTTAAAACTTGGTCAAGAGCATCAATGATTATTCCAGATTTTGTAGGTCAAACTATCGCTGTTCACAATGGTCGCCAATTTGTTCCAGTATATATTACTGAAAACATGGTAGGTCATAAGTTAGGAGAATTTTCACCAACTAGATCTTTTAGAGGTCACGCTGGTGCAAAAAATAAAGGTAAAAAATAATAAGAAGTCATGGGAGTTCGTAAAAGAGAAGCAGCAGAGCAAAGAAAAGAAGCTAACAAGCAAATCGCTTTTGCTAAGTTAAATAACTGCCCTTCTTCACCAAGAAAAATGCGTTTAGTTGCAGACTTAGTAAGAGGTCAGAAAGTAGAAAATGCTCTTAATATATTAAGATTCAGTCAAAAAGAAGCTTCTAGAAAATTAGAGAAATTAGTATTATCAGCTATCGCAAACTGGCAAGCTAAAAATGCTGATGCTAATTTAGAAGAAGCAGGCTTAATTGTAAAAGAGATCAGAGTAGACGGAGGTATGATGTTAAAAAGATTACGTCCAGCTCCTCAAGGTCGTGCACACAGAATTAGAAAACGCTCTAACCACGTTACTGTAGTTTTAGGAGCAAATAATAACACACAAAGCTAATTATAAACAGTATGGGACAAAAGACAAATCCAATAGGTAACAGACTTGGTATCATCAGAGGATGGGATTCTAACTGGTATGGTGGTAACGACTACGGTGATAAAATCGCTGAAGACGCTAAAATCAGAAAGTACATCCATGCTCGTTTAGCAAAAGCTAGTGTATCAAAAATAATTATCGAGAGAACTTTAAAACTTGTAACCGTTACTATCACTAC
>CAYNNB010000171.1:0-1730 GCA_964398425.1 uncultured Flavobacterium sp.
TTTGAAATCACAAAAAACAAATAATTAAAAGACAAATACTTATCTTTGACTTTTACAATAAACAACCATGGAAAACATAAAACAATACGTTCAAGAAAACAAAGAACGTTTTTTAAATGAATTAATTGAATTATTAAAAATTCCTTCTGTAAGTGCCGATAGCGCTTATGCTCAGGATGTTATCGACACAGCAAATGCTGTGAAAAACAGTTTAGAAAAAGCAGGATGTGATGTAGTAGAGTTATGCGAAACGCCAGGCTATCCCATTGTATTTGGAGAAAAAATTATTGACCCAAAACTTCCTACTGTTTTAGTTTATGGTCATTATGATGTACAACCGGCGGATCCAATTGAATTGTGGGACTCCCCTCCATTTGAACCAGTAATCAAAAAAACTGAATTACATCCTGAAGGTGCTATTTTCGCAAGAGGCGCTTGTGATGATAAAGGTCAAATGTACATGCATGTAAAAGCTTTTGAATATATGGTACAAAACAATTGCTTGCCATGTAATGTAAAATTCATGATTGAAGGCGAAGAGGAGGTAGGCTCTAAAAGTCTGGGGTGGTTCGTAGAACGCAACCATGAAAAATTAGCTAATGATGTCATCTTAATTTCTGATACGGGTATGATTTCTAACACCCAACCTTCCATAACAACTGGATTAAGAGGTTTGAGTTATGTAGAAGTAGAAGTTACTGGTCCCAATAGAGATTTGCATTCTGGTTTATACGGAGGCGCTGTAGCCAATCCCATCAACGTTTTGACCAAAATGATAGCTTCTTTACATGATGAAAACAATCATATAACTATTCCAGGATTTTATGATAAAGTGGAAGAATTGTCTCTAGAGGAACGTGCACAAATGGCAAAAAGACCATTTAGTCAAGACGCTTATAACAAAGCATTGGATATTGCTGAAGAATATGGTGAAACTGGTTATTCTACAAATGAGAGGAATTCTATTCGTCCTACATTAGATGTTAATGGAATTTGGGGAGGATATACTGGCGAAGGCGCAAAAACTGTAATTGCAAGTAAGGCTTATGCTAAAATATCTATGCGTTTGGTGCCTAATCAAGATTGGGAAGAGATTACAGCATTGTTTAAAAAACACTTTGAGTCGATTGCTCCTAAAGCGGTAAAAGTAAAAGTAACACCTCATCATGGAGGACAAGGTTATGTGACTCCAATTGATTCAATCGGGTATCAAGCTGCTTCAAAAGCTTATTCTGATTCGTTTGGAGTGACTCCTATTCCTGTACGTTCCGGTGGTAGTATACCAATTGTAGCTTTGTTTGAACAAGAATTAAAAAGCAAAACCATCATGATGGGATTTGGATTAGACAGTGATGCTATCCATTCGCCTAATGAGCATTATGGAGTTTTTAATTATCTGAAAGGTATTGAAACTATACCATTGTTTTATAAATATTTTGCTGAATTGAGTAAATAATAGTGAATAGCCTTAAGAGATCCTTAAGGCTATTTTTATCAAAGCTTTGTTGGTAAAAAACTCATATCTTGGTTATTAGCTATAGTTTTAGCTAAACTGTTTTGTTTTTTTGTCAAATTTTTGTCAAAAAAAGTTAAATAAAATTTGGTTTTAGATGCTTTGTTTCTATATTTGCACTCCAATACCACTGCGGGTGTGGTGAAATTGGTAGACACGCCAGACTTAGGATCTGGTGCCGCAAGGTGTGTAGGTTCGAGTCCTATCACCCGCACAA
>CAYNNB010000172.1:0-1728 GCA_964398425.1 uncultured Flavobacterium sp.
GTTGCGATGGCGTATCGAGCAGGTGCTAAATTGGAAAAAATGAAATACATTCAATTTCATCCCACAGCACTTTACGAACCTAATAAAAGTCAAACGTTCTTAATTACCGAAGCGATTCGAGGTTTTGGTGCGCATATTTTGAATCAAAAAATGGAACGTTTTGTTTTTCAATATCATCCTGATGGCGAATTAGCAACTCGAGATATTGTTTCGAAAGCAATTTCCGACCAAATGAAAAAAGAACATTCAAAACACGTTTGGCTTGATGTTAGACATTTACCAATAGAAACTTTCAAAACAAAATTTCCAAAAGTGTACAATTATTGTTTTGAAAACGGAATTAACGTTTCTAAAGATTTAATTCCGATAGCTCCTGCAGCTCATTATCAATGTGGTGGAATTGTAGTAGATGAAACAGGTGCCTCTTCCATCAAACAACTCTACGCTATTGGAGAATGTTCGCACACTGGACTTCATGGTGCCAATCGATTGGCTTCGAATTCATTATTAGAAGCGATTGTTTATGCGCATGATTTAGCGAATCATCTGATTTCTTCAATAGATGCGATTAAATTGAATAAGTCTGAAATTACGCCCATTCGTTATAAAAACATTCATCACGACCAAATTTTGCAATTCAAAAACCAACTGCAACATTTCATGAAATACGATGCTTTGTACACTTCGGGGAAAAATACCGAAAAAGTATATGAAATGGTCACCGAAATGAGCAAACGCTTCAAAATGAAGTTCAAAAATTATGATTCGCATCCGTTTTTATGTGAAACTTATAATTTAATACAAACCGCAGAAATCATTTTAAAAGATTGTTTACCCAAAAGATACCGCGTAAAATCGGTTAAAAAAGAAAAAACTATTTCGTAATGCTGAATCTATTTGCTCATCCAAAACGCATTTTTTTGTTGCTTTTCGTTTGTTTTCTAACGTTTAGCATTTGGATTTATGCCATTCCGCTTTTTAGCCCAACTCCCTATTCTGAAAAAGAACTTCATTTAGTAGCCGAAGGTCGATTGGTTTGGCAGAAAAACAACTGCCATACGTGCCATCAATTGTATGGTTTAGGTGGTTATTTGGGTCCCGATTTAACGAATGTATATTCCAGAACTGCCAACAATGAAGCGTATATCAAAGGCATTATAAAATCGGGAGTAAAACAAATGCCTGCTTTTAAAATTTCGGATGACGAAATGAAAGCGCTTTTACACTTTTTGAAAAATGTAGATGCCACAGGAACATCGAATCCGCAAGATTACCAACCTGAAATAATAGGAACTTTTAGTTTAGAAAAGAAATGAAGAATTTTGGAATTTGGCTCATCAGAATAGCCCTAGTGTTGTTTGTTTTAGGTTTATTTTTTGGACATTTAGCTTCCGAAAGTTATCGCATTACCCAACCAAAATCGGGTGTTATGGGATTTTTATCGCTTCGTCCACTTCATGTGAGTAGCGCTTATTTAGGGATTATAACTGCTGGATTGGGTTTTCTGACTTTGATTATTGCAAAAATGAAAACCACACGTTTTGGTACTTTTTTACAATACTTGCATTTTTCACTTTGGGTAATTGCTTTAATTGGAATTTTCTACAGCTATTTTACAGGTGATTTTGGAGGAAGAGAATATTGGGAATTCAATCCCGTTTGGGCTTTACCGATCTTTGTTTCCTTTATTGTTTTCTTAGTTTTCTATCTGCATCAGGTTGGATTTTC
>CAYNNB010000173.1:0-1664 GCA_964398425.1 uncultured Flavobacterium sp.
ATTTCTGTATCGGGAAGTAATAAGCTAATGATTTATATCCTACCCTGACTTCATTTAAGTTAGGGTTTTGTTTTTTTAACGTTAATTCATAACTGTTTTTCAAAGTCATACTTTCTATTTTGTTCAATAAAAATGTAATAAAACCAGCAAGTTAGTCAAGCTATTTGTCTTTCCGCTTCAAGAATAATACCATTTATTATTTCAATTTTTTAATTGTTTTACTCTTATTTAGTGATAAATATACCTACAAATAGGTATTGTTTAAGATGTTAAATAAAGTGAAATTTGGTTACTTAAATTAACCAAAACAAAGGTAACTTATTTTAAAAAAGGTAAAATAGCAAGTAAAATGAGTACTGCTATATTGTGTAACACCAATAATAAAATTTAAACCTAAAACAGATAAGCATGAAAACAATTAAAATCTTATTCCTATTCGTGGGAATGTTAGCAAGTGGTGCGGTGAGTGCCCAAACGTTTAAAGCAAGTGATTTAGACGGACGATGGAAACGAAGTGACGGTATGACAGTAGATATCAAAGGAACATCAACTTTTGTTGAAGGAAGTGATGCTCTGGTAATTGATGTTGGTAATAGCGGTTGGCCACAAAGTGCCAGAATGGTAGCTTTTAAATTTAGAAATTTAAAATACCAAGGCGAAAACAAATGGTTAGGAGTCAATTACATGCATATGCCACAAAGCAACTACAGAAAAGAAGACGGTAAAGTCAACATTGTAATGGCTGATGATAAACGCTCATTTAATGCTAACGGAACAACTTACACAAGACAATAATTTTTTAAACAGTTAAATATAACAACTATGAAAACAACTCTTAAAAAATCGATTGCTTCACTTCTCTTATGCTTAATGATAGTTTCGTTTAATCAAGTAAATGCGCAAGAGAAAACCGTATATGGCTTTGGTTATGCCTACAATTATAGTACAAAAACTTTTTATGTTTCAAACATTGTGAATGGCGTTAAAAACAGTAAAACCTATTATGATGCTAACGACAACGACCTGAGGACACAGTGGAGTAAAAAATTGGAAACTGAAGATAGCAAATATTATATGTTCACCATAGACAAACTTGGTTTTTCTGATGAAGATTGGATAGACGAAAAGAGAACAGAGATGATTGGAAAATTTAAAAGAGAGGGATTTTCTATTGTATATCTAACATTTACTTACAAAAAATCAAAAATGGATTAACTATGAAAACAATGAAAATACTATTTCTATTTCTAACCCTAATTTGTGTTGGAAAAAGCGTTGGGCAAACTAAAGAAGAAACGATTACTTGGTTAAAAGAAAAACTTGGCCAATATATGGAAGGACATAGCCGAGTTGAGGATATTCGCTTAGTTTACATTAATGAATGCGAAATGACATTTACTTATGTAGTGAATTTTGGTACTGCCGGTATTCAAAACAGAAAACTCATTATGCCTACAAATGTTAGCGGCATATTTTCAACTGACGGTGAACTATATTTTAATGCTGAAGTAGTACAAGATATTAATACAGACGAAGGATGGGTTAGTTACTACAGAAAAAGCACTTTAAAACTAGCTAATAGAGAGGCAGATATAAGAAATCGGGTAGAAAAAGCACTAAAACACTTAGCTACTTTTTGTGAAAAGAGAAAAGAAACTTTTTAA
>CAYNNB010000174.1:0-1628 GCA_964398425.1 uncultured Flavobacterium sp.
AATATTCGTTCTCAAGCTCAGTAACAACGGATTATATTACAATTACAAATGCAACTGGAACTGTTGTTTATGCAAGCGGTACACAACCCGTAATATGGGATTCTGGAAATACCACAGGTGTTATTCGTTATTACCTTCATTCAAATGCTAATTGTGGTAGTGAACAGGTGAACAGATCTCGCTATATTCGTTGTGCTGATGCATCAAACTGTGTACCTCCTTCAAATCTGACTGTTTCAAATATAACATCCAACTCTTGTAAAATAACCTGGACAGCAGCATCTCCAGTACCTTCTTCTAATTATGATATTTATATAGTTACAACAAATAGCGCTCCAACCGCAAATTCTACACCTACATTATTTAGTACTACTAACTTATCTACCTCCATCTCTATAAATGTAGCAGCTGGCACTACATATTATTACTGGATTCGCTCTAATTGTGGCGCAACTTTAGGCTCATGGATTTCAGGTGGAAATTTTACAACACCTACAGCATTAACTTGTAACGGAGCAATTTATGGATTATACCCAGATGCAACTTTTACTCCAGCCTGTACAGGAAATACAGAACAAATTGTTGCAGATGCTTATGCAGGTGAATATTCTAATGTGAATGTATTAACAAATAGACAATATACTTTTTCTAGTTCAGTTTCAACAGATTTTATTACTATAACAAACACTACTGGAACAACAATTTTGGCAAGTGGAGTAACTCCTTTAAACTGGTTATCTGGAACTTATTCAGGTGTCGTTAGGTATCATATCAATTCCAATTCTTCTTGTGGCACTCAAGCTTCAAATAGAGTTAGAAACATTCAATGTATGTTAGTTAATTGTGGAGTTCCTAGTAATTTAGCAGTATCAAATATTACATCCAATTCGTGCAGATTAAGTTGGACCGCTCCAGCAACCGTTCCTACCAACTATGATATTTATATTAGTACAACCAATATAGCCCCAACAAGTACATCAACTGCTTCAGCTACAAATACAACAGCTGGTGTAGGTGTATTGAATGGATTATCAGCAGCAACGACTTACTATTATTGGATAAGGTCAAATTGTAACGGAACAAAAAGTACTTGGGTTTCTGGAGGAAATTTTACCACACTTGCAGCACTAACTTGTAATGGTGCAACAAATGGTTTGTATCCTGAAACGACTTTCACCCCTTCTTGCACAGGAAATACAGAACAAATTGTATCCGATGCTTATGCTGGAGAATATGCTAATGTAAATATATTGACAGACAAACAATATACTTTTACAAGCTCAGTTACAACTGATTTTATTACTATAACAAATCAAGGAGGAACAACAGTATTAGCAAGTGGTTTAACACCTTTAATTTGGAATTCTAATTTTACAGGAATTATTAGATATCACATAAATACAAATGCCAATTGTGGTATACAAAACTCTCCTAGAGTGCGCTCTATAAAATGTTCTGTTGCCACAGGTTGCAATGCTCCAACACAATTGTTTACAGATCCTGAATCAGCATCAGTTGTAAACATTGTATGGTCAGCATCAGTACCTGCGCCAAGTAATGGTTATGTCTATTGTTATAGCACTGTTAACGATCCGTTTTCAACTGGTGCTATCACTGGAACAACAACA
>CAYNNB010000175.1:0-1618 GCA_964398425.1 uncultured Flavobacterium sp.
TATTGGATAATTATTTGTTGAATTTTAAGAAATAATAATACGATATACTAAATTTGTGCAAAAATTAAATTATACAATATGAAACAAAAATTACTTTACATTGCTTTATTAGCGTTAGGTTGTTCTGTTGAAGCTCAGGTTTTAACTACTGATACCTTTGAGTCTTACACTGTTGGGAATGTTGGAACTTCTACAGGAGGAGCGGTTGCTGGTCAAGGGGGGTATTACAACTACAATGGTGCTGTGACGAATTATCAAATTGTTAATGAAGGAGGCACTCAAGGCAAAGTTTTACAGATTACAGGTCAAACTGCAAATACACCTTCGGCATTATTCATGTGGAAAGATGGTTTGTCAACCCTATGGGGAACAAGAACAAGTGGTAATAATATTATTGAAATTGAGATTGATTTATATGTTGGTGCGACATCCACTAGTAAGAATGCTCATTTGATTTATTTGTATGATGCTACTGCTACTAAAGTTTTAGTTGGATTACAATATTTGCCAGAAACACGTATGTTGTCTGGTATTACATACTACAATAATGCAGGTACATTAGACAACTATTCTTTTAATTTAGCCGCTGGAGGTTTAGTTTTAGCTCAGAATACTTGGCATAGAGTTGGAATGAGTTATAATTATACTACAGGACAAGTTTTATGGAAAGCACCAGGTATGGCTGCAGCGGGTGGTGTTACAGGAGCAGCTACTTCAACAACGCCAGCAGAGATTGATTTTGTATCTGTAGCTGGGACTGGTAATACAGCATCTTCTGTGATGAAGTGGGATAATTTAACTGTTAAAGCCACTAATACTAATACTTTATTGCCAGCTGCAACTTTTGAATTAGGCTCTAGTCATGTTACCGTGTATCCTAATCCAACTAGTGATGTATTGAATTTACAATTGAATGGAAATATTAGTATTAAATCTTTAGAATTAGTTGATTTGAACGGTAGAATAATTAAGTCTATTAATGGATTTGTTGAAAAGTTAGATATTTCTGATTTAAATAGTGGTATCTATATGCTTAATGTAGTTTCAGATACTTCTAAAGAAGTTATTAAGATAGTTAAAAAATAAGTAAAATTTTTTACTGTTTTCAAAGCATCTCATAGAACTATGAGGTGCTTTTTTTTGTTTGGTATATTGTTTTTTATTTCTTTGATGTTTTTTTTATTTACTGGTTATTGGATTACTTAGGGTACTACAACCCTAGTTTTTCTCTACTTTTTTTAGCTTTTTGTTGTAGTTTATTGCTTTGATTTAGTGTTTTTTTAAAGGTTTAATCATTTATTTTTGTTTTATTTTTATTAGGCTTTCAATTGATGTGTTGATATGGCAAAAATTGTTTCTTATCAGGGTACACATCCAAATAAAATAGATGGTTACGCTATTTATGAGCTCGATGGTCAACTGGTGATACGAGGCACTTCTGGGTTTAATTCGACTGCTTTTAAAAAAAGCAAAGTATGCTCTATGTAGGCAAAATCCCCATGAGTTTAGATTACTTAGTAGCACTTGTAAGGCTATACGAGAGGTATTGGCTCCTAGTTTGATGATACATAACAACTTAGATGTGGTAAATTGTTTAACTCAAAAGATGCGAAGTTTA
>CAYNNB010000176.1:0-1608 GCA_964398425.1 uncultured Flavobacterium sp.
TGCTTAATGTATGATTAGAATCTCCAATGTTTTTTCTAAACTCAATAGATTTTTCGCCAACCTCTGTAATGTAGAATGATGACTTCTTCATTTTAATTTCCAATTCTTCAACATCGCCATCATTCAAAGGCTGAATTAATTCTTGAAATACTACGTCGAAATCTTTTTTAGCACTTGCAGGATTATTCGCAGCCTCTAAGTTTTTCAAAGCTCTATCAGCAATGCGTTTGAAAATGCCATCTTTCTTTTCAAAAGATAAATCTTTTCCGTTTTCAGTATCAGGACGCAAACCTTGAATAAAATCTTCGTAACTGTAATTTTGGTGAAACGTTATAAACTCAATTTGGTTATTAAGGTTTTCATTAAAAACTTGTAAAGCCTTATCATAATTAATAGTCTCATCTCCTGTTACAATTTTAGCGGCTTCTAGAACCGTATTATAGGTTTTCCCAGTTCCAGGAGGTCCATATAGTATTTGGTTTAATGGTGTATTCAAAATAGCTCCTTTTTTATTATCAATTTGTAGTGCATAGTTTCTTATAGTATTTCCAAAGGAATCGTCAAGTATTAAAAGTACTTGCTCGATTTTTTCATTTATCTTTGAATCACTAATTTCTATTGGGTCATAATAGGCTAAACTTAATTCCCCTGCTCCATGATCTTTATTCCAAAAGAAATCTTCGGATAATTTATCATTCAATAGATTTTTATAAAACTCTTGTTTTGACTTTTTATGTTCAAAATGAATCTCTACCCATAATTTATTTGGATGTTTAGGTCTCGTAATTATTTCATAATGACAAAAACCATCTTTACCAATAATATTTTTATCATCACTAATCCATATCCAATTTTTTCCCTTTTTTTTCTCATTAAAAGTAAAATCACGAATTTTTGTTTCTGAAAATTCGAGATAGCTTTTAAAATTCTCAATGATTTCAGAAAAAGAATTTGCCAACGAAGTTTTCTTCCACAATTCAGCCGTAAAATCAAAATAATCTTGTTCAGAAGGTTTCTTAGAAAGAATAAAACGATTTAAATCGGAATAACTTTTACTTGCTTCATTGTATCCTAATGATTGTGCAGCTTCCAATAACGATTCATTTTTGAATATATTGACCACATTAAAATTGCCATACAAGAAGGCTATTTTCCATTTATAGGCATCACCTAAATCTATAGCATCAATATTTTCAAGTGTATTGTTTTGTGCATTTTGAATAATTGAGATAATTGTATTTTTTACTGTTTGAAAAGCAGCTTCTTTGGTGGTGCCATACTTTTGAAACCAAGCATATTCTCCATCTGTAATACGATTATCAACGGTAATGGTGGTACTAATATCTCTACGCTTATAAATACCAAACTTATAAGAAGAGCCTCCCCAAATACTCCCTAAATCATGTGTTTTAGCTTCTAACCAGTAACAAAAGGAGGTTTTATCTAAATTAGTGTATTCCTCTAACGTCATACTTTGAATACGACGTAAAGGCCATTCTTGTAAAAATGATTGTTTTAATTGATGTAAATTTTCATTCATAATAATTTTATTTCTAAGCCCTCCACTCTTTAAACTGTCCTTCTGCCTGTTCCATAATCTCTTGAAGA
>CAYNNB010000177.1:0-1605 GCA_964398425.1 uncultured Flavobacterium sp.
ATCAACAAAAAGAATCCTAGATTTAAACAAAGACAAGGATAATTATGGCAAGAATTGCAGGGGTTGATATACCTAAAAACAAAAGAGGAATTATTGCTTTAACATACATTTTTGGTATTGGTAAAAGCAGAGCTACTGAGATTTTAGAAAAAGCTCAGGTTAGTCAGGATAAAAAAGTATCTGATTGGAATGATGACGAAATCGGAGCAATCCGTGAAGCGGTTTCATCATTTAAAATCGAAGGTGAACTACGTTCTGAAATTCAATTAAACATTAAACGTTTAATGGATATCGGTTGTCAAAGAGGAATCCGTCATAGAGCGGGACTTCCTTTAAGAGGACAAAGAACGAAAAACAATTCGAGAACAAGAAAAGGTAAAAGAAAAACTGTTGCTAACAAGAAAAAAGCAACTAAATAATAAGTAAGTAATATGGCTAAGGCAACTACAAAAAAACGTAAAGTTATCGTTGAGTCTTCTGGAGAAGCGCATATTAACGCTACTTTTAATAACATCATCATTTCTTTAACAAACAAGAAAGGTGAAGTGATTTCTTGGTCTTCTGCAGGTAAAATGGGCTTCAGAGGTTCTAAAAAGAATACTCCGTATGCAGCTCAAATGGCAGCTGAAGATTGTGCAAAAGTAGCTCTTGAAGCTGGACTTAAAAAAGTAAAAGTTTACGTTAAAGGTCCTGGAAACGGAAGAGAATCTGCAATTAGATCAATTCATAATGGTGGAATTGAAGTTACTGAAATCATTGATGTAACTCCAATGCCTCACAACGGATGTCGTCCTCCAAAGAGAAGAAGAGTTTAATAATTATTAAGTATAACAAAGGTAGGAATTAGATTATCGAAGGAAAGACCTTAATTCATAATCCCTACCTTATTTTAAATTTTAGAAATGGCAAGATATACTGGTCCAAAAACAAAAATCGCTCGTAAATTTGGCGAAGCAATTTTCGGTGAAGATAGATCATTCGAAAAAAGAAATTACCCTCCAGGGCAACATGGTTTAGCTAAAAGAAGAGGTAAAAAATCTGAATACGCTGTTCAGTTAATGGAAAAACAAAAAGCTAAATACACTTATGGTATTTTAGAGCGTCAATTCAGAAACCTTTTTGAAAAAGCTTCTGCTGCTTCAGGTGTAACAGGTGAAATCCTTTTACAGTTATGTGAATCACGTTTAGATAATGTTGTTTACAGAATGGGTATTGCTCCTTCTCGTAGAGGTGCTCGTCAGTTGGTTTCTCACAGACATATTACTGTGAATGGTGAAGTGGTTAATATTCCGTCTTATCAATTAAAACCAGGTGACAAAGTTGCAGTTCGTGAAAAATCAAAATCTCTTGAGGCAATTGAGCGTTCTTTAGCTAATTCATCTACTGTTTATGAATGGATTACTTGGAATAATGATACTAAAGAAGGTGCTTTTGTTGCTGTACCTCAAAGACTTCAAATTCCTGAAAATATTAAAGAGCAACTAATCGTTGAGTTGTATAACAAATAATAATTGACATTAGTCGAAAATATGGCAATATTTAATTTTCAAAAGCCCGATAAAGTTATCATGATCGATTCAACCGATTTTGAAGGTAAGTTTGAAT
>CAYNNB010000178.1:0-1604 GCA_964398425.1 uncultured Flavobacterium sp.
AGTGTTTTTAGAAACTGAAACAAGTTCAGTTTGACAGAATAATCACTTTTTGGACAGCTGTTTAAACTATACAATTATATTTAAGACCCGCACATTTCGCAGTCTTCAGGACCTGCATTTTTAGAACGTTCAATCATCGCTCTAAATTCTTCAGCAGACATTTCTTCTGCTTCTACTTGCACTGCTTTTGGCTCGGCTTTTTTCTGTTGGGCTACTGTAAACTGGATTGCATTAGCTGCTGCTTTTGTACGTAAGTAATACATTCCTGTTTTCAAACCTGATTTCCAAGCATAAAAGTGCATTGAATTTAATTTAGCAATTGTAGCGCCTTCCATGAACAAGTTTAACGACTGTGATTGATCAATAAAGTAGCCTCTTTGACGCGACATATCAATAATATCACGCATACTCATTTCCCAAACTGTTCTATATAAATCTTTAATCTCTTGTGGAATTCCGGCAATATTTTGAATAGAACCGTTATTACGCATGATTTCTTGTTTTAAATCTTCGTTCCAGATGCCTAATTCTACTAAATCTTGTAATAAATGTTTATTTACCACGATAAACTCACCTGATAACACACGTCTGGTATACAAGTTAGACGTATACGGTTCAAAGGCTTCGTTATTTCCTAATATTTGAGAGGTAGAAGCCGTTGGCATTGGCGCTAACAATAAGGAATTACGCACCCCATGTTCCATTACTTCTTTTCGTAAAGAAGACCAATCCCATCTACCAGATAAATCAGAATCTTGTAAGCCCCACATATTGTATTGGAATTCTCCTTGAGAAATTGGCGACCCTTTAAATGTTGAATACGGTCCTTCTTCTTTAGCCAATTCCATTGAAGCAGTTACTGCTGCAAAGTAAATTGTTTCAAAAATTTCTTGATTCAATTGTTTTGCTTCATCGCTAGTAAATGGCATTCGTAACATGATGAATGCATCTGCTAAACCTTGTACCCCTAAACCAACTGGTCTGTGACGCATATTTGAATTATACGCCTCTTCAACAGGATAGTAATTTCTATCAATTACTCGGTTTAAGTTACGTGTAATACGTTTTGTAACTTTAAATAAATAATCGTGATTAAACTGACCATTATCAATGAACATTGGTAAAGAAATAGAAGCTAAATTACAAACTGCAATTTCATCTTCAGAAGTATATTCTAAAATCTCCGTACACAAGTTAGACGAACGAATAGTACCTAAATTCTTTTGGTTCGATTTTCTATTAGCAGCATCTTTATATAACATATAAGGCGTTCCCGTTTCAATTTGCGATTCTAAGATTTTCTCCCACAATTCACGCGCCTTAATTGTTTTTCTCCCTTTTCCAGCTGACTCATACGATTCGTATAAAGCATCAAATTCATCTCCGTACACATCGTACAACCCTGGACACTCATTCGGACACATCAATGTCCAATTGGCATCTGCTTCTACACGCTTCATGAATAAATCTGAAATCCACATCGCATAGAACAAATCACGAGCACGCATTTCTTCTTTACCGTGGTTTTTCTTTAAGTCTAAGAAATCAAAAATATCTGCATGCCAAGGTTCTACATAAATAGCAAAACTACCTTTACGTTTTCC
>CAYNNB010000179.1:0-1586 GCA_964398425.1 uncultured Flavobacterium sp.
CATTATTTGAAATGGCTAAAGGAAATCCTGGAAGTAATGTTGCAAAAGTACTACTTGTAGATACTTCTAATTCATAACCTGCATCTCCAGATGCTCCAGTCCAATTAGCTGTAAAACTTGAAGTTGACAAGTTATTACCCGCTGCTGAAGTTGGTGTAGGCATACATGTAGTAACATTTCCTGTTAAAGGAGATGTTGCTAAATAAGCTGGCGCACCCGTACAGCCTGAATTATAAGAATAAATGTAATAATAATATTGTGTATTAGCTGACAAACCTGTATCTGTAAAAGACCCTGTTGCTGTATTAGCTACTACAGATGTACCTGCTCCCAAAGCTGTGGAACCAACCGCAAGTGCCGTTCCGTCAGTTGGCGGAGTTGGTGCTGTTGCACTCGTGCTTCGTACCACCATGTAACCCGTTGGGGCTGGTGAAGGTACTGTAAATGAACCACTCAATGATGTACCTGTTACACTTGAAAATGCAAAAGCCGTAGGTTGTGCCGCTGGCGTAGTACATCCTGCAGCAGCTGCAATGTCAAATTGCATTTGTGCAATGTATGAAGTACGGGTTCCAGTCAAAGTAATTGATGCTGGATTTGGATTAGTACTATCACTTTGATAATAAATTCCACGATTAGTTACTGGAGTTGTCCAAATTCTAAATATACTAGATGAACTAGAACCATAACCTGCTTGATTTTCATCAACAGCTACAACTAAATTATCTGTATTGTTGTAGAGAAAGACATCATCTATATCAATCTCATACCAACCAGCAGTTGGAGCAGCTGACACTGTACCACTAAACACTTGTGTCATCGCACTTGATTGTATCCAATCAGTGGTTGATGTAAAAGCAGTTTTTGAAGTATGACCTAGATAAATAGTCCAATTGGTACTATTTGTTAAGGCCGTCCCACTACTGTAGAATCTTAATTTAGTTATTATACCACCGGTATTAATTTCCGATTGTAGAACAACTTGTTGCGAATAACTGTAGCCATAGTTAGGTACAATAGGTATTTTATTACCGGTGTTTGTCCCTGAACCTATAGTAACAGTGGTCTGCGCCTCCATCCCTAAAGCAGCTAACAGCGTCAGCGCTAAAAGGAGGACATTTTTTGCAAACAGAGCTTTAAAAAAGCCACCCGTTCGCGAAAAATAATTGTTTTCCATAAAGTTAATTGTTAGTTAAATAATATATTATTTCCGACATTTACGGCTGCCGCACACCGTTTACGTTGTTAAAAACTCGCTTTTTAAATCACCAGCTAAGTAGTTAAAAGTAAAGCAAGTTTGTAAAAATACAAATTCTTATGAAAACTTTAACAACTTTTTTAATTTTTATATTATTAACAATAAAATTTAATTTTTTTAAAATTTAACGAAGCATAAAAACGAAATAACCGAATTATTTTGCTATTTTATTAAAAAAAACAAAAAAAACTATCAATATTATTGAAATAAAAAAAGAGGCTGTCTTTCGACAGCCTCCTCTTATTAGTACTCTTTTCGCTTGAGCTATTCTTATGCTCTCGCTAATAAGTATTACTCATTCTTAACCATTTTAATGGTTTTCACTTGA
>CAYNNB010000180.1:0-1578 GCA_964398425.1 uncultured Flavobacterium sp.
ACAGGAGGAAGTCGGGGAAATGAGAATTTTTACTGTACAATATGCGGATAGTCAGTTAAAAAAATATTACACATTAAATTATAATAAATAATACAATTTGTTTAACAATTTCAAAAACTATGTTTTAAATTTGTAAGCCAACAAAACCAAATGATTGTTTTGTGAGTTGGGAGAAAGACTTATTTTTGCATACTAAAATTAGCAATTTATGAAATCCATTGCAGGAACTGAAACTCACGCCTTTTTTGATACAGTGCTACATTTTCAAAAGACTTTTGAGAGTGGGATTAATATTGCTCAAAAAAAGCAGAATGGTGTTTTTTTAACCAATGGTTTGAAAACAATTGACCAAATTCTTTCGGTGATAGATTATACCGATATTGAAAACAAAAAAATTTTAGAACCTGCTTGTGGTCAAGGAATTTTTATACTAAGAATTATAAGTAAAGTATATGAAATAACCCCTAATCGAGATATAATAAACAATCTTATTTCAAAATCGCTTATTTTCAACGATGTTGATAAATTAATGGTTGAGAAGACTATTAACAATATCAAAGCATTATATCGTCATTTATTCAATGAAGAATATGAAGGAGGATTTCAAAGCTATGTCTCTGACTTTACTTTAAGAAATAATGACAAAGCCAAAACATTGTTCTCTAACAATGTTAATGAAATAATTCTCTCAGAATTTTATGGAAAAATTGATTATGTTTTAGGGAACCCGCCTTACATATCTTTATATGGGCGTAGGGATAAGAAAGAAAATGAACAACAAAGAATAGATTATCTACAAAATTACAGTCAATTTCCTGCTCATGTTCAAAATGGGAAAATAAACTTAGTAATGCTTTTCATTGAGCATTCCTTAGATTTTTTAAAACCAATGGGCAAGATGAGCTTCATTATTGATTTGGCATTTTTCGAAACCGCCTATCAATATACACGACAATTTTTACTACAATATTCATGCATAGAAACGATCATTACCAATATTAAAGACTTTGAGGTGGCAAGTGGGCAAATTATTTTGCAGGTGGCAAAAAATAGTAATAATGAAGATAACGTAGTTAAAATACAAGATGAAAAATCATCGTCAACCTTTCTTGTTAAACAAAATCAGTGGAAAGCCCCAAAAGATGAATATAAATTCCGGTACAATGGTTGTGATAAATCCCAAAAAATAATAGATGTAATTCATATGAAAAAAGACAAATCTATTATAGATGTTTACCCTGCTAAAAACCTTCGTACCTGCACGATGCTATTGGACATGGAAGACAAGTTCACTATTTCAAGTATGAATTTGGCAGAAATAAATGAAAATTCACTTCACTTCCCCTATTATCAAGGGTCAAAATCTTTGACTGAAAAATATGGAAAGCTAAAACATGAAAAATATTTTGTTTACGATAAACCATTACAAGATAGTATTAATGATAGATTAAAAGTTGAACTGGAAAAACAGGGCATTAAGAATAAAAAAAGAATTGGTTTAGGGGAATTAATAATTTATAACAACCCCAAAGTGTTCATTAGACAATCTGCCAAAGAACTAATAGCAAGTATAGATTT
>CAYNNB010000181.1:0-1557 GCA_964398425.1 uncultured Flavobacterium sp.
TGCTCTCGCTAATAAGTATTACTCATTCTTAACCATTTTAATGGTTTTCACTTGACTATCTTGTGTTACAATAATATTGTATACTCCGATTGGCCAATTGGCACCCAATGGTAAGTTCTCTAACATAGCTGGCTCTACTTCTTTTTCTTCGATTAGTCTTCCTGCCATGTCAAATACGCTAATTCCTACTTTTGACTCACTTGGCGTTTCTAACGATAACACAAAGTAAGCATTGTATGGATTTGGATACCCTTTAACAGAGAAGATCGGTGCACTTACTGCAACTTCTTTCTCTTGCTCTACTCTAACTGTTGGTGCAGTACCTTCTGTAGTAATTACACAACTTTCTCCATATGGATACCAAACGTTGTTGTATAAAGTAGCCACTCGTACACTATAAGCTGTACCCATTTGGTAACCTACTACATCTTTGAATCTAAAGCTATTTGTTGTATTTTCATAAGTCAATACAGTTGCTCCTGAAGTAAACTCAAAACGATATCTACTTGGTGTTATAGACATTGCATCTGTATATATCCTTGTAGACGTAGCTACTGTAGTACCACATCTAGACGCTTGTACTTTCGTAATCAACGATGGTAAAGTTAAATTACAAGTTTGACCGTAATCATACCATACCCCATTGTATTGATAAGCCACACGTACAGCGTATGTAGTACCCATTTGGAAACCTGGAACATCTTTAAATCTAAAGCTGTTTACCGCATTCTCATACGTTAACACAGTAGCTCCCGCTGTCAATTCAAAACGATACTTAGTAACCGTTACTGGCGCAGTCTCTGACATAACCACTGTACTTGGTTGTACTAGGGTACCACATTGTGATGCCACTACTTTAACCGTTTGTACCGCTGGAGTTGTTACGTTACATGACGCTCCATAAGCCTGCCAAATACCATTGTACTTAACAGCTACACGTATAGCATACGTAGTAGAATAAGTAGCGCCTCCTGACAATTGAGTCAATTTAAAGTAATTCGTAGCACCATCTGTCGTAGTAAATGTACGAACTGTGCTGCCATTAGTTACCTCAAAACGATACGCCGTAATTAATGGATCCGCAATAGCAACCGCATTAATTTGAGTAGTAATAGAAGCTAAAGTAACTCCACACTGAGAAGGGAATACATTAGTAGTAACTCCCGGAGTAGTAACATTACATGAAGTTCCATAAGGACCCCAAACTCCTGAACCATATTTAACCGCCACTCGGATAGCATACGTAGTAGAATACATCGCACCGCCTGTCAATTGAGTCAGCTTGAATGAATTCGTTGAACCGTTTGCCGTATCAAATGTACGTACTGTAGTACCGTTAGTTACTTCAAAGCGGTAAGCCGTAGCTCCATAAGCAACATCTGCCAAAATAGTAGTAGAAATAGCCGCTAATGTAGTACCACATTGTGTCGCTTGAACTTTACTCTCTGGAGCAGCAGGCGTAGTCACGTTACATGATGCACCGTAAGCACTCCAAACACCTCCTGATTTATGACCTACACGAATTGAGTAAGTCGTACCATATAAAGCACCTCCTGA
>CAYNNB010000182.1:0-1551 GCA_964398425.1 uncultured Flavobacterium sp.
TTATAGATGTTTTGCACGTGTTTTTTCACGGTTTCTAAACTTACAGAAAGTTGATACGCCACTTCTTTATATTGAAACCCTTGGGCTAAATTTGCGAGTATTTCATATTCTCGTTTGGTCAATTGATCTTTTAGTGGGTCATATTGGTTATCCGTTTTCATATAATTAATGACTTTTCTAGCAATAAATGGACTCATAGGCGAACCACCTTGAAAAAGTTCGTCAATAGAAGCCATCATCAATTCAAACGAACTGTTTTTTAACAAATAACCATCTGCCCCTGATTTTATGGCTGTAAAAACCTTGTCGTCATCGTCGTGCATCGAACAAATTAAGCACAATGAGTTGGGAAACATTTCCTTTAGCTTGGCAATATAATTAATACTTAAGCCATCTGGAAGACTAATATCCAACCAAAACAAATCAGGAAATAAGTTTGGAACAGCCTGCATCAATTCTTGTATTTTTGAAAAAGCCCCAATACATTCAAAGGTTTCCACTTTGTTGATTTCCGACGTAATTAACTTTCTAAAAGTAGTATCGTCTTCTAGCACTACAATTTTTTTCGATTGCATTTTATTTATTTTTAGGGTAAGGGAATTTCTATTGTAATTCGGGTTCCATTAGAGTTGGAAACAAGGTCTAATTTTCCGTTTAAATCTGCCAATCGGTTTTTCATATTCGTTAAACCCTCACCAGTTTTGTGATTTAATTTTTCGTTTACATCAAACCCGTGACCATTATCTGCAATTTCAATTTTGATGGTGCCGTTTATTTTTACTTTTCCACTTACTTGCGTAGCATGAGCATGTTTTAGGATGTTATGAAAAGCCTCTTTAACCACAAAATACAACTGTTTTCTTTCGTAGCTCGATAGAAAAATATTGGGAAGATCTAGCGGAATTAGCATAGAAAAATCAATCGCTGTTTCTTTAAAAACTTGCTGACCTTGTTTTTGAATGAATAATAGAAGATGTTCTAAGTTGTTGTGTTCGGCGTTTAATTCCCAAATGACTTCGGTAAGTTTTTCGTTTACTTTTTTAGTGTTTTCAATTATATTTTGGGCATCGGCTTTTATGATGGCTAGGTCATCTTGCCTTTTAATTCGATTTCCCAGTAGGTTAATAGTCGAAATTCCCACGCCTAAATCATCGTGTAAGTCGGCAGAAATTCGGCGTCGTTCGGCTTCGGCTACTTCTAGGGCAATTGCTTTCTTTTCAATCTCTTTTTCTAAACCTTTTTTCTTTTTATAAAAATAAAACCAGATCAAAGTTAAAAGCAAAACCAAGATTAAAAAGCAGACAATTACAAGGAAAATGATTTTTTGTTTTTCTTTTTCAGCTTCAGTTTCTTTATGAATGAGTGCTTTTTTTGTTTCATATTCATAAGCATAATGTCGTTCTAAAAGGCCAATTTTCGCTTTTTCATTTTGAATGGTATCGCGAGCAGCAATATACATTTTATAGGCATTGAGGGCGTTTTTGGCATCTTTTAAATCTTCTTCATAAATGTAGTTCAACATATCGGAAGAACTTTCTAATACATGAAAAA
>CAYNNB010000183.1:0-1543 GCA_964398425.1 uncultured Flavobacterium sp.
CTTTATTAAAATCATCGGAATACCCATTTACTTGAATACTACAAGAAGACACCAACACGATTAAGAAGAAAACGATTTTTTTCATTGTTACGATTTTCAACAAATATAATTAACTTTTTCTTACAATAAAAAAACCTCAACTAAAGCTGAGGAAAATAGAATCATTAACTTATCCTAACGTATTTTTTATATTTAACATGCAATACTTTTTCAAAGAAATTCTTTGTATATAAAAAATACAAATATTTTCTTGTGGATGTAGGAGGATTGGTCATTTTTGCATAATAATATATATCTGAGTTTTTCATTTTATTTAGATTCGAATTATCGATTCTCTTATCATTTATGAAAATTAAATATTCTTTTTCATTTTTAAACTCTTCAAATATATCTTTACTTGGAATGCGCTTTTCTGCTAAATAAAACATATGTGTTTGAAGATATCTTTGTTTTAATTTTAAATCCAAATCTTCATATTTTTTAACAACATTTACATTTCTATCTTTATCAATTATAGTTATTGTAGCACCTGAATATGCATAATCCCTTTTCTTTTTTAAATCTTCATCTTCTACAAACTTATCATTACCGTCATTCACATATATATTATAACCATCTTTCTTTTCTTTGTACCAAACAAGAGTATCAACTGGGTATTTCTTCATAAAAATATCATTTTTAATTGTTTTATATGAAGCATATATTATCTTTATGGTATCACCACCAAAATGTAAATGACTGTTCTTTAAATTTTCATCAAAATACTCTTTTGTGTATAATGCATATTGGTACTCTTGAGGAAAACGTTTAGAACGAGCATTTTTATGCACAAAACTATAGGTATAATAACTAAAATCGGTTCTTTCGAATTTTTTTATTTCTTCTTTAGTCACAACTTTACCATTAATCCAAACCGCCATATTTTTAGTTTTCATATTTTCAAATAATGGCACAGGAATTTCTTTTTCAATAATTATTTCTGGAACAAGATCAAGATATTTTCTCCTGTCTTCTAATGTTAGTTTTTCGTATAAAGTCACCTCTTTTCGGTTATTTTTTTCATCAATAATTTTCACATAAACACCACTATAATAACGATCTCTAATTTTATCTTTATCCGTTATTTTATCATTTTTAATTATATCATTTGAAGTTAACTCTTTCTCTTGTGCAATAATTTTTACACAGAAAAAGTAGACTAATCCCAGAAAAACAGGCACTATTGCAATTTTTTTCAATAAAGCTATTTTTCTTGTGGTGCTTTTTGTCATCATAAGTAAGCGTTTTTTGGTTATTAAATAATTCAAATTAGTCGTTAAATAAACAGTAGCTACATTACTACTCTTTTGCAAAAGCAAATTCTGATAATAAGGAATATTACTATATACCTTGACCACTTTTTCATCAGCCAAAAATTCATGATTCAGCTGAATCGCTTTTTTATAGAAATACAATATTGGATTAAACCAAAAAATACATTTTAACAGCTCTACAAACAAAATATCCAAGGTATGTTTTTCAGTTACATGAACTAATTCATGTG
>CAYNNB010000184.1:0-1542 GCA_964398425.1 uncultured Flavobacterium sp.
CCGTTAAAAACACCGGTCGCTTTATCGTCTAAAATACATTTATAATTTTGGTGACTTTCACAATTTGGTTGAGCATGATGCACTAAAGTATAATGATCCACATGCTGATTGTCGCCAATAATGGTAATGCCCTTTAACGTGGAATCAATTCGTTCACCTTGATGGTAGAAATTCAAATTATTTCTTGTCATATTTCCTCCAAAAGAAAACGTATGAACTGCAACACGACTTTCTTGTTTTTGGGCAATATAGGTATTGTCAACTAAGTTAGCTGTTTGCACATCATTTTGAACTTTGTAATAATCTACAATAGCGCGTTTTTGAGCAAAAATTTCGGTTACTGAATTGGTTAAAACCGGATTGCTATTTAAACTTTGATGGCGTTCTACGATTTGTACGTGTGCATTTTCACCTACAATGATTAAATTTCTAGGTTGAACCATTAATGCTGCTTCATTTCCAGTAGAGAAATAGATAATTTCGATAGGTTTCTCAACAACTTTACTTTTAGGCACATTGATGTAGGCTCCTTCAAAAGCAAAAGCTGTATTAAGCGTAGTTAACGTTTCTTCTTTACTTGCAATTTGATTAAAATAGGTATCAATTACCATTTTATACTTCGGCTTAGTCAATGCAGAAGAAAGTAAACAAACATCTAAACCATCATGTGTTGTAGAAGATAAAAACGAACTGAATTTTCCATCGATAAATACTACTTTATAAGTATCTACATCATGAAGAAAATATTTTTTAACATCTTTAAATTCGATGGCATTTTCATGCTTTGGAAACACACTAAAATTGTGCTTTAAAATTGCGTTTAAAGACGTGTATTTCCAAGCTTCTTCCTTTTTAGTAGGGAAACCTTTAGTTTCAAAATTTTTTATGGCTTGACTTCTAACCTCGTGTAATTCGGCGTTATCGTTGATTTTTTCTTCAAACGCCATGAAAGAAGCTACTAATTTATCTTTTAATTCCATGTTTCAGTCGAAAGTCGAAAGTTGAAAGTCGAAAGACCTTCACATTTCAACATTTATTTTTGTAAATATTTAATAAATCCACTAATTAATTTAGAAATCTCACTAATTAAAAAATTAAATTCTCAAATTCATTATGAGATATATATTCTAAATCATAAGCTAAATATAATTGCGATCTCACTTCACCTGCAGAAGCTTTAGCAATATGCAAAAAATGCACAAATTCTTTATCGGTATTTCTTTCAAATCCTTCGGCTATATTCGAAGAAATTGAAACAGAAGCTCTTCTAATTTGTCTTGATAGATCAATGTCTTTTGTAAAAGAAGTTCCATTTGTAATTTCATAAATAATTTTATTAAATTCTCTAGCTTTTTGCCAAGATAAAATTTCTTCAAACGATTTAAAACTACTCATTTTAAACTTTCAAACTTTAGACATTTGACTTTAGACTAATTCATTCTTAATCCAATCGTATCCTTTTTCTTCTAACTCTAAAGCTAATTCTTTAGTACCTGATTTAACGATTTTTCCATCCATTAAAACATGTACAAAATCAGGAAC
>CAYNNB010000185.1:0-1522 GCA_964398425.1 uncultured Flavobacterium sp.
TAATGATTTTTACCAATTCAAAAAACAAGCAAAAAATGGATTTATCTATACAAGAGATTACATACATCAATGAAATGGCACTTACGGTAGGTTTAGTGATGTTAACAATTGGAAATTTTTTAGGAGGACAATGGGCCAATGAAAGTTGGGGACGTTACTGGGGATGGGATCCTAAAGAAACATGGGCTTTAATCAGTATAATGATTTATGCTTTTGTTATACATGCTCGTTTCGTACCTTCGCTTCGTGGTAAATGGATTTATAATGTAATGAGTGTTTTTGCTTTTGCAAGCATATTAATGACATATTTCGGAGTTAATTTTCATTTAAGTGGAATGCATTCCTATGCCTCAGGAGAAAAACAAAATGTTATTTATTATTTGTATGCCGTACTAGTAGTAAGTAGTATTGCAGCTATCTCGTATTGGAAATATAGAAAATTTTATAAAAAATAAATTTCAAATCTAATTCGGATTTAATTTTTCAAACAACAAACCAATATTTAAATTTATTGAATGAATAAATATTATCATTTATTTGAAATACTTTTTCTTCAACCAAAAAGCAACATTTACCAAAATAATCAAAGCGGGAACTTCCACCAAAGGACCAATTACTCCAGCAAAGGCTTGCCCGCTATTGATTCCAAATACGCCAATAGAAACGGCAATGGCTAATTCAAAATTATTACCAGCAGCAGTGAAAGACAACGCAACTGTATCTCTATAATCGGCACCAATTTTCTTAGCTATAAAAAACATTAAGAAAAACATTATAGCGAAGTAAATCACTAATGGAATAGCAATTCTAAGAACGTCCATTGGCAGATCAACTATCATTTCGCCTTTTAGACTGAACATAACTACAATGGTAAAAAGTAACGCTACCAAAGTAATTGGTGAAACAAATGGAATGAATTTCTGATTGAAAAATTTATCTCCCAAATACTTTTTAATCGCAAAACGACTCATTACAGCTAATGCAAACGGAATCCCTAAATAAATCCCAACCGTTTTAGCAATTTCTGCAACGGTAATAGTTAATTCCAAACCTTTAATTCCAAACAAAGGCAATAATATTGCTAAATAAAAATAGGCATACAAACTGAAAAAAAACACTTGTAATAAACTATTGATTCCGATTAAACCCGCGGTTAATTCTCTATTTCCTTCAGCTAGTTCATTCCAAACAATTACCATGGCAATACAAGGCGCAATTCCGATGATAATTAGCCCTGTCATGTATTCTGGATAGTCTTTTAAGAAGAACGTTGCCAATAAAAACATTAAAAACGGCCCTACAATCCAAGTGATAAAAAACGAAGCGGATAGTAGCTTTGGCTTTTCCAACATTTGAGGCACTTTTGAAAAATCGATTTTAGTTAAGGGAGGATACATCATTAATATCAAACCAATTGCTAATGGAACATTAGTAGTTCCAGAGGAAAAAGAATTGATAAAATCAGCGGAATTGGGAATAAAATAACCTATTCCTACTCCAACTACCATCGCTAAGAAAATCC
>CAYNNB010000186.1:0-1425 GCA_964398425.1 uncultured Flavobacterium sp.
TTGGTGTCTTCTTGTAGTATTCAAGTAAATGGGTATTCCGATGATTTTAATAAAGTTTCTGAAGAGAATAAAGCCAAAATTGTAGAACTTAAGTCTTTTGAGGCATTGTCTCCCGATTATATCTATAAAATATCAGGCAAACAATTAAGATCGGAATTAAGTAAACACGACAAATCAATTGTTTATGTCTTTAAAAATGGATGTACGTCAGATTATTGTAAGCCTATGATGCATTATGAAACGTATGCTAAGAAAAACGGATACCAATTGTTTTTGGTTATGAATGGATATGCGCACTTAGATGATACACTTGGTCAAAGAAATTCGTTTGAAAGTCCGTTGTACGTAATTAATACAAATTATTATCAAAACAGAATACGAGCAACTTATACCAAGCTATTTTTACAAGATGTCCTAGCAATTCAATCGGGTAAAGAAATACCTGAGAATGGGAATATTTATATTTTTGAAGGCGATGTACTTATAAAAGAAACTAGAGAATTACCTCAGTACTAAAATAATTTTACTTCTATTTCGTTTCTAATAAATTGATTATCAGATAATATTTTGTATAAATGTAACAAAAAATCATTTTTGGCAACAAATTTGTAATCATCATCATCAATCAACTAACCAAGAGGTGTAGGCTTTTGGTTCTATTAAACGAATAGTCATGTTAAAAAGATTTTTTATTCTTTGTTCGGGAGCGGACAAAGATCTTATTGCCACTTGCTCTGATGGCGAACAAAATAAATATGCCGGTATTGGAGCTACTGTTTTCTTTACTGCTGTTATGGCTTTTATCGCCAGTGCTTATGCCTTATATACGGTTTTTGATAATGTATACATGGCTGTATTTTTTGGCCTCGTTTGGGGCTCGCTTATTTTCAATTTAGACCGATTTATTGTTTCTACCATTCGTAAGAAAGGTAATTTTATGGACGAATTCATTCAGGCGTCTCCGCGAATTGTCCTAGCGATGATTATCGCAATTGTAATATCAAAACCCTTAGAAATTAAGATTTTTGAGAAAGAAATTAATACAGTATTGTTGAAGGAAAAGAACGAAATGGCTATTGCCAACAAAAAACAAGTGTCTGATTATTTTAAAACCGATGTAGATAAAAATCAGGCTTCAATAGATAGTTTAAAGAATCAAATTAAAGCTAAAGAAAAAGAAGTGGCGGTGTTGTATCAATCGTATATTACTGAAGCCGAAGGTACTGCGGGGACAAAGAAAATGGGAAAGGGGCCTATTTATAAAGAGAAACGTGCTGCACATGATGCTGCCATAAAACAATTGGATTCCTTAAAAGTGGGTAGTGCTAAAACAATTGCCGAAAAAGAAGCAAAAGGTAAAACGTTGCAGGCGGATTTAGATAAAAAAGTAGCGGATTCTCAACCAATTATTGATGGATTTGATGG
>CAYNNB010000187.1:0-1409 GCA_964398425.1 uncultured Flavobacterium sp.
ATTTTTGGGTATCAGTAGTGGCTTTGTTTTTAAGTGGTGTTTTTGATGGAATTTCGGTAGTCATTCGTCAAACAATTTTGCAGTTGTACACGCCTGATACTATGCGAGGCAGAGTTTCTTCTGTAAATTCCATATTTGTAGGCTCGTCCAATGAATTAGGAGCATTTGAAAGCGGACTCACGTCTCGATTAATGGGTACGGTAAATGCGGTTGTTTTTGGAGGAATCATGACTTTAGTAGTTGTAATTACTATGGGCGGACTTTCTCCTCAATTCCGAAATTTAGATATTGAAAAAGAATTGGAAAAAGAATAAATCGCAACACCTTAAGCCGTTTTTATTAATCTGAATTTGGGCGTGCCCTTTCAGGTCGGGCTTTCGGCTGTATCTTTTTTTTCCTTCCTTTGGCACAGTAAAAAAAGGATGCCGCCTCTATCCCTCACGCAAATTTGAAACTATTTGTATTCTTTCAACTCAAATTGTACGCCATCAAAAACACCATAAGTAAAATAGCCAATCCAATCACCTAAATTGATATATTGGGCGTCATTTTCTAAAGTAATGCTCATTGGTAGATGGCGGTGGCCGAAAACAAAATAATCATAGTGTTTAGTCTCTAATTTTCTTTTGCAATATTGAATCAACCATTCGTTGTCTTCTCCTAAAAAATGTACGTCTGCCTCTCCTGAAATCAATTTGTTTTTAACGGACAAATATTGGGCTAATCGAACTCCAATATCTGGGTGTAACCATCGATACAACCATTTTGAAAAAGGATGTGTAAACACTTTTTTCATGCGTTTATAGCCAACATCACCAGGCCCTTTTCCATCACCATGACCTATTAAAAAAGTTTTGCCATTAAATGTAAACTCTTGATTGTTATGGTAAACGGGTATATTTAATTCTTTTTCGAAATAATCATCCATCCATAAGTCGTGATTGCCTACAAAAAAATAAATAGGAATACCGCTGTCTCTAATTTCAGCGAGTTTGCCTAATACACGCACGAACCCCTTGGGAACAACTGTTTTGTATTCAAACCAAAAGTCAAACAAATCTCCTAATAAAAAAATAGCTTCAGCATCTTGTTTAACGGTATCTAACCATTCAACTAATTTTCGTTCTCTTGGAAAACTTAATTCGGGAGTGGGAGCACCTAAATGTTGGTCGGAAGCAAAGTATATTTTTTTCAAGTATTTTTAATTTTAAACAAAGTTAGAAAATAGATTTTACAAAAAAATAACATTTTTGTGTTTATATTTTAAATTTCAATAAAATGTTAAATTACTAGTTCTCAATTCCATATTTTTGTTAAATAACATTTAAAACTACTAACTAAAAAACAAACAAACAATGAAAAAACTACTCACATTACTGTCATTGGTGCTTTCTTTTTTGGGTTATGGT
>CAYNNB010000188.1:0-1333 GCA_964398425.1 uncultured Flavobacterium sp.
AGTCAAAAGTCAAAAGTCGAAAGTCAAAAGTCGAAATAAAAGCCAATCATTAATTACTATTTACTTTTCACTAGTAGAAATTGTTCAAAACTTCTTTTTAGTCTCCTTTTAAAATTATTGCAATTCCCTTATATTAGCACAATATCCATAATTGTGTCTATGTTAGAAGAATTGAATTCAAATCAATATACCGAAGATAATATTCGATCACTTGATTGGCAAGAACATATCCGCATTCGTCCGGGTATGTATATTGGAAAATTAGGTGACGGTTCCACTCCCGATGATGGTATTTATATCCTTGTAAAAGAGGTGATAGACAACTGTATCGATGAATTTGCCATGGGAGCAGGAAAAACAATCGAAGTGACCATCAAAGATCGATTGGTAACCGTTCGTGATTATGGACGTGGTATTCCTCTAGGAAAAGTGGTCGATGTAGTTTCTAAAATGAATACGGGTGGTAAATACGACTCCAAAGCTTTTAAAAAATCAATTGGATTAAATGGGGTGGGTACTAAAGCGGTAAATGCACTTTCCACTTACTTCCGTGTTGAATCAGTGAGAGATAATCAACAAAAAGCAGCTGAATTTTCTGCTGGTGTTTTAACACTTGAAGAGGATTTAATTGAGACGACAAAAAGAAGAGGGACAAAAGTAGCTTTTATAGCAGATGAGACCATTTTTAAGAACTACAAATATCGTAATGAGTATGTAGAGAAAATGCTTCGTAACTATACCTATTTGAATAGAGGTTTAACGTTATACTACAATGGCGAAAAATTTTATTCGGAATATGGTTTAAAAGATTTATTGGAAGACAATATCACCGCTGAAGATATGGTATATCCAGTAATTCATTTAGAAGGAGATGATATTGAAATTGCCTTAACACACAGTAAATCACAATATTCAGAAGAATATTATTCATTTGTAAACGGACAAAATACTACTCAAGGAGGTACACATTTAGGGGCCTTTCGTGAAGGGGTAGTACGTACGCTGAAAGAATTTTACAATAAAAATTTTGAAGCCTCAGATATACGAAAATCGATAGTAGCTGCTATTGCAGTTAAAGTAGAAGAGCCCGTTTTTGAATCGCAAACTAAAACGAAGTTAGGTTCAACAGATATGGGGCCTAAAGGACCTTCTGTGCGTACGTTTGTAAATGATTTTATTAAAACGAAATTAGATAACTTTTTACATAAAAATCCTGAAATTGCAGACTTATTGCTTCGTAAAATTTTACAAGCGGAACGTGAGCGAAAAGAATTGTCAGGAATTCGAAAATTAGCTAAAGAACGTGCTAAAAAAGCAAGTTTACACAATAAAA
>CAYNNB010000189.1:0-1280 GCA_964398425.1 uncultured Flavobacterium sp.
TCGAATGAGTAGAAACATAGTCGGGTTATGTCTTTTCCGGATTTGTCTATTTCATGGTTTAATAGGGTTTCATAGTGTTTTTGGATGGCTAAAAAGGTTTCTTTGTGGTCTTCTTTTGTAGTGTTTACTTTTACTAAAATCTTTAATCCATTGCCTGATGGACTTATGAAACTTGCATAGGTGTATTCGGATTGGTTGGCTTTGTGTTTTGCGTTTTGTAAATCGGTTTGACTTAATTTATCGATGTCTAGGATAATGAAATTGGAGTATGCTTCCAGAAATTCCATTTTTCTTCCACCCACAAATTTTCCTGAAGGTGTGAATGCAGGTAATGATTTTTTGGCTTTTTCATAGGCTTCTAGTTTGTTTTCGGCTAATGATTTACGCAAATAGGTTATCCCTGGTCTGTACTTTCCTGTTTTGATTTCGTGCAGGATTTCGGGAATTGTTTTGTGTTCTATTACTTCGTTGAAGTTTTTGAAGATTGTTATCATGTTTGAGTGATTGGTGAAAAGTGATTAGTGAATAGTCTTTGTGGTTGTTCCTGTTTTACAGTCACAAACTTCACAGGTTCCGTTGCACTGGTTCATACTATTTTCCTTTGAATGATTTGTTGTAGTGTTCTTGTAGTAGTTTTTCAACGTCAGAAAGTTTGTAGTAGATTTTACTTCCTACTTGACTGAATGAGATTTTACCTTCATCTCTCCAGGTTTGTGCTGTGCGTTTTGAGACTTTCATCAGCATAATGAACTCTTGATTGTCTAAGAAGGTTTCTTTCTTTGGGTCTGGCTTGGTGTTTAGTTGGCTTTGAATTGCATCTAATTTTGCCATTAAGTCGTTGTACTGGTCTTTTGTTAAAATAATTGCTTCCATTTTCGTAGTTTTTAAAAGTTTATGGAGCAAAATTGTGAAGTAAAAAAAAGTCCCTTAGTCCCAATCGGGTCCCAAGGGACTATTATTTTTTAGAGGAAGTTGTCGAGGTCTATTCGTTTGTGGGTCTTTGGTCGTTTATCGCCTCGTGATGGTTTGAGGATGGTTTCGACTGTTTGGGGACTTATTTCGTTGTTGTCTTTGTCGATGAAGTTATTGACGATCATATTTACTATTTCGCCATTGGAAGCATCAATAAATGATTTTCCATCAACAAATAATTCACGACTTAGTTGGTAGAATATATCTACTAATTGGTTTAGATTTCCGTTGAATTTCAGTTTTTTAGTGGTTTGTTTTTTCTCCAGTTCTAGTTCTTTTTCCTTCTCAATTTCTGAACGCATTTTGCG
>CAYNNB010000190.1:0-1238 GCA_964398425.1 uncultured Flavobacterium sp.
AATATAGGTTGATTTTGGAGGCATAATTAAATTGTGATCGGCTAGAGTTTTAATTTCATTAATATCGGAAGGATACAGCATAAATCCTACTTCAAATTCACCTTCATCAATTAAATCTTTAATCACTGATACTGATTGCTTTCCTGAAATATAATCAATTCGTTCGTCGTTTCGTAAATCTTCAATACCTAATAACGGATGCAATACTTTATCATATAATATTTGAGCATCTAAATTATCTAATAAACTCATATCACTATGACTTTCATGTTTATAGAATAAAGCATAAAAACTGCCATCTAAATACATGCCAAATTCAAATTTATTCTGAGGTTTCCAAAGTTCTTGGTCTTTAACTTTTATGATGAAATTTTCAGCCAATTTTTGAATAAAATCGTCTTTACTTAGACCATTTAAATCTCTGATCAATCGGTTGAATTCATAAATTTTTACATTACTTTCAGCAATTAAAAAACTCATGAAATAATTTAAATTTGGATTACCCAATTCTTTATCTTCTTCGAATAATAATTCAGCAGATGCCGAACGATGATGCCCATCCGCTATATATAAATTCGGGATTTTTTCAAAATGTTCGGTTAACCAATCGATTTCACTTTGTGTATCAATTTTCCAAAGTATATGTCGCTCTTTATTTGTGGTAGAAAAATCATAAATTGGTTTACTCTGTTTTCGTAACGCAATAAAAGTATTGATTTCAGTACTGTCTGGATAGGTAATTAAAACGGGTTCAGTATTAAAATGCGTTTGATGTAAATAATCTTTAAATAGTTCCACACGATATTGTAAGGTGTCTTCGTGTTTCTTTATGACATTATTTTGGTAATCCATTACGGATGTACCAGCAATAATACCGGTAAACTTTTGGTTTTTGGATTGAATCTCATAAAGATAAAAAACCGCTTTTTCTTCCTCAATTAATATTTCATCTGATTTAAAATCTTGGTATTTATGAGCCACGCCTTTAAAACGTTTATCCAACGTGATTTTTTGTGAATACACATAAGCCGGATTAATCACATGTAAAAACGAATACGGATTAAAACTCAACCAAGCGGCAAGCTCTGCTGAACTGTAATCATCATAGGTTCTACAAGTAACCAATGCTACTTTGTCGGCTGTTGGTCGGACTGCTTTAAAAGGAATGATTTTTGCCATTTAATTGAGTGATTAGTAATTAGTGATTAGTAACTAGCTATTCACTAATTACTAATCAC
>CAYNNB010000191.1:0-1207 GCA_964398425.1 uncultured Flavobacterium sp.
GTAATTAAAAAAGCAAAAGGTAACGCTTAATTTTTAACAAGATGAGTCAAAAAATTAGAATAAAATTAAAGTCATACGATCATAACTTGGTTGATAAATCAGCTGAGAAAATCGTTAAAACTGTAAAAAGTACAGGTGCAGTTGTAACTGGTCCTATTCCGTTACCTACGCACAAAAGAATTTTCACAGTATTACGTTCTCCACACGTAAACAAAAAATCTAGAGAGCAATTCGAATTAAGTTCTTATAAGAGATTATTAGATATCTATTCTTCTTCTTCTAAAACTATCGATGCTTTAATGAAGTTGGAATTACCTAGTGGGGTTGAAGTAGAAATCAAAGTTTAAGTTTCTAGCTTTATATAAATTTAAAACCGAGCAATTTTGCTCGGTTTTTTTATTTTTTGCGAATAAATAATTGTTTTTAAAAAAGTTAGCAAATTTGTTTTGTTAATAACTTTTTAATTTCTATATTTGCACGCTCGAAAAAATGGCTACTTATGCCATTGAGTATCAATGTTTAATTAATTAATAAGTTTTTATGTCTGGGTTAATCGGAAGAAAAATCGGTATGACTAGTATCTTTGACGAAAATGGAAAGAATATTCCATGTACTGTTATTGAGGCTGGGCCATGCGTTGTTACCCAAGTCAGAACCAATGAGGTTGACGGGTATGAAGCTCTGCAACTTGGTTTCGATGACAAAACTGAAAAGCACACAGTTAAAGCTGAAGCAGGTCACTTTGCTAAAGCAGGAACAGTTGCTAAGAAGAAAGTTGTTGAATTCCAAGGATTTGAAGCAGAGTACAAATTAGGTGATGTAATCAATGTTGATTTATTTGCTGAAGGAGAATTTGTAGATGTATTAGGTGTGTCTAAAGGTAAAGGTTTCCAAGGTGTTGTTAAACGTCATGGATTCGGTGGTGTTGGTCAATCAACTCACGGTCAGCACAACCGTTTAAGAGCGCCAGGTTCTGTTGGTGCTTCGTCTTATCCATCAAGAGTGTTCAAAGGTATGAGAATGGCCGGAAGAACAGGAGGAGAAAATGTAACAGTTCAAAACCTTAGAGTTTTAAAAGTGGTTGCTGATAAAAATCTTTTAGTTGTTAAAGGATGTGTTCCAGGTCACAAAAACTCTTATGTAATCATTCAGAAGTAATGGAAGTAAAAGTTTTAGATATCAACGGAAAAGATACAGGTCGTAAAGT
>CAYNNB010000192.1:0-1171 GCA_964398425.1 uncultured Flavobacterium sp.
GTTATGTTTGGGACTATAAGATTTTTAAAACTACTATGAGTAAAACTACCGTAAAAGCCGATATTAATTTTGAACAAGAACTTTGGAAAGCCGCTAACGAATTGCGTGGCGCAGTAGCTGAAAATCAATACAAAGACTATGTGTTGCCGATGATTTTCTTGAAGCACATGTCCGAGCGATATGAGATGCGTAGAGAAGAATTGACGGCTTTAGTTCACGATAAAAACTCCAATTATTTTACGACAGATGAAGCAGAAATCAACTATGTGTTGGAAGATGCGGATGAATATTTATCTAAAAATGTATATATCATTCCCAAAGAAGCCACTTGGGAATACTTAAAAGCTAATGCCGAACAAGACAACATCAAAGTAATTGTAGATGATGCTTTTGATGTATTAGATGCTACTTTGGCGAAGTTTAGACCCGATTTAAAAGGGATTTTACCCCGAATTTTTGTGAAAAGCCAATTAACGGCTCGCCAAGTGGGCGGACTGATTAATTTACTTTCTAATCCTAAGTTATCGCAAAAGGAAAACCCTGAAAGTGATGTGCTAGGGCGTGTGTATGAATACTACATTGGTAAGTTTGCTTTGGCAGAAGGTTCTGGTGCAGGGCAGTTTTTTACGCCTGGCAGTATCGTGCGTTTGATGGTAGAAATGATTGAACCCTATGAAGGTAAAATCTTTGATGCCGCTTGTGGTAGTGGCGGTATGTTTGTACAATCCTTGAAGTTTTTAGAAAGCCATGGAGGCGACAAACGCAACATTGCTATTTACGGACAAGAACGCTATGATGGAACGCTGCGTTTGTGTAAAATGAACTTAGCTTTGCGTGATTTATCTTTTGATGTACGCTTGGGCGACTCTTTATTGAACGACCAGTTTCCTGATTTAAAAGCCGATTACATTATTGTAAACCCGCCTTTTAACGTGAGCCAATGGCACCCAGAAGACTTACCTGAAAACGACCCTCGCTTGTTTGGACCGAAAGAAGAATTTACTACCGATGGTAATGCCAACTTTATGTGGATGCAAACCTTTTGGAGCCATTTGAGCAACAAAGGAACGGCGAGTGTTGTAATGGCAAACGGCGCCATGACCTCCAACAACAAAGGCGAGAAAAACGTACGTGAGTTTATGGTAAACAACAGTATGATTGATTGTATTGT
>CAYNNB010000193.1:0-1145 GCA_964398425.1 uncultured Flavobacterium sp.
AAATATCTGCATGCCAAGGTTCTACATAAATAGCAAAACTACCTTTACGTTTTCCACCCCCTTGATCTACATAACGAGCGGTGTCATTAAACACACGTAACATGGGAACAATCCCGTTAGAAGTTCCGTTTGTACCTGCAATATAAGAACCTGTAGCACGCACATTATGAATAGATAAACCAATTCCACCAGCTGATTGCGAAATTTTAGCCGTTTGTTTTAAAGTATCGTAAATTCCATCAATACTATCATCTTTCATTGTTAACAAGAAACAAGAAGACATTTGCGGTTTAGGTGTTCCTGCATTAAATAACGTTGGCGTTGCATGTGTAAAGAATTTCTTCGACATCAACTCATAGGTTTCAATAGCAGCTTCGATATCGTTCAAATGAATACCAACCGAAACACGCATTAACATGTGTTGTGGACGCTCCACAATTTTACCATTAATTTTTAATAAATACGAACGCTCTAAGGTTTTAAAACCAAAGTAATCGTAATTAAAATCACGGTTATAGATGATGGTTGAATCTAATTTTTCAGCGTTAGCCATAATTACTTCATACACATCATCAGCCAATAAAGGCGACTTTTTACCTGTTCTTGGATTAACATAATGGTACAAATCCAACATCGTTTCTGAAAACGATTTTTTAGTATTTTTATGTAAGTTAGACACCGCGATTCTTGCTGCTAATTGTGCAAAATCTGGATGTGTAACCGTCATAGAAGCCGCTGTTTCAGCCGCTAAATTATCTAACTCTGAAGTAGTTACGCCGTCATACAAACCTTCAATAACACGCATAGCCACTTTTACTGGATCTACACGTTCATTTAGTTCATAGCATAAAATTCTAATTCTATCGGTAATCTTATCAAACGATACCGGTTCTTTGCGTCCATCTCTTTTTACTACGTACATAACTTACTTTTTATAATTGGGTTAGTTGTTTTCTTAATTATTTTGTTAGATTTTTTTTGGAGTTGATTGCATTTTACTAATTAAAAATCTGCGTCAAAACTAAATTTATCTTCTCCTGAATCGTTATTTACCACACCCGCTTTTTGGTATTCTCCTACTCTCTTTTCGAAGAAATTAGTTTTACCTTCCAATGAAATCATATCCATAAAATCAAAAGGATTAG
>CAYNNB010000194.1:0-1127 GCA_964398425.1 uncultured Flavobacterium sp.
ATTATTTATCGGGAATCAACTCTGAAAAAGCCGACTTTTTTGAAATCTTGATTTATTTGTTTAGTAAATACACCAAAGAACTTTTAAGTTCTTCGATTTATCAGAAATACGTTGAGATTGAAAATGAGTTGAATTTTGTAAAAGGACGAATTAATTTTAATACGTACATCAAAGAAAATTTAGCTAGAGGAAGAAATCATAAAGTAAACTGTACCTATGATTCTTTTGAAATGGACAACGAATTTAATCAGTGCATTAAATACGTTTCTAAGATACTACTATCTGCATCTAAAGACTACCAAAACAAACGGAATTTAAGCGATATTTTGTTTTTGTTGGATGAGGTTTCAGATGTTCTAATTTCGTCTGAGCAATGTAAGCGCATACAATTCAATCCGATGTTTTCGAGTTTTGAAACTGTGCGAGATTATTGTGTTTTGTTTTTAGAAAACAGTATTTCATTCCATTACAAAAACGATTTAAAATTATTTGCTTTTTTATTACCCATGGAATATGTGTTTGAGGATTTCATTTATGGTTTTATTGATAAAGAAATAGAAGGCGTAAATACAAAAGGACAAGTAACAGGCACTTATTTAGATGAAGCCAAAAACTTTGGTCTAAAACCTGATTTAATTTTAGACTTAGGCTATAAAAAAATAATTGCCGACACAAAATATAAATTAGTTTATTCAGATAATGCCGACCCTAAAAAAGGAATTTCACAATCGGATTTGTATCAAATGCTGGCTTACGCTGTTCGTTTTGGTATTCAAGAGATTAAATTGTTTTACCCAAATTCAGCAGCAACTCAATTACAACCAGAGGTTGCAACCATTGAAATAAAGGATGCTTTGGCAGATGAAAAACAAATAAACATTACGGCACATCAATTTCCAATTATTGACAAATCAATAACCGTTGCAACTTTAAAAGAACATGATAAGTTGTTGGATTGTTTTGAGGGGTTGAGAGAGGAACTGAAAGGAAGGTTTGAGGAGATTTTTGAGTTGTAAAACATAAGTAAAATGATCTCAATTAAAGTTTATAAATTAGGAATTTTGTTGTCTTTAATATGATTTTTCATATCCTGAAGATAAGTTATTACATTTAGCTAAATTGGTTAA
>CAYNNB010000195.1:0-1106 GCA_964398425.1 uncultured Flavobacterium sp.
ATTCCGTTAGAAGATAGAGTATATCCTGTTGGAATAGTGTTTCCATAACAAACTGTTGCAGAACCATTCGTGTAGCCATCTCCATCATTATCAACAAATAAATTCATGCTGATCCAAGCGTTAGGGTTGGTATCATCACAATCTTTATTATTAGTTGAATATCCTGCAGGTGGAGTTAAGGCACATACTACAGCTGTAGTATTAGAACCAAATCCATCCCCATCGGCATCTACGAAATAAGTAACACCAGTATGAATGCTAGCATTCGTATCATCACAATCTGTATTATTCGTAGCATAACCTGCTGGTGCAGTTAAAGAACACAACATAGCTGTTGTAGTTGAACCATAACCATCACCGTCCGCATCTACATAATACAATACTGTAGCATGAATATCCGCATTCGAATCATTACAGTCTGAACCATTTGTTGTTGTAGCATAACCTACTGGTGTAGTTGCTCCGTAGCAAACTGTTGCTGAACCGTTGTCGTATCCGTCTGCATCCGCATCCACATAAAGACTAGCCGACTGCCATACTAAAGCATTCGCATCATTACAATCTGTATTATTTGTTGCATAACCTGCTGGTGCTGTTAATGAACACAACATTGCTGTTGTAGTTGAACCATAACCGTCACCATCCGCATCTACATAATATAATGCAGTTGCATTAACTGAAGGATTCGCATCATTACAATCTGTATTGTTTGACACATAACCTGTTGGTGCTCCTTGACATGATACTACTGTAGAAGTAGCGTCTCCGAAACCATCACCGTCTGCATCAACATAATATGTAACATTTTGTAATACATTTAAAGTAGTTGTATTATTAACTGTTAATAATTGTGTACAACCTGCACTTTGAATTGCTGTAATAGTTAATGTTTGGTTATTGTTTGCTGCTACTACGTTGATATTGAAACTTGCGTTTCCTGAAGCATCAGCTGTTAAACTTGGTACGTTTACTGTTGCACCAGTACCAATTTTATAACCAAATGAGAATGTACTATTTGCAATTAAACCTGTTAAGTTAATTGTAGCCGTTGATCCTTCACAAACTGCAGCTGCTTGCGCTACTGAAGCTAATGTTGGTTTAGGGTT
>CAYNNB010000196.1:0-1106 GCA_964398425.1 uncultured Flavobacterium sp.
GTCAAATGGATGAAGAAGGTTTCGGAAATTGTACTAACACGGGTGCTTGTGAAGTGGAATGTCCTAAAGGAATTTCTCTAGAAAACATTGCTAGAATGAATAGAGAGTATTTAAAAGCATCATTAAAATAGTTAAGTATGAAAATTCCATTTAATATAGTTGCTTTGTTTGCTATTCTTTTATTTTTTTCTTGTTCTTCAGATAGTTCAAGTAGCTCTAATGAGGGAGGAGGGAGTCAAACCCTTGTTTATCCAATAAGAGTAGTATTAGATGGCGCTATTTATGATCAGAGAACAGTAGAAGGAGATGATTTAAGTAACCCTTCTGGAGGGTCTTTTGGAATTGACTACCAACTGCTTTATGCTTATTTCGACAATAGTATCACAGGTAGAATCCCTGTTGTTAATAAAAAGATTGAAACTTATATTGCTATTCCTAAAAGTAACATTACAGAAGGAGATCATTTATTTTCTAGTAATATTGAAACAGATGGTTTTTTTGTTAAAATAGCAATGAAAATTGATAATGTTGAACAAGTTTGTAATACCACAAATGGAAAGGTCACCATAACAGATTTTGATCCAGTTACAAATATTGTACAAGGTACATTTGAATTAACAACAAACGATGGCACAATTCAAAATCATATAGTATCTGGATCTTTTAAATACAAATTGGTTGAATAAATAAGTATAATTTAATAAAAAAAACACACTTTTTAGTGTGTTTTTTTTTATTTTTAGAATTATTAAGCATGAATATAGCACTTGTACAAGTTAATATTGAATGGGAAAATAAAAAAAATAATTTAACAATTTTTTCTGATTGGCTATCAAAATTGGATAAAAATGTTGATTTAGTTGTGCTCCCTGAAATGTTCTCAACAGGTTTTACCATGTGTCCTAATTTAGTTGCAGAAACCATGGAGGGAGAAACTGTAAGTTGGATAAAACAACAAGCACAATCTCTAGAAATAGCCATAATAGGTAGTTTCGTAATTGAGGAGGCAGGAAATTATTATAACCGATTGTTTTTTGTTTTCCCCGATGGCGAAGTTCAATTTTATGATAAGCGACATTTGTTTACCTTGGCAGGAGAGGAAAAAG
>CAYNNB010000197.1:0-1088 GCA_964398425.1 uncultured Flavobacterium sp.
AAAACAATTTTAATTTTATTTAAAAATGCCCGTTAGAAATTACACCTATTACGAATATACTCTAAGCCTTTGTCCTGAATGTTTAAAACGAATTGATGCCAAAATTGTTTTTGAAAATGATAAGGTTTATATACTGAAACGTTGTCCTGAGCATGGAAAATCTAAAGTTTTAATTGCAGACGATATTCAGTATTATAAAAACATAAGAAATTACAACAAACCTTCTGAAACGCCTTATAAATTTAATACTAAAACAGATTATGGATGTCCTTATGATTGTGGTTTATGTCCCGATCACGAACAACATTCTTGTTTAACGGTAATAGAAGTTACTGACAGGTGCAATTTAACTTGTCCTACTTGCTATGCAGGTTCATCTCCAACTTATGGCAGACATCGTACGTTAGATGAAATTAAAAGTATGTTGGATACAATTGTATTGAATGAAAAAGAACCTGATGTAGTACAGATAAGCGGCGGTGAGCCTACCCTACATCCTGATTTTTTTGAAATTTTAGATTATGCTAAGTCGCTACCAATTAGACATTTAATGCTGAACACCAATGGAATCAAAATTGCAAATGACAAAGAATTCGCAAAACAACTTAAAAGCTATTCGCCAGATTTTGAAATTTATTTACAATTTGATTCATTTGAAAATTCGGTTTTACAAGAATTAAGAGGTGCTGATTTATGGGATATTAGAAAGAAAGCCATCGAAAATTTAAACGAATTAAATTTGTCAACCACATTAGTTGTAACCTTGCAAAAGGGACTCAATGATAACGAAATTGGAAAAATAATAGATTTCGCTTTGCAACAAAAATGTGTTAGAGGGGTCACATTTCAACCCACACAAATTGCCGGAAGATTAGAAAATTTTAATCCAGAAACTGATCGAATGACTTTAACTGAAGTAAGAAGAAAAATTTTGGAACAAACTACAATTTTCAATCCTGATGATTTATTACCAGTCCCTTGTAATCCAGATGCTCTAGTTATGGGTTACGCTTTAAAATTAGATAATTCTGTTTTTCCTTTAACAAGATACATCAATCCGAATGACTTGTTAGACAATAGTAAAAACA
>CAYNNB010000198.1:0-1084 GCA_964398425.1 uncultured Flavobacterium sp.
TCTTCTTCATAAATGTAGTTCAACATATCGGAAGAACTTTCTAATACATGAAAAAAACCGTTTTTTTGAGCTAATTGATTGGCTTCATTTAAATATGTAAGCGCCGAAGGAATATCATTCATCCAACGATAACAAATCCCAATAGCATTTAAACTTTCTGCAATTCCTCGGGTATCTGCTATTGCTTTTCTCATTTCTAAAGATTCCATCAAATAAGGCATCGCCTTTTGTGGATTACCCGCATCATTAAATTTTTGTGCAAGATTATACAGGCAATATGAAATTCCTTGTTTGTCGTTAACTTTTTTAAAGACATTCAGCGCTTTATATACATAAGCCGTAGATTCTTCTTTTTGATTTTGTTCATACAAGTTTACACTGTAATTGTTATAGACTTTACCAAGTGTTTGCCAATCTTTTATTGCTATACATAGCTTTGTAGCTTGATCGTAGTACTTTTTAGATTTTTTATAATCTTTCAGATTATTAAAAGCCAAACCAATGTTCATATAGGTTTTAGCAACACCATTTTTATTTTCTACTATTTCATAATACTTCAAGGCTTCAAAGAGATAGGGAATGGCTAATTTTACCTGACTTAATTCAATAAACTTTTTTCCTATTTCAGAGTTGGTGTTAGCCAATTGAAGCTTCAACTTTTGTTGAACAGGAATAGTATAATTTTTAGCTAAAGCCTTGTCAATAACTGATAGCGTATTTTTAAGAACTTCTATTCCTTTATCCCTTTCTTTCTCTTGAATTTTAGCTTTATTGATTAAATTAGATATAGTGGTAGTATCATGAAGCTTTTGATTCCTCTCTTGGGCAGAAGTTCCCATCCAATTGTTACTTTTTGCTTGTAGAGCAAAGAGAAATAAGGCTATAAATGGTATTAGTTTATTCATAATGCTATTTTGTGATTATTTCTTTTTCAATTTCTCAATCAGTTTTAATAAAGCCGCTCTGTTTTTGGCTTCGTGGTAAAACTTGGGTAGTTTTTCTAAAAGCGTAAAATGCGTGCGGTCTTTGTGCTCGCGCAATTTGGCACCGATGTATTGTTCTAAATACAACAAATGGGCTTCGT
>CAYNNB010000199.1:0-1084 GCA_964398425.1 uncultured Flavobacterium sp.
AATGCTTCTGGATTTTCGAAATCAGCAACAGTATCTCCAATTTCAAAACCTTCTAAACCTACAATAGCACAGATATCACCTGCTTGTACGCTTTCTACTTTTTTACGACCTAAACCGTCAAATGTATGTAATTCTTTGATTCTTGATTTGATGATTTTCCCGTCTCTTTTTACTAAAGAGATTTGTTGGTTTTCTTTTAATTCACCTCTTTGTAAACGACCGATAGCGATACGACCTGTAAAGCTAGAGAAGTCTAACGACGTGATTAATAATTGTGGCGTTCCTTCTGCCACTTTAGGAGCTGGAATATGATCAATTACCATATCTAACAACGGCTCGATGTTTTCTGTTTGGTTTTTCCAATCGTCAGACATCCAGTTGTTTTTAGCCGAACCATAAACAGTTGGGAAATCTAACTGCCACTCTTCAGCACCTAATTCGAACATTAAGTCGAATACTTTTTCGTGTACTTCTTCTGGTGTACAGTTTTCTTTATCTACCTTATTAATTACCACACATGGTTTTAAGCCTAAGTCAATCGCTTTTTGCAATACGAAACGTGTTTGTGGCATAGGTCCTTCGAAAGCATCTACTAAAAGTAGTACTCCATCGGCCATGTTTAATACACGTTCTACTTCCCCACCGAAATCCGCGTGTCCTGGAGTATCGATGATGTTGATTTTAGTTCCTTTATAGTTAACGGAAACGTTTTTAGAAACGATGGTGATTCCTCTTTCACGCTCTAAGTCGTTGTTATCTAAGATTAAGTCGCCTGTATTTTCGTTTTCACGGAACAATTGACAGTGGTACATAATTTTATCTACCAAAGTTGTTTTACCGTGGTCAACGTGTGCAATAATCGCGATATTTCTAATTGCTGTCATAAGGTATTTTTTTGAAGGTGCAAAGGTAGTGAAAAGTTTGCAGTTTAAAGTTTAAAGTGTACAAATTTTTAAAATTTAATAATTTGTTGATGTTGAGGCTACAAGAAATAACCGTTGGGAATTTTAATTTTGGAAATTATGGCGTATAAAAATTAGTTTTTAAACCAACTTTATACAAGATTATAATCACAACTAAAAAA
>CAYNNB010000200.1:0-1075 GCA_964398425.1 uncultured Flavobacterium sp.
TTAATTTTGGAAGTGAGCATTTCTTGTTTGAAGGAATAGTAAAAGGAACAATAACTCCAGTAAAAAGGGGGAATGAGGGTTTTGGCTACGATCCTATTTTTCAACCAGAAGGTTTTGATGTTACTTTTGCAGAAATGTCTATGCAGCAAAAATCGACTATTAGTCATCGAGGAAAAGCTGTAGAAAAGTTAGTCAATTTTTTAAAAAGAATGATGTAATTACTCTTTATAAAGTTGCGGTAAACTCCATTTATAATAAACAGCTAGTAAACGCAAAGTAATAATAAAAGAAGAAGTTAAAAGATAGAGTAGGTCTTGGTTTAAATGAAATTGTTTTAAAAAGAAATACAAACCCCCGCCAATAATACATATTGTTGCATAAATTTCTTTTCGAAACAAAATTGGGATTTCGTTGCATAAAATGTCTCTAATAACTCCACCAAAACTAGCGGTCATAGTTCCTAATGCGATACAAATCATTGGGTCGAGTTCTTTCGATATTCCTTTTTCAATTCCTATGATTGTAAAAATTCCTAAACCTATTGTGTCAAACAGAAATAAAGACACTCTTAATTGGTCAAGTTTTTTTCTAAACAGTACTGAAATTAAAACACCTAAAAGGACAATATAAATATATTGTGTGTCAATCATCCAACCAACAGGTGTTTTGCCAATTAATATATCTCTTAGCGTTCCACCTCCTAGAGCAGTTACAAAAGCAATAATAAATACGCCAAAAGCATCTAATTTTTTATTTAACCCAGTTAAAACACCTGAAATGGCAAAAAACAGTGTGCCAATGATGTCAAGAAGATGAAACATTTTTTTATTTACAAAATTAGGAATCATTCTTGATTATTGTTGCGTTTAATTGTTTAATTTCTACGGTTTAATAAGAATAACGATTGATTCTTTGGTGAAAATTTTCTAATTCTCATCGAGATGTTGATGTAAATATCTGATTATTAAGGTGTAAAATGGAAATAATTGGGAATAATTAGTAAAATCCATATATTAAGCGTACCTTTGCACCCAATTTAAAAATACAGAATGAATAAATTTGAGCAATTAGGGTT
>CAYNNB010000201.1:0-1074 GCA_964398425.1 uncultured Flavobacterium sp.
CGAAGACGAATTAATTTTTTTAGCTAAATTGGCCCTAGCTATTTTATTAATTTTAACCCGTTGGGTGAAATTAAATTAATTGATTTTTGATGTTGTTTATTGGTCTATCAAAGATAAATTTATTGATATATTGAATTAGAGTTAATGCTGTTATTTTGGCTAGAATTCTAGTTTTAAAACCTTCAAAAGATTTGGCATAATTTCTTCTAATCATGAATTGATCGCATAATTGAGAAAATAAAGTTTCAATTCTTTTTCTTGATTTTCTAAATATATAAGGTTGTTGTTTATAGTCTTTTTGGTTTGATCTTTTTGGTGTTTCTAACCTAACTTTAACTGTTTGAAATAAATCTAGCTGAATACTTTCAGATAAATAACCTCTGTCTCCAAGCAGCACACATTCAGACATTTGTTGCTTTATGTTTTTCAAGAAATGAACATCATGAACTTCCGCTTTTGTAATGTCTAAAGAATGAAAAACACCAGAAACAGAACAAACCCCATGAAGTTTATATCCGAAGAACCAACTGTTTTGAGAAGCACAAAAACCTTTGGAAGGTGCTGTTTCAAAATCATCTTTACAGATTTTTATCCTGTTATGTCTTGAAAATTTACAAATCTCTAAAGGCATGCTGTCCACAACAAAATAGTCTTCAAATTCCAAAAATTGACATGCTAGTTTTGTTCGAACTTCTTCAGAAAACAAAAACAGCTTTTTACGCCTTTTGTTAAATTGACTACGCTCAATTAAATTGGGAATTTCACCTGGAAGTAGCTGTTTGAAAAGTGAATTTTCACTATCAATTGACATAAATTCTGCTGTTAAACTCAAGGCAACTACTTCTAAATCAGACATTTTTTGCTTTCTACCAATTCCTGATTTAAAATCTAACTCAAAATTCAAAGAACTTATAACTTCTAAAACTCTAAAATAATTTTTTACTATATTTGACATAGATATTGTTTTGTTTGGCGACATCAAGATACTGAATTTCAGTATCTTGAACAATATCTAAACCATTTTTTTTACTCAATTCTCTCTTTTTTCTCTCAAATAATTACACCCAACGGGTT
>CAYNNB010000202.1:0-1065 GCA_964398425.1 uncultured Flavobacterium sp.
TTAATGCATTATACGATTATGTTGATTATTTCGTTGTAAATGTAAGTTCACCTAATACGCCTGGTTTAAGAGAATTGCAGGATAGAGAACCGCTAACAAAATTGTTACAAACGTTACAAGATTTAAATAACCAAAAAACGGTCGCCCTGAGCTTGTCGAAGGGAAAACCCATTTTATTAAAAATTGCTCCCGATTTAACTAATGAGCAGTTGTTGGATATTATTGCAATTGTAAATGATACAAAAATTGCAGGAGTTATTGCTACCAATACTACATTATCTAGAGAAGGCTTGCAATCGGTTAACAAAACTGAAGCGGGTGGATTGTCTGGTAAACCATTAACGAAACGTTCTACAGAAGTGATCCGATTTTTAGCTGAAAATAGTAACAAATCGTTCCCAATTATTGGAGTTGGTGGGATTCACTCAGCGGAGGATGCTATTGAAAAGTTAAATGCTGGGGCTAGTTTAGTACAGTTGTATACTGGTTTTATTTATGAGGGTCCACAATTGATAAAAGAAATTAATAAGAAGATTTTACAATTGCATTTACAATAATAAAATCAATTTAAAAACTATAAACTACAATGTCAATTTGAAATTTTGAATTATTGAGTTTTGATATTGATATTTAATTTTGTCATTTGAATATGAAACTAGTCTTTGCATCAAATAATAAAAATAAAATTGCTGAAATTCAGCAGTTGATAGGAGATAAATTTGAAATTGTTTCTTTAGAAGAGATTGGTTGTACAGAAGATATTCCTGAAACCGCTGATACAATAGAAGGAAATGCAATATTAAAAGCACAATACGTTTATGAAAAATATGGATTGTCATGTTTTGCTGATGATACTGGTTTAGAAATTGAGGCTTTGAATGGCGAACCAGGTGTTTATTCTGCACGTTATGCAGGCGAACATAAAAATGCAGGCGATAATATGGCTTTGGTTCTTCAAAAATTAGAAAGTCAAACCAACAGAAGCGCTCAATTTAAAACTGTAATAGCTTTTAATTTTGGAAGTGAGCATTTCTTGTTTGAAGGAATAGTAAAAGGAACAATAAC
>CAYNNB010000203.1:0-1045 GCA_964398425.1 uncultured Flavobacterium sp.
CCAGTGACTACTACAGTAACTATTACAGCGGCACCTACAGCAACAATTGCTTATGCAGGTACACCATTCTGTAAAGATATAACAGCGGCTCAATCGGTAACATTAGCGGGTACGAATGCTTATACAGGAGGAACTTTTACTTCTACAGCAGGTTTAACGCTTGATGCTACTACTGGAGCGATTACCCCGAGTACAAGTACTCCAGGTACTTATACGGTAACTTATACGATTCCTGCAAGTTCTGGCTGTCCAGCTGTTCCAGTGACTACTACAGTAACTATTACAGGTGTTCCTACAGCAACAATTGCTTATGCAGGTACACCATTCTGTAATGATATAACAGCGGCTCAATCGGTAACATTAACGGGAACGAATGCTTATACTGGAGGTACTTTTACTTCTACAGCAGGTTTAACGCTTGATGCTACTACTGGAGCAATTACACCGAGTACAAGTACTCCAGGTACTTATACGGTAACTTATACGATTCCTGCAAGTGCTGGATGTTCGTCTGTTCCAGTTACTACTACAGTAACTATTACAGCAGCACCTACAGCAACAATTGCTTATGCAGGTACACCATTCTGTAAAGATATAACAGCGGCTCAATCGGTAACATTAGCGGGAACGAATGCTTATACTGGAGGAACTTTTGCTTCTACAGCAGGTTTAACGCTTGATGCTACTACTGGAGCGATTACCCCGAGTACAAGTACTCCAGGTACTTATACGGTAACTTATACGATTCCAGCAAGTTCTGGCTGTCCAGCTGTTCCAGTGACTACTACAGTAACTATTACAGGTGTTCCTACAGCAACAATTACTTATGCAGGTACACCATTCTGTAATGATATAACAGCGGCTCAATCGGTAACATTAACGGGAACGAATGCTTATACTGGAGGTACTTTTACTTCTACAGCAGGTTTAACGCTTGATGCTACTACTGGAGCAATTACACCGAGTACAAGTACTCCAGGTACTTATACAGTAACTTATACGATTCCTGCAAGTGCTGGATGTTCGTCTGTTCCAGTTACTACTA
>CAYNNB010000204.1:0-1043 GCA_964398425.1 uncultured Flavobacterium sp.
CCTGCTATTCTTGCCATAATTATCCTTGTCTTTGTTTAAATCTAGGATTCTTTTTATTAATAACGTATAATCTACCTTTTCTACGCACGATAATACATTCTGCGCTTCTTTTTTTAACTGATGCTCTTACTTTCATTTTAATAGCCTTTAGTATCTATAAGTAATTCTAGCTTTGGATAAGTCATAAGGGCTCATTTCAAGTTTAACCTTGTCCCCTGGTAATAACTTAATATAATGCATACGCATTTTACCAGAGATATGAGCAATTACAACGTGTCCGTTTTCTAACTCTACACGGAACATTGCATTTGACAATGCTTCTACTATTGTTCCGTCTTGTTCTATTGCTGATTGTTTTGCCATATTTATTAAGCTACAGCTTTTCTATTTTTACCTGTTTTCATTAAGCCATCATAATGTCTATTTAACAAATAAGAATTAATTTGTTGAATAGTATCGATTGCAACTCCAACCATAATGATTAATGAAGTACCTCCATAAAAATATGCCCAAGCCCCTTGAACGTTAAGCAAACCATGAATAATAGCAGGGAACACAGCTATTAACGCTAGGAATACAGAACCAGGGAACGTAATCAATGACATCAATTTATCAAGAAAATCTCCAGTTTCAGCACCAGGTTTTACACCTGGAATAAAACCACCACTTCTTTTTAAATCATCAGCCATCTTATTTGTAGGTACCGTTATGGCGGTGTAAAAATACGTAAAAATTATAATTAATAAAGCAAAAACTATATTATAAACTAATCCGAAAGGATCTTTAAACATATTTGAAATGCTTAAAGCCGTATCAGACTTTGATAATCCAGCGATTGCAGCAGGTATAAACATAATTGCTTGAGCAAAAATGATTGGCATTACACCAGCAGAATTTAATTTTAAAGGGATAAATTGACGGTTATCACCTAAAGAATCAACTTCGAAATCACCAGAAACAGATCTTCTAGCATATTGAACCTGTACTTTTCTTAATGCCATTACTAATAAAATACAAGCTATTATTACTAATAACCATATAAT
>CAYNNB010000205.1:0-1025 GCA_964398425.1 uncultured Flavobacterium sp.
GTTGATCAACCACTTTAAAACCAATTATTTCATGATAATAGAATTGATTTCCTTCTAATTGTGGCAACATTGATAAAGGGAGATACAATTCAGAACCTAAAAGATTTTCAGCTTCAACTTCTGAATCTACTTCTTCAAATTTTACACGAAGGAACTTATCTTTGTGTAGGGAAGATTGTTCAATAAAAAATGGAACCAGATTTCGGTTCATTTGAACGAAAACTGATTCCAAATTTTGATACATTTCAGGCTCATCTGTGTCTAAATAACATAGAACTTCGCCTTTGAAACTAAACTTTTTAGCGATTTTGCCTAAATAGAAACATTCGTCTTTACGCATTATCGCAATATATTAAGCTTCTGTTTCGTTGTTTTCTTCTGTAGCTGGAGCCTCTTCAGTAGCAGTTTCTTCAACTACTTCTTCAGCAACTTCCTCTGTAGCTTCAGCAGCTTTTGCAGCTTCAGCTTGAGCAGCAATACGTCTTTCGTTTGCTTCTTTTTCAGCTTTTAATGCAGCCGCTTTAGCATCAGCTTGAGCTTTAGCTAAACCAGTTTCTTTAGAAGCTACTTTTCCTGCTTTTTCTTCTAACCAAGCAGCTAATTTAGCATCTGCTTGTTCTTGAGTTAAAGCACCTTTTCTTACCCCTCCATCTAAGTGGTGTTTTAATAACGCCCCTTTGTAAGATAATATGGCTCTAGCAGTATCCGTAGGTTGTGCACCATTGAATAACCATTGAGCTGCTTTATCGATATTTAAATCGATAGTAGCCGGGTTAGTATTTGGATTGTAAGTTCCTAATTTTTCTAAGAATTTACCATCTCTTTTTGCGCGTGCATCTGCCGCTACGATCCAGTAAAAAGGCTTCCCTTTTTTACCATGTCTTTGTAATCTAATTTTTACTGACATAATCTAATTGATTAATTTGAGGTTCTCGACCTCGGTTATTAAGGGTGCAAATGTACAACTTTTTTTGAAATCACAAAAAACAAATAATTAAAAGACAAATACTTATCTTTGACTTTTA
>CAYNNB010000206.1:0-1014 GCA_964398425.1 uncultured Flavobacterium sp.
ATTCATTTTTTGTTAGAAAAAGATTTAGCTAAGGAAAATGAAATTTTAGGCATTACTAAAAATGTTGAGGACACAATATCTAATCAACTAGATTTTGTAAACGTTTTACAAAAATCTAGAGTTGGAGATAAAATTATTTTAGAGAACATTGAATTTTACTTGGGTACAGATATTATATATAAAAGTTCATTCTCTAAACTTGATAGACTTTTTCAAGTTCTTTCAGAGATGGATAAGATGAAAATCGAAATACAAGGGCACATATGTTGTAATCCTAATTTAAACGATAAATTATCTTTAAAACTATCAAAAAATAGAGCTAAGAGAATAGTTGAATACTTGATTGAAAAAGGAATCAATTCTGAAAGATTGAATTTTAATGGATTTGGAGGTAATTTCCCTATTTATCCTATTCCAGAATCAAACGAAGAACAGCAAAGAAAAAATCGTCGAGTTGAAATTCTCATATTAGATAAATAAACTTTTTAATAGTATCTTTGATAAAAATAACATTTATGAAGAATTTTTTTTATTTCTTTTCAACCATACTCTTCACACTTAATTTTTATGCACAAGAGCAAGTTGTTTTTTATTTTGATAATAATAAATCTGAATTGAATAAGGTTGAACAAGCTAAACTAGTAAAATGGATAGCAGAGAATAAGACTTCAAAAATTCTATCAATTACTGGTTCTACAGATGAAGTTGGGAGTAATGGTTACAATGATACATTATCACAAAAAAGAGTTTCTTTTATTTTTAATCAAATTAAAGATAAAGTAAAAATAAGAGAAGATTTTAAAAGCATTTCTTTAGGTGAAAAAGGTGCAAAATCAAAAGTAAAAGCTGAAAATAGAAAAGCAATTATTCATTATTTGTTGGAAAAAGATTTAGCAAAAGAAAATGAAATTTTAGGCATTAATCCAAAAGTTGATACCAATGGAGAAATTGTTCCAATAGAAGAAGTGGATATGCATTTTCCTGCTGGTGCTACTTTAGAAGAAAAAGTTTCCT